>NZ_CP040748.1:2571739-2893207 GCF_006007965.1 Nocardioides jishulii | reverse complement strand
ACCACGCCCGGGTCCACGACCACGGGACCGGCGGCCACCGAGGCCTTCGCCGCCTGGTCCAGGGCCTCGAGGAAGTCGTCGACCACGTCGGCCGTCGCCGCGCTCACCGACAGGTGCACGGTGGCGGGCCGCCCTCGGAACGACATCTGCGGCTGGACGTACCAGCCCCGCGCCGTCATCTCGTCGGTCAGCGTGAACGGGTCGAGGGTCTCGTCACAGGCGAGCGCCACCAGCGTCGCGTCGGGCGGCACGACCACGCGTACGCCGTCCACCTGCGCGACGCCGGCCACGAGTCGGTCGACCGCGCCGAGGACCTGCTCGGTGAGCGCGAGGTAGCCCTCGTCGCCCAGGGTCGTGACGACCGCCCACGCGCCCGCCAGCGGCCCGCCCGACTTCGTCGACTGCGTCGTGGCGTTGAGCATCGTGTAGCCCGGCCACCGGGCCGAGGCGAAGTACTGCGCCCGCCGCAGGGCGGGGGAGCGGTGGAGCAGCACCGACGTGCCCTTCGGGGTGTAGGCGTACTTGTGGGTGTCGACGGAGATCGAGGTGACGCCCGGCACGCGGAAGTCCCACTCCCCGACGTCGCGGCCCAGACGCTCCGCGTAGGGCAGCACCCAGCCGCCGATGCAGGCGTCGACGTGGCACCGCACCTTCTTCGCCTTGGCCTGGGCGGCGATCTCGCTGACCGGGTCGACGACGCCGTGGGCGTAGGACGGCGCCGAGGCCACGACCAGCACCGTCGTGCCGTCGATGGCCCGCCCCATCGCCCACGGGTCGGGTCGGAAGTCGTCACCGACCGGCACCACCACGGTCCGCACCCCGAAGTAGTGCGCGGCCTTGTGGAAGGCAGCGTGGGCCGTCTCCGGGAGCACCATCGACGGGGAGACGACCTCGGGGCGGGAGTCACGCGCGGCCTGGACCGCCAGCAGGATCGACTCGGTGCCGCCGGAGGTCACCGTGCCGACGGCCTCGTCCGGGGCGTTGAGCAGGTCGGCGGCGAAGCCGACCAGCTCGTTCTCCATGCGCAGCAGGCTGGGGAAGGCAGTCGGGTCGAGGCCGTTCGAGCCTGCGTACGCTGCCACGGCCTCCCTGCCGATGCGGTCGACCTCGGCCAGGCCGGAGTCGTAGACGTAGGCGAGCGTCCGGCCGCCGTGGACCGGAAGGTCACCGGCCTGCATCGCGTGCAGTCGGGCCAGGGCGTCGGAACGGACCATCACTCGGTGTCCTTGGGGGTGGGCGTCGTCGCGGCGGCCAGGGCGGCCTCGACGTCGGCGGCGGTGAGGGAGTAGCGGCGCAGCCACCAGAGGCTGGCCACCACCAGGAGGGCGGGTACGACGCTGAAGCCGACGGTGATTGCCGTGAGCGCGGAGTCGGGCTGGACGGCGCTGCCGTCGGTGGAGGAGCGGTAGTCGCCCAGGGTGAGGACGAGGGCGAACAGGCTGGGGCCCAGGGCCAGGCCGAAGGTCTCGCCCGCCGTCCACACGCCGGTGTAGACACCGATGCGGTTCTCCCCGGTCACGTGCGCGTCCACGGCAGCCGCGTCGGGCAGCATCGCCATCGGGAAGACCTGGCACCCGGCATAGCCCACTCCCACCAGGCCGACCGCCGCGAAGACCACCCACGACGGGGCGACCAGCGCGGTGCTCGCCAGCAGGGCGCCCGAGGCCAGCACGAGGGAGGAGAGCGTGAAGCCCTGGCGCTTGCCGATCCGGGCGCCGATCCGGGCCCAGAGCGGCGTCAGCACCAGCGCCGGTCCGACGAAGCAGACGAAGAGCACCGTGGTCGCCGCCGTGCTGCCCAGCACCTCCTCGGCGAGGTAGTCGACGCCGGCGAGCATGGCGCCGGTGGCCAGGGCCTGCACGACGAAGGTGACGAGCAGGACCCGGAAGTTGGTTGAGGAGGCCACCACCTTCAGCTGCTCGCCGAGCGAGCCCGTACCGGCCTCGACAGTGACGACGGGGGCGTGGCGGGTGCCGGCGTACGCAGCGGTGGCCCCGGCGGCGATGACGAGGGCCATCACGGCGCCCATCACCGCGTAGCCGGTACGGCCGTCGAAGGCGTTGCGGATCAACGGCGCCGTGGCGCCCGCGAGCATGATCGTGAGCGCGAGGATCGCCACCCGCCAGGTCATCAGGCGGGTGCGCTCGTCGTAGGAGTCGGTGATCTCCGCGGGCATCGCCACGTAGGGCACCTGGAAGAACGCGTACGCCGTCGCAGTCGCCAGGAAGGCGACCAGCACCCACGTGGCCTCCAGGCCCTTCGAGCCGAACTCGGGGACCGCGAAGATCAACGCGAAGCCGGCGGCGAGCAGCAGCCCCGCCCGCAGCAACCACGGGCGGCGCGGACCACGCGGGTCGACCGTGCGGTCGCTGATCCGTCCGGCGACCGGGTTGAGCAGCACGTCCCACGCCTTGGGGGCGAAGACGATGAGGCCGGCCCACAGCGCAGCGATCCCGAGGGTGTCGGTGAGGAACGGGAGCAGCATCAGGCCCGGAACCGTCCCGAAGGCGCCGGTGGCGACCGACCCCGAGCCGTAGCCCAGGCGCACGCCGCGCGGGAGCGCGTTCCGCCCGAGGGTCGGGACGTCAGTGGTCATGCGCCGACCCTAGGGGCGCGTCGACCACCGTCGCATGCAATCGCGCCCAACAGGGTTCGTCAGCGGCACCACTCCCCGGGGTCGACAGAGTGGAGCCCTGCGACTAGACCTGTGGCATGGGACGGATTTCGACGGGCGGCAAGGTGGCAGGGCTGGCTGCAGCAGCACTGGGGGGCGTGGTCGCCCACGACCTGACGCAGCGGCAGCACGCCATCCTGCGCAACTTCCCGGTGATCGGACACTTCCGCTACTGGGTGGAGACGGTGGGGCCGGAGCTGCGCCAGTACATCGTCACCAGCAACGACGAGGAGCGGCCCTTCTCGCGTGACCAGCGCCGCTGGGTCTACGCCAGCGTGCCGGAGAACGCCCTCGTCGCCTTCGCGCTCGGGGTCGACATGGTCAACGTGGGCCGCGAGGCGATGCTCTCCATCGGCTGCATCCAGGCGCAGAAGTGCCACACCGACCACTGCCCGGTCGGGGTGGCCACGCAGAATCCGCGCTACACCCGGGGCCTGGACCCCACGTCGAAGACACAGCGGCTGGCCAACTACGTGCTGGCCCTGCGTCGCGACCTGCTCAAGGTCTCCGAGGCCGTGGGGGTCGTGCATCCCGGCCTGCTCACCGCCGACGACATCGACATCCTCGACGGGCAGCGCTCAGCGGTGCCGCTGCGCCAGCTCTACGGCTACGAGCCCGGGTGGGGTGAGCTCTCGCAGGGACTCACCGACGACCTCGTCCACGTCATGGCTCACCTCGGCGAGGACCAGGGCGAGGACGACGGCTGAGGAGCGGTTCAGGGGATGAGGCGGTTCAGCGGCCCGCGAGGTCACCGAGGAAGTTCTCGGCCCAGCGAGCGACGTCGTTCTCCTTGACCTGCACCCGCATCGCTCGCATGCGGCGGCGCCGCTCCTCCGGGGAGGCGCGGTGGGCGTCGAGCAGCGTCGCCTTCATGCCGTTGATGTCGTAGGGGTTGACCATCCAGGCCTGACGCAGCTCGTGCGCGGCGCCAGCGAACTCCGAGAGGACCAGGGCGCCCTCGTCGTCGTACTTGCAGGCGACGTACTCCTTCGCGACCAGGTTCATGCCGTCGCGCAGCGGAGTCACCACCATCACGTCGGCCGCCCGGTAGAGGGCGGCCATCTCCTCGCGGGGGAAGGAGGCGTGCTGGTAGTCGATGGCGGGGCGACCGTAATGGCCGAGGTCGCCGTTGATCCGGCCCACCAGGCGGTCGATCTCGTCGCGCAGGATGCGGTACTGCTCCACCCGTTCGCGGGACGGCGTCGCGACCTGCACGAAGACGGCGTCGTTGACGTCGACGTGGCCCTCGGCAACGAGCTCGGAGTAGGCGCGCAGACGGGCGTGGATGCCCTTCGTGTAGTCGAGCCTGTCGACGCCGAGGAAGAGCGTCTTCGGGCTGCCGAGCTGCTCGCGGATCTCCTTGGCTCGGGACTGCACCGCCTCGGAGCGGGCCATCGTCTCGAACTCCTCGGCATCGATGGAGATGGGGAACGCCGAAGCGCGCACGAGGCGGCCGTCCGGCATCTGCACCGTGTCCTTGTGGGTGCGATGACCGACCCTGGTGCGCACGAGGCGGATGAAGTTGGCGGCCGCCCCGGGGAGCTGGAAGCCGATCAGGTCGGCGCCGAGCAGGCCCTCGAGGATCTGGCGGCGCCACGGCAGCTGGGCGAAGAGCTCGGCCGGCGGGAAGGGGATGTGCAGGTAGAAACCGATGCGCAGGTCCGGGCGCAGCTCGCGCAGCATCTGCGGCACCAGCTGGAGCTGGTAGTCCTGGACCCACACGGTCGCACCGGGGGCAGCGACCTCGGCGGCGCGCTCGGTGAAGCGGCGGTTGACGTCGACGTAGGCGTCCCACCACTCGCGGTGGAACAGCGGCTTGGCGATGACGTCGTGGTAGAGCGGCCAGAGCGTTCCGTTGGAGAAGCCCTCGTAGAAGTGCTCGATGTCGTCGGCGCTCAGGGGCACGGGCACCAGGGTGAGACCGTCGGACTCGAAGGGCTCGATCTCCTGGTCGGTGCCACCGGGCCAGCCGACCCACGCGCCGTGCTGCGCACGCAGCACCGGTTCAAGGGCCGTCACCAGGCCCCCGGGGGAGCGGCCCCACGAGGTGGATCCGTCAGGGTTGACGACCTCGTCCACGGGGAGACGGTTGGCCACGATCACGAGGTCGGCTGTGGCTGTGGTCACGCCCTCACCTTAACGGTGCCCGCAATCACCCGGCCGCCGCCCGTGCGGAGTGGCCCGAGACGGGTCGGCCGGGCCGCGGGGCGGCGCGCCGCCAAGCGAATGACATGGTTGTGGTTCGTCACCTACAGTGGACGCAGCAGCACGGTTCGACGCACGCACACTGGGAGACGCACATGGACGCCGCCAACGCCCTCAAGGGCAACGGAGCCGAACAGGCCGCCGGCCTGAGCGAGCGCGACCGCGACATCCTGGAGTTCGAGCGGCACTGGTGGAAGTACGCCGGCGCGAAGGAGCAGGCGGTCCGCGAGAAGTTCGACATGAGCTCGACGCGCTACTACCAGGTGCTCAACGCGCTGATCGACTCCCAGGCTGCCCTCGAGGCCGACCCCCTGCTGGTGCGTCGCCTCCGCCGCCTGCGTCAGCAGCGCCAGCGTCAGCGCTCCGCCCGCCGCCTCGGCTTCGAGATCTGAGCAGGAGAGCATCGTGAAGCCCTCCATGCGCCGCAACGAGCGCGGCGTCGCCTTCCCCTCGCCGGTCGTCATGCTGAGCGTCATCGCCGTGGCGATGGCCGGCTTCGCCTTCGTCGCGACGAAGGACGCCCCCGAGGCCGAGCGCAAGGTCGAGAACGTCGCCCAGAGCGCGCCGACCCCGACGCCCGACCCCACGCCGTCGGCCACGCCCACGAAGAAGGCGAAGCCGAAGCCGAAGCTGGACCGGAGCAAGGTCTACGTCGAGGTCTACAACAACTCCGGCGTCAAGGGCCTCGCGGGTCGGACCGCCTCCCAGATCACGGCTGCCGGCTGGCAGGTCGTCGGCTCGGACAACTGGGTCGGCCACATCCCCGAGCCGACCGTCTACCACCCGCCCCGCCTCAAGGCCGCGGCGAAGCAGCTGGCCCTCGACCTCGGCATCCGTCGCACCAAGGAGGCCGTCCCCCCGATGAAGCTGGATCGCCTCACCGTCATCCTCACGGGCTGACCCCAGCGCGCGTCCTGGCACCAGCGCGTCGAGGGTGACGACCTTCACGCCCGCCCGTCGGGAAAGGTCTGGTTGAGTAGGACCCATGGACTTCACCGACCCCTCGGCGTCCGCTCTCTACGAGGCCGTCGTCCGTTCGGGCGGCGACCTGGTCGTCGGTCTCGACTTCGACGGCACCCTTGCGCCCATCGTGGAGGACCCGACCCGGGCCCACGTGCACCCCGAGGTGCCGGACCTGCTCGTCGCCCTCAGCGAGGTCGTCCGCGGCGTCGCCGTCGTCACCGGTCGTCCCGTGCGACAGGCGCTGGCCCTCGGCGACCTCGACCAGGTCGGCAGCCGGATCAACGACCTCCACCGCTCCTTCCTCGTGCTCGGGCAGTACGGCAACGAGCGGTGGACCGCCGTGGATCGCCGCGTCGTGTCGCCCCGTCCCCCCGCCGGCCTCGCCGGCTTCCTGCGCGAGGTCCCGTCCCTCGTACGCCGTGCCGGCGCCCCCGACGCCTACGTCGAGCCCAAGGGGCTCGCGGTCGCGCTGCACACCCGGCGCCTGGACGACCCTGCCGGCTCCTTCGCCCGTCTGCTGCCGCTGGTCACCGACGCCGCCGCGCGCCACGGCCTCGCCGTCGAACCGGGCCGCCTCGTCGTCGAGGTCCGGGCGCCCGGCATGCACAAGGGGCTGTCCGTCAGGCGCCTCGCCGAGGAGTGGAGCGCCAAGGGCTTCCTCTTCGCCGGTGACGACCTGGGTGACGTGGAGGCGTTCACCGAGCTGCGCGCCATGCGGACCGAAGGCGTCGCCACGATGGCCGTCTGCTCGCACGGCGGCGACGGTCCCGAGGAGCTCGAGGAGCTGGCTGACCTCGTCGTCGACGGACCCGACGGGGTGGTCGAGCTCCTACGCGCGCTGGTGCACGACCTCTCCTGATCGTTCCGCCCGGTCCGGTCGCGCGGCCAGCAGCATGACGAGCGCGAGGGCCAGCTCGGCGATGTCGCCGCCGAAGTACATCAGGTTCCCCGCCGCCCTCAGCTGTGCGACGGGTGCGTCGACCTGCACCCAGATCCCGGCGTACAGGAGCTGGGAGACGCAGGCGTGCACGAAGATCGAGACCCCCAGCACCACGAGCCTGGTGCGCACCCCGGCTCGTCGCGGCGCAGGATCGAGGCCGGCGATGACCCACGCGAAGAGGAAGCCGGAGAGCACCAGGTGCAGGTGCACGAGCACGTGCACCCACGTCTGCTCGGTGCTGAGCCGGTACAACGGCGTGAAGTAGAGGACGAGCAGGCCGCCGCTGCTCAGGACGAGTGCCGTCACGGGGTGGGTCAGCACGTGCGCGACCGGTGAGTTGAGCAGGCGCCCGAGGCGTCGGGCCGCCGCGTGCGGCAGGGTCCGCAGCAGCAGGGTGACGGGGCTGCCCAGCACCAGTGCGAGTGGCGCCACCATGGCGATCAGCAGGTGCTGTGCCGCGTGGCCTCCGAAGTCCTGCGCGGCGACGGCGTCGAAGCGCGGAGTGAGGCCGAGCGCCAGGAGCGCGATGCCTGTCGCGAACGCCGGGGTCCGGCCGGGCGGCCACCCCTGACGGTGGCGTGCGCGTGCCGCGAGCACGACGTACGCGACACCCACCGCTGCGACCACGGCCACGGGAAGCCAGGCGGCCAGCTCCGCGAGCAGGGTGGTGTCGGAGCCGTCGGCTCCGTGGCCGGTGCCGTGGCTGGAGACGAGTGTGGAGACGATCACGTGTCGGTCGCGGGAGCCGTGCGCGCCAGGAGCCAGCCGACCAGGACCAGCATCGCCCCCAGCCCCAGGAAGCCGAGGTCCCAAGCGAGCTGGTGGTCACCGCTGCGGACGTGGTGGATGCCGAGGAGGTGGTGGTCGACGGTGCCCTCCACGAGGTTGAAGAGCCCCCAGCCGACCAGCACCCACCCCCACAACGTGCGGTGGCGCCACGCCGCCCCGCGTCCGTGCTGCACGCGGGAGAAGAGCATCGCCATCCCGATCAGGACCATCAGCCAGGTGAAGGCGTGGAAGAGGCCGTCCCACAGCGTGTTGATCTCGAGGCCGTGCACGGTGGTCGCCGGGTAGTAGGGGACCCCGATGGTGTCGGTGTCGGTGCTCGTCAGCATGTGGTGCCACTGGAGCACCTGGTGCAGCAGGATCCCGTCGACGAAGCCGCCGAGGCCGATGCCGAGCACGATCCCCGGCGCGGTGATGCTGCGCGGTTGCTCGTCGACGTCGCGGACCCGTGGCGCTGGCGCACTCATCCTGAAACCTCCCCTGCCTCAGTCGCAGGAGCGGTACCCGCTCACCTCGCGCGCACACTCACGATCGCCGCGTTGCCACGACCGTCGATGCGGACCTCTGCGATCGCCCCGTCGGTGCGCATCGCGTCCTCGATGCGCCGCGCCTCGTCGGCGTCGGCGAACCAGGACTCGATGCCGCAGCTGAAGGGCCCGCCCGAGGTCGAGCAGCTGAGGTAGGTGCCTTCGGCGGGTCGCTGCCAGCTCCAGTCGGTGGCGCGCATCAGGCCGTCCTTCTCCTCGAGGACGACGTAGACGTCCGGGGTGCCGGACGGCGTGGACCAGTCGTCCGGCGGCCGCAGGTCGGGGTAGTCGAGGTCGACGTACGCCCCCCGGAAGGGGTCGTGCGGGTCGATCGGGGCGACGGCGAACTCGTACGTCTCGCCGGTCACGCGGGCCGAGAGCTGGGGTGCCACCGCGACCACGACCAAGGCGAGCTGGGCCACGGCGACGGCGGCGACCAGGAGTGGGCGCTTCATCGTGCTGCTCCGTCCGTGGGGGTGGGGGTGGTATCGGTCTCGATGGCGGCAGCCAGCCGGCGGCGTCCGCGGTCGAAGGCCCATCCGGTGCCGAGGAGGACGAGGCCGAGGAAGAGGAAGAGCCAGGCCCCCTCGATCACCGCGGCGAAGACGGTGAAGCTCTGGGAGGTGGTGAAGATGACCAGGGCCAGGGTGGAGATCGAGGTGAGGGTCCGCGAGTCCCGCAGGGTGCCCAGCACCGCGACCCCGACGGCCAGTGCCACGTACCCGACCACGGCCACGGCGGTGTGCGCCCAGGTCGCCAGGGTCATCTCTTCGACGGACGCACCGGCAGACCACGCCGCCAGGAGCAGGGCGAGGAGCAACGTGACCACGCCGCCGGCCAGCTCGACGTGAGACGTCCGCTCGCGGCCCCGCAACGCACCGGCCGCGAGCGCCACGACGGCCAGCCCGACCAGGGTGAGGTTCCACCACTGTCCCGACAGCGTGAAGTCGTCGTCCACGGGCAGCGCGGAGATGAAGAGGCCGGCCAGCAGCAGCGCCGCGCCGGTGGCTCGCCACACGGCTGCGAAGGCCCGGTGGTGGGTGTCGTCCAGGGCCGCCAGGCCGAGGGCCACGAGGCCGGTCAGCACGACCACGAAGACGACGTCGGCGAAGCTCGGGTCGGGGGTGAGCCCCTGCCACAGGCTCCACCCGACGAACCCGGCGACACCGACGACCAGCGGACCCACGGCCCGGAAGGCGTACGCCTGCAGCAGCGCCGCAGCACCCCACACGCCGACGAGCGTGGCCTCGTACGCCGGCACCTGCAGGCTCTGCGCGGCCTGGAAGACCACGCCGCCGATCGCGAAGGCCGCCATGATGCGGAGCGCGCCGACCAGCAGTCGCCGGCTGCCGCGCGACGACAGCGCCTCCGCGCCCACGAGCAGGGCCAGCCACAGCGCGGTGACGCCGACGAAGCGGACCAGGGGCGGCAGCGCGTCGATGTTCGCGGCGACCAACCAGATGACGCCGACGCCGACGAAGACGGCACCGAGCGCGAGCAACAGGCGCGTCAGGGAGAAGACCCGTGACTCGTGGTAGCGACCGAGGATCGAGGCAGCCTGGGCGTCGGTGAGCAGGCCATCGGCACGCCATTCGGAGACCTCGGTACGCAGCCACTCCAGGTGCCGTCCGGAGACCGCCTCGGTGGGCGGCGCCGGGGGCGGGGGCGTCGGGACAGTCGTCGTCATGGGGCAAGGATGCGCCACGCGTTGCGTGGAGGTCGTGAGACGGGCTACTCATTTGCCCTGACGACCACCGCAGCGACCCGCTGCCTCGCCCTCGGAGGACCGATGAAGGTCATCTTGGCCACCTGCACCGCCTTTCCCGAGGGGGAGCCGGGTCATGAGCTGCTCGATGCGGCCCTCGCGGAACGTGGCGTCGACGCCACCTGGGCGGTCTGGGACGACCCGGACGTCGACTGGGGTGCTGCCGACCTGGTGGCCGTCCGAGCCACCTGGGACTACGTCGAACGTCCCGAGGCGTTCCTCGCCTGGGCCAGGCGGGTCGAAGGCGTGATACGACTGCTCAACGGCAGTGACGTCATGGCGTGGAACATGGACAAGGCGTACCTCGTCGCCCTGGGTGAGGGAGGACAGGTTCCGGTGGTTCCCTCGCGCCTGCTCGAGGGCCCCGACGACCTCGCGCGGGCACGGGGCGAGTGGGGTGACGTCGTGGTGAAGCCGCGCGTCGGCGCCGGGGGCGTCGGCGTCGTGGTGGTCGGCGCGGAGGAGCCGTTGTCGGCCGTCGACCTTCCGGCGGGAGACCTGCTGGTCCAACCCCTGGTCCACTCGGTCCGTGACGCCGGCGAGCTGTCGGTCTTCGTGCTCGGTGGCCGCCCCGCCGCCCAGGTGCGCAAGGTCCCGGGCCCCGGCGAGGTGCGGGTCCACGAGCACCTGGGAGGGACGTACGCCCGTGCGTCGCTGGACGCTGCGGTGGTCGGGCGCGCGGTGGCCGGCTTCGAGGCCGCCGGGGAGCTCGTGGGGAGGGCGCTCGACTACGGCCGTGTCGACCTCCTCCTGCACGAGGGGGAGTGGAAGGTGAGCGAGCTCGAGCTCATCGAGCCGGCGCTCTACCTCGAGCTCTGCCCCGAGAACGTCGAGCCGTACGTGGAGGCCGTGCTCCGACGGCTGGCGTGAGCGGGAGTGGCGTACCCCATATGGACTAGACCGGCGGGCCGGCAAAATTCGAGTTCTCGGGACTCGGGGCGCCCTCGTCCTTAATCTTCAGGATGCGGTGCCCTGGACCCTGGGCCCGCGTTCAGTCATGGACGAACCGGAGGACGCATGGCGCTCGGACCTAGGAAGCGCGGGGAGCGTGGGGCGGCAGCGGTGGAGTTCGCCCTCATTCTGCCCATCTTCCTGATGCTGCTCTTCGGCATCATCGACTTCGGTTACATGATCAACCGTGGCTCGATGATCAACAACGCCGCCCGCGACGCCGCCCGCGCCGCCTCGTTGAAGTCCACCCAGGCCGAGGTGGTGGCCGTGGCCACCAACGCCACCCGCTCGGTGGGTGCGGTGACGGTGACCGTCTCCTGCAAGCGACCGCCGGCGAACACGTCGTGCGGCGCCTACGACGCCAACAGGCTCAGTGGCGACACCGCCGTCGTGAAGATCGCCTACCAGCACAAGATGCTGACCCCCGTCGGGATGTTCTTCCCGGGTGGTTTCGACCTGACCCGCCAGGCAGAGATGAGAATCGAATGACGAAGAGGAACATGGTCTCCCGCCTCGCCGCCCGCGCGGCGCGCCGTCGTGACGAGAAGGGCGCCTACGCGATCCTCTTCTCGATGGTCCTGGTCCTCCTCATTGCGCTGGCGGCCATCTCGGTCGACATCGCCAGCCAGGTCTCGGCCAAGCAGCAGCTCAAGGACACCTTGGACGCCGCCGCGCACGCCGGTGCCTACGCACTGCCCGAGCAGCAGAACAACATCCAGACCGTCGTCGGTGACATGGCGCGCGCCAACGACGTCAACACCAGCGTCACGACCGACCTGTGGTGCGTCGTGGCCTCGACAGGTGCGACCAAGTCGGTGCAGTACACGCAGATCCCGACGACCTGCAACCCGCACGGCACGAGGCCCTACGTCGGCACGAAGTGTGACGAGTTCGTCTGCTTCATCCCTTGTGACCCGCGCCGCACGGCCAGCACGGGGGGAGCGGTGAAGTGCAACACCGTTCGGGTGGCCGACTCGAAGGTCGTGCCCTACGCGTTCGCCCCGGCCATCGGCTACAAGGAAGGCGACACAGGTGCGGTGGTCTCGATCGCCTGCAAGGGCACGTGCGGGAACGACGTGCCGAATCCGCTCGACATCCTCGTCATGGCCGACCGCACACCGTCGATGGCCGACACTGACCGCGACAAGATGAAGGCGGCGATCGAGAGCTCGCTCACGGTCATGAACCCCGAGCTCCAGTACGTCGCGCTCGGCACCATCCACAAGAGCGAAGCGCGTCGGATGAACAAGAACAGCACGGAGCTCTGCACGAGTGCCGAGTCCGGTGTCAAGCAGACCGAGAGCGGAAGGCCCGCCACCCTGCAGTGGAACAGTGACAACACCCCGAAGCTCGAGAGCACCAACTCGCCGAACGCTGGCAGCTGGATCGCGTCGCCGTTCTCCAACGGCTACCTCACCGGTCCCAGTGGCACGGTCGTCGCTACGGACCCGCTGGTGAAGTCGCTGAAGTGCATGCCCGGGGCCAAGTCCGGCAACTACGGCACGCACCTCGCCTCGGCCCTGAAGGGTGGTGCCCGCTACCTGCTCGGCAGCACCCCCAACAACCTGTCGTCGCTCCCGGTGCGTCCTGGTCCCACCCCCAAGAAGGTGCTCATCTTCGAGACGGACGGTTCGCCCGACGAGGTCCTGACCAACGGCTACAAGAACCTGTTCAGCGCCACCGACTTCGGAGCGGGCCGCAACGCCTCGAAGGGGCAGCAGGGCTGCGACAACCTGGTGCGGATGGCCGACGAGGTCAAGGCCAAGGACGTCCTGATCATCACCATCGGCTTCGGGGCCGCGGTGACGAACAACTACTGCGTCACGGGCAACAACAGGACCGACAGGTTGCGTGACGTGCTCGCCCGGACGGCGTCCAACGCGCCCGACGGCGGTCCGTCCACCGCCTCCGACTGCAACGTGACTGCCCAGCGAAACGCGGAGAACGCGGACGGCGACTTCTTCTTCTGCGCCGCGAACGGCGCCGAGCTGGAGACCATCTTCCGCTCCGCGTTCGGCTCGCTCACCAAGGGCATCAAGCTCATGAAGATGCCTGCCTGACCGCGACCTCCACGCACGCACGACTCCTCGACGGCGCCGCCCACACCGGGCGGCGCCGTCGACGCGTACGGCGACGGTGCCAAAAGGCGGCAGGGGCGTTTGCACTCGCCCGTGGCGAGTGCTAAAACTGGGCTTGGCACTCTCGCCACGAGAGTGACAATGCGCACCGGTGATGCTGAGGCGCTGGAAAGCGACGGGAAGGGTCCGTCGTCGACCGGCGTCGTCCGTCGCGGGCAGCCCGCCGGCGCACCACCACGAACTCCGAAAAGGAATCGCAGGAGTCATGCCTAAGCTGATTGCTTTCAACGAGGAAGCCCGACGCGGCCTCGAGCGCGGAATGAACACGCTCGCCGACGCCGTCAAGGTCACGCTCGGTCCCAAGGGCCGCAACGTCGTCCTCGAGAAGAAGTGGGGCGCCCCCACGATCACCAACGACGGTGTCTCCATCGCCAAGGAGATCGAGCTCGAGGACCCGTACGAGAAGATCGGGGCCGAGCTCGTCAAGGAGGTCGCCAAGAAGACCGACGACGTCGCGGGCGACGGCACCACCACCGCCACCGTCCTGGCCCAGGCCATGGTCCGCGAAGGCCTGCGCAACGTCGCGGCCGGCGCTAACCCCATGGGCCTGAAGCGCGGCATCGAGGCTGCGGTCACCGCCGTCTCCAACGAGCTCCTGTCGATGGCCAAGGACGTCGAGACCAAGGAGCAGATTGCTTCGACCGCCTCGATCTCCGCCGCTGACACCACCGTCGGCGAGATCATCGCCGAGGCGATGGACAAGGTCGGCAAGGAGGGCGTGATCACGGTCGAGGAGTCGAACACCTTCGGCCTCGACCTCGAGCTCACCGAGGGCATGCGCTTCGACAAGGGCTACATCTCGGCCTACTTCGTCACCGACCCCGAGCGCATGGAGACCGTGCTGGAGGACCCCTACGTCCTCATCGCCAACTCCAAGATCTCCAACGTCAAGGACCTGCTGCCCCTCCTCGAGAAGGTCATGCAGTCCGGCAAGCCGCTGGTCATCATCGCCGAGGACGTCGACGGCGAGGCCCTGTCGACCCTGGTCGTCAACAAGATCCGTGGCACCTTCAAGTCCGTCGCCGTCAAGGCTCCGGGCTTCGGTGACCGCCGCAAGGCCATGCTGCAGGACATCGCGATCCTCACCGGTGGCCAGGTCATCTCCGAGGAGGTCGGCCTCAAGCTGGAGACCGCTGGTCTCGAGCTGCTGGGCCAGGCCCGCAAGGTCGTCATCACCAAGGACGAGACCACCATCGTCGAGGGTGCTGGCGACGCCGGCCAGATCGAGGGTCGCGTCAACCAGATCCGCGCCGAGATCGAGAAGTCGGACTCCGACTACGACCGCGAGAAGCTCCAGGAGCGCCTCGCCAAGCTGGCCGGCGGCGTGGCCGTCATCAAGGTCGGCGCGGCCACCGAGGTTGAGCTCAAGGAGCGCAAGCACCGCATCGAGGACGCCGTTCGCAACGCGAAGGCTGCCGTCGAGGAGGGCATCGTCGCCGGCGGTGGCGTCGCCCTCGTCCAGGCCGCCGCTGTCGCCTTCGACGGTCTCGACCTGACCGGTGACGAGGCCACGGGCGCCAACATCGTCCGCGTCGCCACCGAGGCTCCGCTCAAGCAGATCGCGATCAACGCTGGTCTCGAGGGCGGCGTCGTGGCGGAGAAGGTCCGCAACCTCCCGTCCGGTGAGGGCCTCAACGCCGCCACCGGCGAGTACGTCGACATGATCGCCACCGGCATCATCGACCCCGCCAAGGTGACCCGCTCGGCCCTGCAGAACGCTGCCTCCATCGCAGCGCTGTTCCTGACCACCGAGGCCGTCGTGGCCGACAAGCCGGAGAAGTCGGCGCCCATGGGCGGCGACCCGACCGGTGGCATGGGTGGCATGGACTTCTGATCGGAGCAGGGGGCGGTCACGCGCCCGTGAGGGTGCCGTGACTGTCCCTGCGCAGTGAAGAAGTCCCGACAGCATGGACTTCTGATCGGAGCAGGGGGCGGTCACGCGCCCGTGAGGGTGCCGTGACTGTCCCTGCGCAGTGAAGAAGTCCCGACAGCATGGACTTCTGATCGGAGCAGGGGGCGGTCACGCGCCCGTGAGGGTGCCGTGACTGTCCCTGCGCAGATCGGCAGGACCCCGTCGTACGCACGTACGGCGGGGTTCCGCCATTTCCGCAGCAGGTCGGAGCACCTCGTACCGGGTCTTGGGCTCCCGGCTACCGTGACGCCCATGTCTGACCTCCTCACCCGCGTCCGCGACCTGGAGTCCCCGGAGTCGCGCCTCGTCCAGTCGGTCGCCACCGGCCTCTTCACCGTGTTCGTCTCCCCGCGACGTCTGCAAGGGCCTCCGCTCACGACCATCCATGCCCTCAGCGGCCTGGCCGGGGTGGCGGGCGGCGCCGTCGCCGTGGGGGAGTCGGCGTCCCCGGCCCAGCGGGCCGCCATCGGCGCCACGGTGGGCGCCCTGCTCACGGGCGCCAGCGTCCTGGGGATGGCGGCCGACAGCCGGCTCGAGGGGTGGCTGCGCGGCAAGGGCGTGCGCCACCCGCGTGTGTGGTTCGGCCTTGCCGCGGCCGTGCTCACCTGGTTGACCAGCGCCCCGCGCCAGCAGGACGAGGTTGAGCTGGAGGCGGAAGCGGAGGGTGGCGCAGATCCCGATCATCGGTGATGCTGTGGCATGACCCACGCACCTCGGCACGTCGTCGTCATCGGAGCCGGCATGGTCGGCCTCTCCACCGCGTGGTTCCTGCAGGAGCGTGGCGTCCGCGTCACCGTCCTGGACCGCACCGGGGTGGCGGCCGGGTCGTCGTGGGGCAACGCGGGATGGCTCACCCCGGGGTTGGCGACCCCGCTCCCGGAGCCTGCCGTCCTGCGCTACGGCATCCGCGCCGTGGTCAGTCCGAGCTCGCCGGTCTACGTCCCCGTCACGGCCGACCGCCGGTTGCTGGAGTTCCTGGTGCGCTTCGCCCGCAACTCCACGATGCCCCGCTGGCGCCGGGCGATGGGCGCCCTGGTGCCGCTGAACTCCTTGGCCCTCGATGCCTTCGACCTGCTCCGCAAGGGCGGTGTCGACGCGCCCACCCACGAGGCTGAGTCGTTCATCGCCGCCTACCGCACCGCTGACGAGCGTTCGACCCTGCTGGAGGAGATCGAGCACATCCGTGCCTGCGGACAGCCGTTGGAGTACGACGTCCTCACCGGTGACGAGGCCCGGGCCATCGAGCCGTCGCTCTCGGACGAGGTCGGCGTCGCCCTGCGGTTGCACGGTCAGCGCTACGTCACCCCCAACTCCTACCTGCTCGCCCTGGGCGCCTCGGTCGAGGAGCGCGGCGGCAGGATCGTGGCAGGCCTGCGTGTCGACCGCGTCCACGCGACCTCGACGCGTGTCGTGGTGGCCGGGGAGTCCTACGACGCCGCCGTGGTGGCGACGGGCGCGTGGCTCAACGTCCTGGCTCGGCCCTTCGGCGTACGCCTCCCGGTGCAGGCGGGCCGTGGGTACTCCTTCACGGTCCCGGTGGAGACGGTGCCGCGCGGTCCCGTCTACCTGCCGGCGCAGCGGGTGGCCTGCACGCCCGCGGGCGACCGCCTCCGGGTGGCGGGGATGATGGAGTTCCGTCCCGCCGACGCCGGGTTGGACACCCGTCGCATCACCGCCATCGTCGAGGCGGCCCGTCCCTTCCTGCGTGGTGCCGACCTCGACCGTCGCCGCGACGAGTGGGTGGGCTCGCGGCCCTGCACGCCGGACGGGTTGCCGCTGGTCGGGCGTACGCGCTCGCCCCGGGTGCACGTCGCCGGCGGCCACGGGATGTGGGGCATCACGCTCGGACCGGTCACCGGTCAGCTCCTGGCGGAGTCGATGGTGACGGGGGAGACGCCTGCGGAGCTGGCGCCCTTCGACCCGCTGCGGTGAGCCTCCCGTTCCTGTGAGGATCAGCCCGGCTTCGGGGCCCCCTTGCGGGCGTAGCGCACCCACGTGACGACCACGCACATCACGGCCCAGGCGATGCCGATGGAGAAGAAGGCCACCGGGCCCATGGACGTCACGCCGACGCCGAAGAAGAAGGGACCGAAGGCCGCGATCGCGGCTGTCCAGCCGATCACGCCGCCGGCCTGGCGCTTCTCGAAGATCATCGGCATCTGCTTGAAGGTCGAGGCGTTGCCGATCCCGGCGAAGAGGAAGATCGCCAGCATCCCCCAGAGGAAGTGGTCGAACCCGGCGTCCAGGGTCGCGGCCGAGGTCGTGTCGGGGGTCAACGCCGGGATGGTGATGGCGATCGAGGCGACCAGTCCGATGCCGGAGACCAACGTCCAGATCGCGCCGCCCATGCGGTCGGTGAGCGGTGAGAACAGCACGCGCGCACCCGCGCCGACCAATGGGCCGAGGAAGACGAACTTCGCGACGTCGGGCACCGAGTAGCCCTCGACCAGCACGGTGGCGCCTGCCCCCGATCCTTGGACGATGTCGGGGTTGGCGCTGCCGTAGAGCTCGCCCATCAGCAGGCCGAACTGCGCAGAGAGGCCGGCGAAGGTGCCGAAGGTCATGATGTAGAGCAGGGTCATGAGCCACGTGTCGACGTTGCCGAAGATGTCGAACTGTTGGCGGATGCTGGCCTTGATGGGCACCGACTTGAGCATCGTCCAGGCGAGGATCGCCGCAATCACCATCAGCGGGATCCAGACGAAGGCGGCGTTCTGGTACCAGACCTTCTCGGGCTGCCCACCCGGCAGCGCGAAGGTCTGGGAGGTCCCGATGAACCCCAGCCACGAGAGGGCGATCAGGTAGGGCGTCAGCAGCTGCACGGCCGAGACGCCGAAGTTGCCGATGCCGGCCTGGATCCCCAGGGCGGTGCCCTGCTTGGAACGGGGGAAGAAGTACGAGGTGCTCGGCATGAAGCCCGAGAACGCGCCGCCCCCGATGCCGGCCAGGAACGCCAGCAGCATCAGCTCCCAGTAGGGAGCCGTCGGCTCCTGGACCCGCACGCCCCACCCGGCCGTCGAGAAGATCAGCAGCAGCGAGGTCAGCGCCACCATCTTGCGGGTGCCCATGATGGGAGGGAGCACCATCCACACCAGCCGGAAGAGGCCTGCGGACAGGCCCGGCATGGCTGCCATCCAGTAGAGCTCGTCGCTGGTGAAGCTGTAGCCCAGGCCGTTGAGCTTGGGGATCAGTGCGCTCGGCAGGAACCACGCCACGAAGGCGAGGAAGAGGGCGAACGTGGTGATCCACAGCGTGCGCCGGGCCAGCGGCTCGTTCCAGGTCTCCTTGTTCTCCGGATCCCAGGACTCCAGCCATTCTCCGGACTGGGAGGTGGTCGACTTGCTCATGCCGGTGTCTCCTCATGGGTGGGGTGGTCCAGCTGGTTGGCCAGGTGGGGCGACTCACGGTTGAGCATGCGCACCACCGTCCAGTGCATCCAGACGCTGCAGATGAGCGTCAGCACGAACAGCACGCCGAAGGTGCTGGTCGGGAAGCCGGACCACTCCTTCGTGTAGGCGAAGAGCGGCGGCAGGGCGAAGCCGCCGAGGCCCCCGAGCATCCCGACGAGCCCGCCGACGGCGCCGACGCTCTCGGGGAAGTACTCCGGGATGTGCTTGTAGACCGCTGCCTTGCCCACGCCCATGGCGCACCCGAGCACGAAGACCAGCAGGACGAAGGGCACCAGGCCCAGGTGGTAGGCGAGGTGCTCGGTCTCGGTGCCGTCGGGGAGCTGCACCACCACGAAGCCGTTGGGCATCATCAGGATGCCGCTGGTCACCAGCATCGCGCCGAAGGTCCAGTACATCGCCCGACGAGCGCCGTACCGGTCCGACAGCGCGCCTCCCACCGGGCGCAGCAGCGACGCCGGGAAGATGTAGGTGGCGGTCAGCAGGGCCGCGGTCTGCAGGGAGACGTCGAAGTTGTCCATGTAGTAGAGCGGGAGCCACGACGAGAGGGCGACGTACGCCCCGAAGACCGCGACGTAGTAGAGGCTGAAGCGCCACACCCGCATCTGCTTCAGCGGGGTGAGCTGGTCCCGCAGCGGCACCTCCGTCCCCGGCCGCAGGTCGTGGCGCGGGGTCCCGAACCAGAGCACGACGGCCATCACGACCAGGAGCACCGCGTAGACGACGGGGACCAGGCGCCAGCCGCCGTCGATGATGCCGAAGTAGGTCGCGCCGGCGGTGCCGGTGATGATCGGTGGCCCGATGAACTTGGTCACCGAGGCGCCGACGTTGCCCGCGCCGAAGAGCCCGAGGGCGAAGCCCTGGCGGTCCCGGGGCTGCCAGGCGGAGTTCCAGGCGATGCCGACGGAGAACGAGTTTCCCGCCAGGCCGATCAGGAACGAGAGCGCCAACAGGGTGGTGTAGGAGTTCACCTGCGACACCAGGTAGGTGGGCACCGCGGTGACGAGCAGGAGCACCGTCATGACGATCCGGCCGCCGTAGCGGTCGGCCAGCATGCCGGCGGGCAGGCGCCACAGCGAGCCGTTGAGGGTGGCGGCGGCCACGATCCACGACAGCTGCACCTCGCTGAGGCCGAACTCCTCGCGGATCGGGTTGCCCAGGATGCCGAACATCAGCCACACCGCGAACATCAGGGTGAAGGCGATGGTCGAGAGCCAGAGCACTGCGCTGCGGCCCTGGCGGGGCGGCGCGGAGGTGGTTTCTGCCGTGGTCGGTGACGCCATGGGCCCTCCTGGGCAGGCGCGGAATCGGACGGTCTCGTGAAGCACGTTACGGAGGCGGAGGGTCCTCGTCCAGAGGCCAAAGGTCCTCGGTTCGAGCGTGAACGTGGCTGGCTGCGAGCCCGGATTCGTGCCCCTTGCGGTGCACCCCATCGGGGGGAATAGTGAGGTGGGACACAGCTCGACCGTCTGCGTGTGCAGCGAAAGGGAATGACCTGTGAGCGACACCAAGCTGGGCTTCGACGGAGGGCTGGGTGACGCGCTGGTCGCGAGTCGCCGCTTCTTCACCCGCAACGAGGTGAGCCCCGACCTGCGCACCATCACGGCGAAGGGTGGACGCGAGGGTGACGCGTTCTACCGGGACCGGTGGTCGCACGACAAGGTGGTCCGCTCCACGCACGGGGTCAACTGCACCGGGTCGTGCTCGTGGAAGGTCTACGTCAAGGACGGGATCATCACCTGGGAGGCGCAGCAGACCGACTACCCCAGCGCCGGTGCCGACCGCCCCGAGTACGAGCCCCGGGGCTGTCCTCGCGGCGCTGCCTTCTCCTGGTACACCTACAGCCCCACCCGCGTGCGCCACCCGTACGTCCGTGGCGTGCTGCTGGACATGTTCCGCGAGGCGTTGGCCGAGTACGGCGACCCGGTGGTCGCCTGGGGATCGATCGTCCAGAACCCGCTCAAGACCAAGGTCTACAAGGCCGCCCGCGGCAAGGGCGGGCTGGTGCGCGCGACCTGGGAGGAGGCCGCCGAGATCGTCGCCGCGGCCCACGTCTACACGGTCAAGCGGTGGGGCCCCGACCGGATCGCGGGCTTCTCACCCATCCCGGCGATGTCGCCGGTCTCGTACGCCTCCGGGGCGCGCTTCCTCGAGCTCATCGGCGCCCCGATGCTGTCGTTCTACGACTGGTACGCGGACTTGCCGAACGCCTCGCCCCAGACCTTCGGCGACCAGACCGACGTGCCCGAGTCGGGTGACTGGTGGGATGCGGGCTACCTGATGATGTGGGGCTCCAACGTCCCGCTGACCCGCACCCCGGACGCGCACTGGATGACCGAGGCCCGCTACCGCGGCCAGAAGGTGATCGCGGTCGCACCCGACTACGCCGATAACGTGAAGTTCGCTGACGAGTGGGTCACCCCGGCGCCGGGCACCGACGGTGCGTTGGCGATGGGCCTGGGCCACGTGCTGCTCAAGGAGTACTACGCCGACACCATCCCGCCCTTCTTCGCCGCGTACGCCAAGCGGTTCACCGACCTGCCCAACCTCATCACCCTCGACGCGGCCGACGACGGCACGTACCGGCCCGGCAAGTTCCTGGTCGCCGGCGACATCGACCACCCCGAGGGCGGCACCGAGAACGCGATGTGGAAGCCGGCCGTGATGGAGGCCGGAGGCGCGGTGCGGATTCCCCGGGGCTCGATCGGACACCGCTACGGCGAGGAGGGGGCTGGTCAGTGGAACCTCGACCTCGGCGACATCGACCCGCTCCTGACCCTGCACGCGGAGGCCGACGCACTGGCCGTCGAGGTCACCCTGCCGCGTTTCGACGCCGCTGACGGCCGCGCCCGGCACGAGTCACGCGGCGTGCCGGCGATGCGCGTCGGCGACCGTGTCGTCACCACCGTCCTGGACCTCCTGCTGGCGCAGTACGGCGTGGAGCGGTCCGGGCTGCCCGGGGTCTGGCCCGAGTCGTACGAGGACGCACGCGTCCCCGCGACCCCGGCGTGGCAGGAGCAGCACACCGGTGTCCCGGCCCAGCAGGTGACCCGGCTGGCGAGGGAGTGGGCTCAGAACGCGATCGACACCGAGGGCCGCGGGATGATCCTGCTGGGTGCAGGCATCAACCACTGGCACCACTCCGACCAGATCTACCGGGCGATCCTGCTGCTCACCACGCTCACCGGCGCGCAGGGTCGCAACGGCGGCGGCTGGGCGCACTACGTCGGCCAGGAGAAGATCCGCCCGATCATGGGCTTCCAGCACATGGCGTTCGCCCTCGACTGGCAGCGTCCGCCGCGCCACATGAACCAGACGGCGTACTGGTACGTGAACACCTCCCAGTACCGCTACGACACCTTCACCGCCGACGACCTCGACGCCGGCACCGGCTTCTTCGCGGGCAAGAGCGTGATGGACCTGCTCTGCCAGTCCGTACGCCTGGGCTGGACGCCGAGCTACCCCACGTTCGACCGCAGCTCGCTCACCCTCGGTGACGACGCCGCGGCCTCGGGCATGGACGCCGGGGCCTACGTCGCGCAGGAGCTGAAGGAGGGCCGGCTCAAGTTCGCCGTGGAGGACCCCGAGGCGGAGGAGAACCACCCCCGCGTGCTCTCCCTGTGGCGCTCCAACCTCTTCGGGAGCTCGGCCAAGGGCAATGAGTACTTCCTGCGCCACCTGCTCGGCACCGACTCCGCCGCGACCGCCCAGGAGGCGGCCCCCGAGCAACGACCCACCGACGTGCGCTGGGCCGAGGAGGCCCCCGAGGGCAAGCTCGACCTGCTCACGACCCTGGACTTCCGCATGACCTCCAGCACGATCTTCAGCGACGTGGTCCTGCCGGCGGCGACCTGGTACGAGAAGTACGACCTCAACACCACCGACATGCACCCCTTCGTGCACTCCTTCAACCCGGCGATCGCCCCGCCGTGGCAGACGAAGACGGACTGGGACACCTGGAAGGTGATCGCGAAGCGGTTCTCCGAGATGGCTCGCGACCACCTCGGCACCCGCCGCGACGTCATCGCCAAGCCGCTGTGGCACGACACCCCTGAGGCGATGGCGACCGAGCACGGGGTCGTCAAGGACTGGCGGCTGGGGGAGTGCGACCCGGTGCCGGGGCGCACCATGCCGGTGATCGCGGTCGCGGAGCGCGACTACGCGGCCGTCCACGACAAGATGACGTCGATCGGGCCGCTGATGGAGAAGGTGGGCATGCTCACCAAGGGCGTCGCCTACGACGTACGCCGTGAGATGGACATCCTGCGTCGCCGCAACGGTGTGGCGCAGGGTGGCGCCGGCAACGGGCAGCCGAAGGTCGAGACGGACGTGCAGATGGCCGACGCGATCCTTCACCTGTCCGGCGTCTCCAACGGCCACCTCGCGACCCAGGGGTTCAGGACCCTGGAGAAGCGCACCGGCACCCAGATGGCGGACCTCTCCGCGGAGCACGAGGGCAAGCAGATCGCCTTTGCCGACACCCAGGTCGCGCCCGTGCCGGTGATCACCTCGCCGGAGTGGTCGGGATCGGAGAGCGGAGGGCGGCGCTACAGCCCCTTCACCATCAACATCGAGCGCAGCAAGCCCTTCCACACGCTGACCGGGCGCCAGCAGTTCTACCTCGACCACGACTGGTTCCTCGGCACCGGCGAGATGCTCCCGGTCTTCCGGCCACCGCTCGACATGTCCCGGCTCTTCGGGGAGCCGCAGCTCGGCACGGTCGACGAGGTGGGGGTGGCGGTGCGCTACCTGACGCCGCACAACAAGTGGTCGATCCACTCGGAGTACCAGGACAACCTCTTCATGCTCTCGCTCTCCCGCGGTGGGCAGGTGGTCTGGCTCTCCGACCGCGACGCGGTGAAGATCGGCGTGAAGGACAACGACTGGATCGAGATGGTCAACCGCAACGGGGTGGTGGCCGCCCGCGCCATCGTGAGCCACCGGATGCCCGAGGGCACCGTCTACATGTACCACGCCCAGGACCGGCTCATCGACGTCCCGCTCACCGAGCGCGACCGCAAGCGCGGCGGCATCCACAACTCGCTGACGCGCATCGTGATGAAGCCGCACCACATCGTCGGCGGCTACGCCCAGCTCGCCTACTTCTTCAACTACATCGGCCCGGTCGGCAACAACCGTGACGAAGTGACCACGATCCGCAAGCGGCGCACGCCGGTCGAGTACTGAGTCGGACCGGACGGACGGAGGAGTGACGAGATGCGCGTGATGGCCCAGATGGCGATGGTGATGAACCTCGACAAGTGCATCGGGTGCCACACCTGCTCGGTGACCTGCAAGCAGGCGTGGACCAACCGCTCCGGCATGGAATACGTCTGGTTCAACAACGTCGAGACCCGTCCCGGCCTCGGCTACCCCCGGACGTACGAGAACCAGGAGGCGTGGCAGGGCGGTTGGGTCCGCACTCCCCGGGGCCGGTTGAAGCTGCGCGCCGGCGGGCGGATGAAGAAGTTGGTGACGATCTTCTCCAACCCCAAGCTGCCCTCGATCAACGACTACTACGAGCCGTGGACCTACGACTACGAGACGCTGCTGCGCTCCCCGGCGACGAAGAACTTCCCCGTCGCCCGGCCGATCTCGCTGCTCAGCGGCAAGCAGATGAACATCGAGTGGTCGGCCAACTGGGACGACGACCTCGGGGGCTCCACCGAGCACGCGGTGCGCGACGAGATGCTCAAGGGCATCGAGGACAAGGTGACGTTCGAGTTCGAGCAGACCTTCATGTTCTACCTGCCGCGCATCTGCGAGCACTGCCTCAACCCGTCGTGCGCCGCCTCGTGCCCCAGCGGCGCGATCTACAAGCGCAGCGAGGACGGCATCGTCCTGGTCGACCAGGACCGCTGCCGCGGGTGGCGCATGTGCGTGACGGGGTGCCCCTACAAGAAGGTCTACTTCAACCACAAGACCGGCAAGGCCGAGAAGTGCACCTTCTGCTACCCCCGCGTCGAGGTCGGGATCCCGACCGTCTGCTCGGAGACCTGCGTCGGGCGGCTGCGCTACATCGGACTGGTGCTGTACGACGCCGATAAGGTGCTCGAGGCGGCGTCGGTGGCCGACGACCAGGAGCTCTACCAGGCCCAACGGGAGTGCTTCCTCGACCCCTTCGACCCTGAGGTCCAGCGGGCCGCAGAGGAGGCCGGCATCGCCGCGGACTGGGTGGAGGCGGCTCGTCGCTCGCCGATCTGGGCCCTGATCTCGCGCTACGAGGTCGCCCTGCCCCTGCACCCGGAGTACCGCACGATGCCGATGGTCTGGTACATCCCGCCGCTCTCGCCGGTGGTCGACGTCATCAAGGACACCGGTCACGACGCGGAGGACGCTGACAACCTCTTCGCCGCCATCGACGCCCTGCGGATCCCCGTCGAGTACCTGGCCAACCTCTTCACCGCCGGCGACGTCGGCCCGGTCAACGGCGTGCTCCGCAAGCTGGCGGCGATGCGCTCCTACATGCGTGACATCAACCTCGGGCGCGACCCCGACGAGTCCATCCCCGCCTCGGTCGGCATGGACGGGGAGACGATGTACGAGATGTTCCGGCTGCTGGCCATCGCCAAGTACTCCGAGCGCTACGTCATCCCTCCCGCCCACACCGAGCAGGCCCACGCCTTGGAGGAGCTGGCCACCGACTGCCCGGTCTCCGAGTACGGCGGCGGCCAGCAGAGCCTCTTCGGTGAGGGGTCCGGCACGCTCAACCCGGTGGCCGCGGAGAACCTG
The DNA here is from genome assembly GCF_006007965.1 of Nocardioides jishulii. Taxonomy (NCBI): domain Bacteria; kingdom Bacillati; phylum Actinomycetota; class Actinomycetes; order Propionibacteriales; family Nocardioidaceae; genus Nocardioides; species Nocardioides jishulii. The sequence goes on along the minus strand of NZ_CP040748.1, from coordinate 2,868,207 downwards.
CAGATGCTGCGTGAGCGTCAGGGGTCCGAGCGCAGCGACGAGATGGCCGGCGGCACCGCAGACGCCGGCCGGGTCAACCTGCTCAACTGGGACGGCCGGGGCGTGCCCGAGGGGCTCTTCCCGCCGAAGTCGGGAGGTACGCGATGAAGCTACGACGTCCGCGGCGTGGCGCGACCAGGGACGTACGCCCGGTCTGGGCGGCCTGCGCGGCACTGCTCGACTACCCCGACGAGCGCCTGGTCGACGGCCTCGGCGGCATCGCTGCGCTGGTGCCCGACGACCCCCACCTGCAACCCGTCATCGAGCACCTGCGTACGCATCCGCTGCGCGAGCTGCAGGTCGACTACGTCAAGACGTTCGACCTGACCCGCAAGTGCTCGCCCTACCTGACCTACTTCTCGCACGGTGACACCCGACGCCGCGGACTGGCCCTGGTGGAGTTCAAGGAGACCTACCGTGCGGCAGGCGCCGAGTTCGACCCCGAGGAGGACGAGCTGCCCGACCACCTCAGCGTGGTCCTGCAGTTCGGCGCCCTGGTCGACACTCCCGCCGCCCTGAGGCTGCTGCTGGACCACCGCGCCGGGGTGGAGATGCTCCGCCTGGCCCTGGCTGGCTTCGACGACGGTGCGGGCTCCCCGTGGTGGGGCGTGGTCGCCGCCGTCTGCGCCACCCTGCCGCCGCTCGACGGCGAGGAGGCCGACGCCGTACGCCGTCTCGTCGAGGCAGGTCCACCGGCCGAGGAGGTCGGTCTGGGGGGCTACGGCGACCCGGCGCTGTCGGCGCCACGTCCGGGTGGCCCGACCCTCATCTCGCCCCCCAGCATCCCGGTGGGAGCACCCTGATGGACGTCTTCCTGTGGGTCATCGTCCCCTACGTCTGCCTGGCGATCTTCGTCCTCGGCCACGTGTGGCGCTACCGCTACGACAAGTTCGGCTGGACGACCCGCTCCAGCCAGCTCTACGAGGACAGGCTGCTGAGGCTGGGGTCGCCGCTCTTCCACTTCGGCATGCTCGGGGTGGTCGGCGGCCACATCATCGGCCTCCTGGTGCCGCGCTCGTGGACCGAGGCGATCGGGATCGGCGACCACGCCTACCACTACATCGCGGTGATCGGCGGCCTGCTGGCCGGCGTCGCCGCCACGGTAGGGCTGATCATCCTCATCTACCGGCGACGCACGGTCGGTCCGGTCTTCAGCGCGACGACCGTCAACGACAAGGTCATGTACGCCTTCCTGGCGGCCGTGATCCTGCTGGGCATGTGGAACACCATCGCGGGGTCGATCTTCACCCTCGGCGGGGAGTACAACTACCGCGAGGGAGTCTCGGTCTGGTACCGCTCGTTCCTCGCCTTCACCCCCGACGCGTCCCTGATGGCCAAGGCGCCGATCGGCTTCCAGCTCCACGCCCTGGTCGCCTTCCTCCTCTTCGCGCTGTGGCCCTTCACCCGGCTGGTGCACGTCTTCTCCGCACCTCTCGGCTACCTCACCCGCCCCTACATCGTCTACCGCTCGCGTGACGAGGTGGTGGGCACACGTCGCCCGCGCCGCGGCTGGGACGAGCCGGTCGGCCGCTCCTGACCCTCGACGCCAGCCACTAGGGTCTCGCCCATGAGGCGAGTGGTCCCGTGGGGAGTCCTGGCGTTGCTCGTCGCCGTCGCGCTCCTGCCGGCCCTCGACTACCGGACCTCCGACGCGACACCGGTCGGTGACGGCTCGTGGCGGATCACCCGCTACAACGCCGTGCTCGAGGTCGACGACGAGGGCGACCTCGAGGTCACCGAGACCTTGATCGTCGACGTCCCACAGGAGGGCCGCGGTGGTCTGGCCCGGCTCTTCGACGAGTACGACCCCGAGGCTCCGCGTTCTCGGGGCGTCCCGCGCCGGCTGGCGGCGGCGCTGGACGGACGCCGCGCACCGATCGAGCAGGAGACCGGCCCACGGGGTCGCCGCCGCGTCGTCACCGTCGCCCCGGCGAAGACGCTGACGGCGGGGGAGCACACCTACGTCCTCAAGTACGAGGTCGCCGACGTCCTGCGCAGCACCGGCGCCGACTCCTCCCAGTTCGCCCGTGACCTCGTCCCGGGCACCTGGGCCCAGCCCGTCGACGCAGCCGAGCTGACCGTCCGTCTCCCGGCGAAGCCGTCGTCGCGGGTCTCCTGCACCGAGGGCGCGAAGACCTGCCGCGCACAGGTCGACGGCACGGTCGTGAGCGTCACCGCCGAGGGACTGGCGCCGCGTACGCCGGTGCGGATCGTCGCTGACCTGCCGGTCGCCGCCACCACCGCCGATGGTCGCCAGCTCTGGCCGGTCTGGCTCGACCCCGTGCTGAGCCGGTGGTGGTGGCTGCTCGCGCTCGTCGCGGCAGCCGCGGCCTTCGCCGGTTGGCTCGGGCGTCGCATCGCGTCGGGCACCTTCGACCACGAGCCGACGGGCCTGCCGCGCCACGACCTCCCGGAGGGAGTCGACCAGGAGCAGGCGCGCTACCTCCTCACCGGCCGGACGCAGGATCCTGCCGTCGCTCCCGAGGTGGAGCGCTGGGCGAAGCGCGAGGGTTACGTCACCGCTGCCGGACCGCGCAGCCTGCTCGCGGTCGGCGTGGTCGCCGCCCTGGTGGCGTACGTCGTGTGGCTGAGCCTGCTGGGCGGCCTGATGTCGGTCGCGGCGCTGGTGCCCGGTGCCTTTGCCGCGATGGCCCTGCCGGCCGTTCTTCCCGGCACCACGGCGAAGCGGACCAACGCCGGACGACGCCTGGCCGCCCGGATCAAGCGACTCTGAACCAGACGGCGCTCAATCTCAGAAGACGTTGAGTGGGCGGAACTGCACCGAGATCCGTGGCCCCGCGTGGGCCTGCTTGGGCACGGCGTGCTCCCAGGTGCGCTGGCAGCTGCCGCCCATGACGACCAGGTCGCCGTGGCCCATCGTCACGGCGATCGAGGTGCCGCCCTCGCGAGGTCGCAGGAGGAGGCGCCGTGGGTCGCCCAGGGAGACGATGGCGACCATGGTGTCGTGGCGACGGCCCCGTCCGATGGTGTCGCCGTGCCAGGCGACGGAGTCGTTGCCGTCGCGGTAGAAGCAGCATCCGGCGGTGACGAAGGGCTCGCCCAACTCGGGCAGGTAGTGGGCCGAGAGCGCCTCGCGCGCCTCGTCCAACCGCGCGTGCGGGAGCGGGGCGCCGACGCCGTACATGTGCAGCAGCCGCGGCACCGCGACGACGCGGTCGTACATCTGACGCTCCTCGGCCCGCCAGGGGACCTCGTCGACCATGCTGCGGAAGACGTCGTCGGCCTCGCCCAGCCAGCTGCGCTGGACGTCGACCCACGCGCCGTGGCTGAGCTCGCGTCGCTCGGGCGCCAAGGGCGCGGTCTCGGCGGCCTCGAGGGCGAAGAGAGTGGACTGGAACTGCATCGCCACACCGTATCGAACAGGTGTTCGACGAGGCAAGGGTTTGTCCACGCGGTGTTGCGTCCAGCCATCTGCCCCCTATGGTTCACACACGAGGGAGGGACCGCGTCGTTGTTCGGCGCGGAGAGGAGGGCAGTGGGATGAGTGGCGCCGTGACGCACGCGGCCGAGGCCGGGCACCCGTACGGGCTCGGGCCGCCGGCGGCGCGCGTGCGCGACCTCACCAAGACCTACGGTCGCGGACCGGCTGCCGTGCGCGCCCTGGCTGGGGTGAGCCTCGACATCGAGGCGGGGGAGTTCACCGCGGTCATGGGGCCCAGCGGCTCCGGCAAGTCGACGCTCATGCACTGCTGCGCCGCCCTCGACACCCCCGACTCCGGCGAGGTCTGGATCGGCAACCAGGAGATCGGACGCCTCGGTGACAACGCCCTGACCAAGCTGCGGCGCGACGAGATCGGCTTCGTCTTCCAGTCCTTCAACCTCGTCCCGACGCTGACGGCGGAGGAGAACATCCTCCTGCCCCTGTCCATCGCGGGTCGCCGACCCGACCGCCGCTGGTACCGGAGCGTGATCCGCACCGTCGGGCTGGACGACCGCCTCGAGCACAAGCCCAACGAGCTCTCGGGCGGGCAGCAGCAGCGGGTCGCGGTGGCCCGTGCGCTGGTCAGCCGCCCTCAGATCGTCTTCGCCGACGAGCCGACGGGCAACCTCGACTCCCACTCGGGTGCCGAGGTCCTCTCCCTGCTGCGGCGTTCGGTCGACGAGCACGAGCAGACCATCGTGATGGTGACGCACGACGCGGTCGCCGCGGCCTACACCGACCGGGTGGTCTTCCTGGCCGACGGCCTGATTGTCGATGAGATTCGCCAACCGACGCGAGAGCGGGTGCTGGAGATCATGACCGCCATGACTGCGGTCGCCCACGAGGTCTGACGTGTTCAGAGCCGCCCTCAAGAGCCTTCTCGGCCGCAAGGTGAGACTGCTCATGAGCACGTTCGCCGTGGTGCTCGGCGTCGCCTTCGTGGCGGGCACGCTCGTCTTCACCGACACGTTGGGCCGCAGCTTCACCGCCCTCTTCGCCTCGACGGTCGGCGACGTCGTCGTGAGCCCGGTGACGCCGGACGGGCTGACCGCGGACGGCCCCGCCCCCGTCCCGGAGGCCGAGGAGCGCCCCACGACCCTGCCCGCCTCCCTGGTCGAGAGGCTGGGAAGGGTCGAGGGTGCGGCCCGCGCCGACGGCAACGTGTTGGCCACCACCGCCCTCGTCTTCGACCGCGAGAACAGGCCGCTGGCCACGCTCGGAGCGCCGTCGCTGGGGAGCAACTGGACCGGAGCGCCCGCCGGGCACGGGCTCACGGGCCTGCAGATCGTCACGGGGCGTGAACCGCGCGGCCCGGGCGAGATCGTGCTGGACGCCGTCACGACCACCCGTTCGGGCCACACGGTGGGCGGCAAGGTCAACGTCGTCGTGGGCGACGAGGTCGTCGAGAACACGCTCGTCGGGGTCGCCGACTTCGCCGAGGGCGGGTCGTTCAGCGGCGCCACCTGGGTGGCCTTCGAGACCCGGGTGGCCCAGGAGCTCTTCCTCCCCGAGCCCGACACCTTCCACAGCGCTTGGGTCACCGCAGAGCCGGGCGTGAGTCAGGAAGCCCTGCGCGACGCCGTGGCGAAGGTGCTGCCGAAGGGCTACGAGGCCAGGACCGGTGACGACGTCGCCGACGAGTCCGCCTCCGGCCTGCTCGAGGGCATCTCCTTCCTCACCACCTTCCTGCTCATCTTCGCGGGGATCTCGCTGGTGGTGGGCGCCTTCCTCATCGTCAACACCTTCTCGATCCTGGTCGCGCAACGCAGCAGGGAGCTCGCCCTCTTCCGGGCCCTCGGCGCCTCGCGGAGACAGGTCGGTGCCTCGGTCCTGTTGGAGGCGTTCGTGGTCGGGGTCGTCGGCTCGACGCTGGGCATCGGGCTGGGGATCGTGATGGCGATGGCCATCCGCGGCCTCTTCTCCACCTTCGGCCTCGACCTGTCGGGACAACCGCTCGTCTTCGAGCCGCGCACCTTCGTCGTCTCCTACGTCGTCGGCATCCTCGTCACCATGACGGCCGCTGGCCTGCCCGCCCGCCGGACCACGCGGATCGCCCCGGTCCAGGCCATGCGCGACGACGTGGCGATGCCGGAGGCGTCGTTGCGCAACCGGTTCATGGGCGGAATGGTCCTGGCCGGCCTCGGTGGACTCGCGCTCTGGTACGGCCTGACCGCGGAGATCGAGGGCAACGTCTGGTACGTCGGTGGCGGCATCCTGGCGATCCTGCTCGGAGTCTCGGCTGCTGCACCCGTGCTGTGCCAACCCTTCCTGCTGGTGGCGCGCCACCTCTTCGGCGCCGTGATGGGCACGGTGGGTCACCTCGCCGGCCAGAACTCGCTGCGCAACCCCCGCCGGACCACCGCGACCGCCTCGGCCCTGATGATCGGGTTGGCGCTGGCCACCACGATGGCGATCGTGGGCGACTCAGCCAAGGCCAGCGTCGACAAGGCGCTGGCGGAGAACTTCCGGGGTGACTACGTGGCCTCCCACGTCTCGGGTCAGGCCTTCCCGCCGGAGATCGCCGAGGAGATGCGCAAGGTCGAGGGGATCGATGACGTCGCCGTGCTGCGCTTCGTCTGGGGACAGGTCTCGCTCGACGGTGAGGACAGCCCGCAGGGCTTCACCGCAGCGGCGCCCGCGGCGCTCGAAGGGCTGGTCGGCCTCGAGCGGGTGGTGGGTAGGACCGCCGACCTCCGTCCGGGCGAGGCGGTCCTGGGGGAGACGTACGCCGCCGACCGGGGTCTGGGCGTGGGAGACCAGGTGAAGGCCCTGATCAACAACCGCCGGGTGCGCCTCGACGTGGTCGGGATCTTCGCCGACAACCCGGTCGTGCCCTTCCCCGTCGTGACCTCGCCGCAGACCTTCCTGCGCGCGGAGCTCCCCGAACGTGACAACTTCTTGATCATCGACGCCGTGTCGCCCTCGGCGATCGTGGAGTACAGGCTGAACCAGGTCCTCGCCAATCCGGCCCTGCTCCTGCAGGACCAGAGCGAGTTCGCCGCCGAGCAGCGTGAACCCATCGACCAGATGGTGCTGATGATCTTTGCCCTGCTCGGGCTCGCCCTCTTCATCGCCGTGCTCGGCATCGTCAACACCTTGGCGCTCTCCGTCATCGAACGCACCCGCGAGATCGGACTGCTCCGGGCGATCGGCCTCAACCGCGCCCAGCTGCGACTGATGATCACCGTGGAGTCCGTGGTCATCGCCCTGCTCGGGGCCGGCCTCGGGATCGGTCTGGGCGTCGGCTTCGGGATCGCGCTGATGACCTCGCTGCGCGACGAGGGCCTCGAGGTCATCGCCGTCCCGGCGGGCCAGCTCGGCCTCTTCGGGGCCGTGGCGCTCCTGGTCGGCGTGCTCGCCGCGGTGCTCCCCGCCCGACGCGCTGCCCGGCTCGACGTGCTGCAGGCGATCGCCACCGCCTGACGGGGTGAGGTTGTCGCATTCGCCGGACGCCGAGGGGTCCCTCGTCCTAGATTGCCGAGCGTGGGACAGACCGTCGAGACAGCGCGCGAGCTCAAGCACGTCGTCGTGCGCGAGCACGTACGCAACCTCGTCCAGGGGGCAGCGCCGGGGACGCCGGCGCCGTCGGAGCGCGAGCTGGTGAGCCAGTTCGGCGTCGCCCGGATGACGGTGCGTCAGGCGCTCGACGCCCTGGTGGTCGAAGGTCTCCTGGAGCGGATGCCCGGGCGCGGCACCTTCGTCGCCCGACCGCGCCGCACGCACACCCCCGTCGCCAGCTTCACCGAGTCGGTCGCCCGACGTGGCCAGGTCGCCGAGACCGTCACGCTGCTGGCCCGCAGGGAGCAGGCCGGGCCCGGCGTGGCTCGGGCGCTGGAGGTCGCGGCCGGTTCACCGGTCATCCACTGGCGCCGTCTGCGCCGTGCCGGAGGCGAGGCGATCTGCATCCAGGACGTCTACCTCGCCCCGGACGTCCTCCCCGGCGTGCTGGACAGCGTCATGCCCGAGAGCCTGTACGAGGCGCTCTGCAGGCGGGGTCTGCGCCCGACCTGGTCGGAGGACTCGATCCGGGCCGACCTCGCCACCGACGAGGAGCGCGACCTGCTCGACATCGGTGCCGACTCCCCGGCTCCGGTGCTGCGGGTCTCGCGGCGCGCGCTGCACGGCGAGCGCGTGGTGGAGGTGTCACGCTCGGCCTACCGCAGCGACCGGCACACCCTCTACCTCCAGCTCGGCCCTTCGAGCTGACCCTCACAGGTCGCCGGCGTCGACGATCCGGTAGGCGTAGCCCTGCTCGGCGAGGAAGCGCTGCCGGTTGGCGGCGAACTCCGCGTCGACGGTGTCACGCGAGACAAGCGTGTAGAAGTGCGCGGACTTGCCCTCGTCCTTCGGCCGCAGCAAGCGGCCGAGACGCTGCGCCTCCTCCTGTCGTGACCCGAAGGAGCCACTGACCTGGATGGCGACCTCGGCCGAGGGGAGGTCGATGGAGAAGTTGGCCACCTTGCTCACCACGAGCAACGAGAGCTCGCCCGAGCGGAAGGCGTCGAAGAGCCGCTGGCGTTCCTTCACCGAGGTGTCGCCCTTGATGACGGGGGCGTCGAGCATCTCCGCGATCTCGTCGAGCTGGTCGATGTACTGGCCGATCACCAGCGTCGGCTGCTCGGAGTGCAGCTCCACCAGACGTCGTACGACCGCGAGCTTCGCCGGGGTGCAGGCAGCGAGGCGGTACTTGTCCTCGTTCTCCGCGACGGCGTACGTCAGCCGCTCGGCATCGGTGAGCGAGACGCGCACCTCCGCGCAGTCGGCGGGCGCGATCCAGCCCTGCGCCTCGATGTCCTTCCACGGGGCGTCGTAGCGCTTGGGTCCGATCAACGAGAAGACGTCACCCTCGCGACCGTCCTCGCGCACGAGGGTGGCGGTCAGGCCGATGCGCCGACGGGCCTGCAGGTCGGCGGTCATCCGAAAGATCGGGGCGGGCAGCAGGTGCACCTCGTCGTAGATGATCAGGCCCCAGTCGCGGGCGTCCAGCAGGTCCAGGTGCGGGTAGGTGCCCTTGCGACGCAGCGTCAGCACCTGGTAGGTCGCGATCGTGACCGGGCGGATCTCCTTGACGGCGCCCGAGTACTCACCGATCTCGTCCTCGGTGAGCGTGGTGCGGCGCACCAGCTCGTCCTTCCACTGGCGCGCCGAGACGGTGTTGGTGACCAGGATCAGGGTGGTGGCCTTCGCGTGCGCCATGGCGCTGGCGCCGACGATCGTCTTGCCCGCACCGCACGGCAGCACCACGACCCCCGAGCCGCCGTGCCAGAACGACTCGGCGGCGTCACGCTGGTAGTCGCGCAGCACCCAGCCGTCCTCGGCGAGGTCGATGGCGTGGGCCTCGCCGTCGACGTAGCCGGCCCAGTCCTCGGCTGGCCACCCGAGCTTGAGCAGCGCCTGCTTGAGGTTGCCGCGCTCGGAGGGGTGCACCACCACCGAGTCGTCGTCGAGCCGCTCACCCAGCATCCCCTTGATCTTCTTGGCCCGCAGCACCTCCTCCAGCACCGGGCGGTCGGTGCTGGTGAGGACGAGTCCGTGGGAGGGGTGCTTCTCGAGCCGCAGCCGGCCGTAGCGCGCCATCGTCTCGGCGACGTCGACCAGGAGCGCGTGCGGCACGGCGTAGCGGCTGTACTCCAGCAGCGTGTGCACGACCTCCTCGGCGTCGTGGCCGGCGGCGCGCGCGTTCCAGAGCCCGAGCGGGGTCAGGCGGTAGGTGTGCACGTGCTCGGGGGAGCGTTCCAGCTCCGCGAAGGGGGCGATCGCCCGTCGGCAGTCCTGCGCGCGCTCGTGGTCGATCTCCAGCAGCAACGTCTTGTCGGACTGCACGATCAGGGGGCCGTCGTTCACCCCGGAATCCTACGGGCACGGACCACGCGGCCCGACTCCACGACGCTGGTGACGCGGGCTCAGGTCGCGGGCAGGGGCGTGACCGCGGTGATCCGGTGCACGGAGAAGCCGCGCACGTCCTCGCTGCGGTGGTCGTACGCCGTCAGCTGGCCCCCCTCGAGGCGCCGGGGGTCGACGATGCGCTCGGTCGTCGTGCCGTGGTTGTCGACGTAGCCGATCAGCACGGTGCCCGACGTCTCGATCACCTCCCGCAGCACCTGCAACGCCGAGGTGGGGGTGGTGGCCGTGGCCGAGCGTGCGGGGGCAGCCTCGGCCGCGCGGTCCCCGGCGCGGACGGCGGCCACGACGGCGCTGACCCGCGCGGCCTCGCGGGCACGGGTCGCGGCGGGCGGTGACGTACGCGGCGTGCGCGCCCGCTGCAGGTCAGGTCGGGCGACGTGCACCGTGCCGTCGGCGGCCTCGACCACGGGGGCCTGGCCCAGCTCGCGGAGCCGGGGGAGCAGGAGGTCGAGCGGGAGGGTGGAGATGAGGACGGTCGGGGCCAGTCGGCGCAGCTGCAACGAGGCGGCCTGCGGGTGGTGGAGCAGCTCCGTCAGGGCCTGCTCGTCGTCGGCGCGCAGGAACGACTCGGCGTGGCCCACCCGGACCGTCCCGAAGGTGCGCACCACGTCGTCGACGAGGTAGGTGAGGGGCTGCGGCACGGGGGTGCGGGAGGTCTCGGCCAGGAAGGCGTGGATCTCTGCGGCCGACCACCCGGCGTCGAGCGCCCGACGGATCGAGGCCGGGGTGAAGCGGTAGACGGTCGCCCCGCCGCGCGACTCCACGTCGGCGACCAGGTGCAGCGTGCGGGCCAGCTCCGCGGTCAGGGGCCCCGGGGCGACAGCGGTCAGGTCGGCCTGCACGAGCACGTGGTCGACGGCGCTCGGCAGCAACGGGGCGAGGGCCTCGGCGGCAGCGGCGTGGTCCTGGGTCAGGAAGGGAGCGGCGTACGACGCGGCCGCGTCCATGCCGGTGAGCCCCAGCGCAGCCGCCTCGGCCACCGCCCAGACGACGAGCTCGTCACGGGTGCGCGGGCGGCGCGGGCGCAACCAGGTGATGCGCGCCACCAGGGAGGGCAGTCCGGTCCCGGGGGCAAGGGCCTCGCCCGGCGCGAGCGCGACCATCTCGCGCAGCGCCATGGCGCGGGCCTCGGGGGCGAAGACGCTGGAGGCGTCGGGTGCGAGCGCGTTGCGGGTGCGGCCCGCCGGGTCCTTGGTGCCGACCAGACCGGCCAGTCGTGGGGTGGTCCACCACGCCTTGGCCAGGGTGAGCCAGCGCTGCTCTGGCTCCGAGGCGCTCCACGCGTCGAAGGCGTGGGTGGGGAGCCACGCGGTCACGCCGTCGGCGTCCGGGCCCTCGGCGAGCAGGTGGGCGGCGACGGCGACCTCGAGCACGAGGGCCGCCTCGTGGGTGTCCAGGTGGAGCTCGGTGGTGACTGCCTTCAGGTCGCGCACGCCCAGGCCTCCGCTGCGCAGCACGGTGGGCGGGTGCTGGCCCCAGTGGTCGAGCAGCAGCTCGGTGCGGCGTACGAACTCGAACGCGGCGCCCGCCGCGACCCGGTCCACCAGGGCGGGGTCACGCTGGCTCGTCGCCAGCGGCGGTACGTCGTCGCACGGCTCCTCGGTCGTGGTGCCGCCGCGCAGTGCGAGGCCGACCTGACCCGGGAGGTGGAAGGTCCCGTTCTGGTTGGCCACGAGCAGCCCGTGCGCCAGCACCTCCTCGACGGGCGTGGTCGCCTCCTCGGGAGAGCGGGGAGTCCGGGCGCGACCGGTGGTCGCCTCCCCGCCGCTGTCGGCCACGTGCTGGAGCAGCGCGCGGGCGGGCGCCGAGAGGGCCGCGACCCGTTCGACGGCCTGGTCGCGGCTGAGGGCGTGGGGGAGCACGGGGCGCAGTCCGCTGACACCGCTGGAGGTGTCACCGCGCAGCGCGTCCGCGACGCCGTTGAGGGCGCGCAGCCCACTCGTCGAGGGCCAGACCAGGGCGATGGACATCAGGTGGTCGAGCGCGGCGCCGGCGCTCGCGGGGTCCGCGCGCACCACCGCGAGCAGCTCCTCGCGCGTCGCGTGGCCGAGCACGACGGCGGCATCGAGCACCGCGAGCTCGAGCCGGGTGAGGTCGTCCAACGCGCGCAGCACCGAGGCCCGGGTGCCGGCGCGCGACGCGACCTGGGCGGAGTCCTGGGGGGCCGGGCTGCCGAGGTCGGGGCGCACGGTGAAGAGGTGGGCCAACCGTTCGTCCGGCCAGGCGCGCAGGTGCTCCGAGAGGGTCCGGGCAGGCGCGGTCGACCCCTCGGGCGGGGGCGGCAGGTGCAGCGTGTCGGACATCCCTCCTACGCTACTCGGAGAGTCCCTGCCCGGGGGCCCGGTCGAGGCAGGACAGCACATGACGTCTGAGGTGGGTGACGGTTCGGCGCTCCGCGTGCGGCACGCGGGAGCGAGCCACGTGGGGTTGGTCCGCGCGGTCAACGAGGACGCCTGGGTGGCGGAGTCCCCGGTCTTCGCGGTGGCTGACGGCATGGGCGGGCACGCCGGCGGTGACGTCGCGAGCCGTCTCGTCGTGGAGGAACTCGCCCGTCTGGGCGGGCGCGAGTTCACGGCAGCCGAAGGCCGCGAGGCCGTCCTCGCGGCACTCGTCGAGGCCCAGTCACGGCTCCGGGCCCACGTCGAGCGCCACGACGACGACTCGCGCATCTCGTACGCCGGTACGACGGTCGTCGTCGGGCTCCTGGTGCGTGGCCCCGGTGGCCCGGCGTGGCTGGTCGCCCACGTGGGCGACTCCCGGGCCTACGCAGTCCTGCCCGCCGACACCCAGGCGCTCACCGCCGACCACTCGGTGGTCGCCGAGCTGGTCGCGCGCGGCGAGCTGACGCCCGAGGAGGCGAGGGTGCATCCCGAGCGCCACGTCGTCACCCGGGCCGTCAGCAGTCGCGACGTGCCGGAGCCGGACTTCCACGACGTGCCCCTGGTCGCGGCTCCCCGGCTCCTCCTGTGCTCCGACGGGGTGAGCGGACTCGTCGGCGCCGACGACCTGGCGGCGCTCACCGCGGTGACCACCCACCCCCGTCCGCAGGACGCTGCCACGGCCCTGGTCCGGGCCGCCCTGTCCGCAGGGGGGACGGACAACGCGACGGCGCTCGTCGTCGATGTGGTGGGATGAGGAAAGACGTGGTCGTGGAGCTGGTGCACGACCACCCAGACGTTCGTGGGGAGAGCACGGTGGATCGGGTCGAGGGAGCAGGAGTGTCCGTCCGCAGCGCGTGGGCAGGGCAGTGGATCGGGGTCGCCGGTGAGTCGGTGACGTTGGTCCTGCCCGCCGAGGAGCGGGCCCGCGCCGTCGCGCTGTGGCCGATCATCGACGACGGGGCCGGCCTGGTGGCAGTGCTCGACGCCCTGCTCGTCGACGGGCTGTCCCGACTGGACGCCTTCGTCCTCGTCGAGACGGACGGCGACCGGGCCCGGGTCCTCGTCCGCGGCGAGGCAGTGGTGACCGCCCACACGCCCGAGGGTCAGGTGCGGGTCGCGGCCCCCGGCCGGCTCTGGGCCGAGGACTCCTTCACGGGTCTCGTCGCCCTGGTCGCCGAGCTGCCCGGTGAGGTCGCCGGCGACCCGCTGGAGCGCACGGTGCTGCGTCCTGGACTCGCCCGTGTCGGGGGCCTGACCTGGGGGCGAGTCCCGGAGCAGCCCAGCGCCCCCGTCCCGACCCGGGAGGTGCCGCCAGCGCGCACGGCCGCGCCCGTCGCCCCGCCTGCGCCCGTCGCCCCGCCTGCGCCCGTCGCCCCGCCTGCGTCTCGAGCCAAGACCTCCCCGCCTGCGTACGAGGAGGAGCGGCTGGAGACCGTCCCCCTCTCGGCGGTGCCGCTGGCCCCCGACTGGCAGGAGGAGATCACCGACCACCTGCCCCTCGAGGAGGGCGGCCTGAGTGTGCTCGGGTTCGGCGTCTCGCACGAGGAGCCCGCCGATGTCCCCGAGGCCCTCGCCACACCGACGCACCGGGCCGTCGCGATGCTCGTCTTCAACCACGGCGCCACCCTGCCCGTCGACGGTCCTCTGCTCATCGGTCGTGGGCCGACGGCACGGGCGGGCAGTCCCGGCGCCCGGCTCGTCACGGTGCCGAGTCCCCACCAGGAGGTCTCCGGCACCCACGTGGAGATCCGTCCCGGTGAGGGCATCGACCTGGGGACGGCGGTGGTGACCGACCTCGGTTCCACCAACGGCACGGTGGTGGCCCAGCCCGGACTCTCCTCGCAGGAGCTGCGCCCCGGCTCGCCGGTCTCGTTGCTCCCGGGGGCGGTCATCGACCTCGGTGACGGAGTGACCATCGAGGTCCGCCGGCCGTGACCCTGCGCCGGAGGCCGACGGCGCACAGGCGACGGAGTGGCCCTGTCCCCGCTCAGGTCCTACCCTTGCCGTGACGTCGCGCCGTGGGGTGCGGCCGGTACGAGGAGGGTGGGCGAAGTGCCGACTGGCAAGGTGAAGTGGTTCGACCCCGAGAAGGGGTTCGGCTTCCTGTCCCACGACGGCGGCCCGGACGTGTACGTGCACGCCGACGCCCTGCCCGAGGGCGTCACCACGCTGAAGAACGGCGCGCGCGTCGAGTTCGGCATTGCGCAGGGCCGTCGAGGTGAGCAGGCGCTCCAGGTGCGGCTGCTTGACCCGCCGACCTCCGTGGCGCGCAACCAGCGCAACGCCTCGCGCAAGAGCCCCGAGGAGATGGTCACGATCGTCGAGGACCTGATCCGCCTGCTCGACAACCTGGGCGAGGGCTACCGGCACGGCCGCCATCCCGAGCCCAAGACCGCCCGCCCGACCGCCAAGCTGCTCCGCGCCCTGGCCGACGAGCTGGACCGCTGAACGTGAGAGGATCTGTCGCGTGAACGCCACCATCGCAGTCGACCCCGCGCTCGCCGACGCTGTCGACGTCGCACGGGCCGCCCTGCTCGAGGAGGTGTCCGCCGACCAGGTCGGCGAGCACGTGACCTCCCACGTCGAGCAGGAGGGCGCGCTCACCCACGTCTTCACGTGCACCCACCCCGGCTACGTCGGTTGGCAGTGGGCCGTCACGATCGCCGGCGGTTCCGGTCACCGGATCACGGTCGACGAGGTCGTGCTCCTTCCCGGTGAGACGGCGATCGTCGCCCCGCACTGGGTCCCCTACAAGGAGCGCCTCCAGCCGGGAGACCTCTCGCCCGGCGACCTGCTCCCCGTCGACGACGACGACCCCCGCCTCGTGCCCACCTACCTGGTGGGCGACGACGTCGACGAGGCCGACCGCGAGCAGATCAAGGGCGTGGCCGCCGACCTCGGTCTCGGCCGGGTGCGCACGCTCTCGGTCGAGGGCCGCGACATGGCCGCGCAGCGGTGGCACGACGGTGACGGCGGCCCCGAGGCTCCCATCGCCAAGTCGGCGCCGCAGTCGTGCTGGTCGTGCGGCTTCCTCGTGCGTCTGGCGGGGTCACTCTCGGAGATGTTCGGCGTCTGCGGCAACGGCAACGCCAACGACGACGGCCGCGTGGTGACGTACGACCACGGGTGCGGTGCCCACTCCGAGGTCAAGCTGGCGCGCAAGCAGCAGCCGGTGCCGGTTCCCGAGCACGCCTTCGACAGCTTCACCGTCGACCTCGAGACCTTCTGAGCTCTCGACCTTCTGGGTCTGCTCAGCGGGCGCGTCGGCGCCCGCCGCCCCCGCCTCGTGCGGGTGGGCGCGAGGGTGACTCCTGGGGAGCACGGTCACGACGGCGTCGGCAGTACTCGATGCCGAAGAGACCGAGCGCCAACCCGGTCGTGCAGGTCCACAGCCACCACAGGCGGCCGCTCTCGGCGAGCGACGACCAGAAGGGCAGCAGCGCCACGAAGGCCACCGCCCACAGAGCGGTGCCGATCTCGACGGCACGTACGCCGTCGACGTCCAGGGGTTGCACCTCGGCCACGTTGAGAATTCCGTGGTCAGGCTTCTGCTCGTCGTGCACAGGGGCAACCTACCAACCCCACGTGCACGGATTCTGACTCGATGCAGCGGGGGCCCGGGCGCCGTGGCAAAATGATCGCCCGTGACCAATAACGTCGACTCCCCAGCGACTGCCGCCCCCGGTGGCCTCGATCGCTTCTTCAAGATCACCGAACGCGGATCGACCGTCGGCCAGGAATTCCGAGGTGGCCTGGTCACCTTCCTGACGATGGCCTACATCATCGTGCTGAACCCGCTCATCCTCGGCTTCGTGCCCGACTCCGAGGGCATGTTCCTCGGTGGTGACAGCACGCCCGGCAGCGGTCTCGCCGCCATCGCTGCCGGCACCGCCCTGGTGGCTGGCGTGCTCACCATCCTCATGGGCGCTGCGGCGAACTTCCCGCTCGCGCTCGCCGCTGGTCTCGGGCTCAACGCCTTCGTGGCCAACTCGATCGCCCGTCAGTCCACCTGGGCCGACGCCATGGGCCTGGTGCTCCTCGAGGGCATCGTGATCCTGGTCCTGGTGCTGACCGGCTTCCGCAAGGCGGTCTTCCACGCGGTGCCCCAGCAGCTGAAGGTCGCGATCTCGGTCGGTATCGGCCTCTTCATCGCCCTGATCGGCTTCGTCGACGCCCGCTTCGTCACGCGCATCCCCGACTCCTTCACGACCACCGTCCCGGTCCAGCTCGGCGTCGACGGCCACCTCTTCGGCTGGCCCGTGATGGTCTTCGTCTTCGGCCTGCTGCTGATGATCGCCCTGTGGGTGCGCAACGTCCGGGGCGCGATCCTCATCTCCATCGTCATCACGACCGTGCTCGCGGTGATCGTCGAGGCCATCGCCAAGCTCGGTGATGCGAGCACCAACCCCGGCGGCTGGTCGCTGACCGTGCCGTCGGTGGACGGCAAGATCGTCGGGATGCCCGACTTCTCCACCTTGGGCGAGGTCAACCTCTTCGGGGCCTTCTCGAGCGTCGAGGGTGGCATCCTGGCCGCGGTCCTGCTCGTCTTCTCCCTGATGCTCGCCGACTTCTTCGACACCATGGGCACCATGACGGCCATCGGCGCCGAGGCCGGGCTCAACGACGAGAACGGGATCCCGCCGCACAGCCAGCGCATCCTCATCGTCGACTCGCTGGCCGCGATGGCCGGTGGCGCAGCAGGCGTCTCCTCCAACACCTCCTACATCGAGTCGGCCTCCGGCGTCGGTGAAGGAGCCCGCACGGGTCTGTCGTCGGTCTTCGCCGGCACCTTCTTCCTGCTGGCGATGTTCTTCACCCCGCTGGTGCGCGCCATCCCCTCCGAGGCCGCTGTGCCGGCCCTGGTCCTCGTCGGCTTCCTGATGATGCAGCAGGTGACCGAGATCGACTGGCGCGACCTCGAGCTGGCGATCCCGGCCTTCCTCACCATCGTCGTGATGCCGTTCACCTACTCGATCTCCGCCGGCATCGGCGCCGGCTTCGTCGCCTACGTCCTGATCAAGGTCGTGGTCGGCAAGGTGCGCGACATCCACCCGCTGCTCTGGCTGGTGGCCGCGCTGTTCGTCATCTACTTCGCCTATGCGCCGATCAACTCCTTGATCAACTGACCCCACCGCTCGAAGGCCCGCCACGCACCTGCGTGGCGGGCCTTCGAGCAATTTCGGGCGCGAGTGCGCCGACGGGAATACTTAGCGCAGGTAATGACTTACGCTAAACAGATGGGCACCCCTGACGACTCCGCAGCGCTGGCCGCCGACCTGAGGTCGGCCGTCATGTGGTTGCGCCGACGCCTCGCCAGTGAGCGTCACCCCGACAACGAGGTCTCGATCCCGGCGATGGCCGTGCTCGCCGCACTCAACCGCCACGGCGAGATGACGCTGGGCGAGCTCGCCGCCTGGGAGCGGGTCCAGCCGCCGTCGATGACCCGCACGGTCAACTGCCTGGAGAAGGACGGCCACGTCGTCCGCAACGCCCACCCCACCGACGGCCGCATCGCCGTGGTGTCGCTGAGCGACTCCGGGCGTGGGGTGCTGCTGGCAGACCGTGAGCGGCGTGACGCCTGGCTGGCGAGCCGCCTCGGCGACCTCACCTCCGACGAACGGGAGGCCCTGCACCGGGCTGCCCCGATCCTCCAACGCCTCGCGCAGGAAGACTGACAACACGCTTGAGCCCCACGTTCCGATCCCTCGCCAACCCCAACTACCGCCTGTACGCCGCCGGTGGTGTCGTCTCCAACGTCGGCACCTGGATGCAGCGCGTCGCCCAGGACTGGCTGATCCTGCTGCTCACCGGCAACAGCGCCGCGGCGCTGGGCATCACCACCGGTCTGCAGTTCCTGCCGTTCCTGCTGCTCGGGCCCTTCGCCGGCCTGGTGGCCGACCGGCTGCCGAAGCGCCGCGTCCTCCAGCTGACGAACGTCATGATGGCGGTGCCCGCGCTCATCCTCGGGCTGCTGGCCGTCACCGGCACCGCGCAGATCTGGCACGTCTACGTCCTGGCCCTGGTCCTCGGTGTCGCCTCGGCCCTCGACTCGCCCGCCCGCCACGCCTTCGTGTCGGAGATGGTGGAGCCCGAGGACCTCACCAACGCCGTCGGCCTCAACTCGGCCTCCTTCAACGCTGCACGCCTGGTCGGCCCCGGCCTGGCGGGCGTGCTGATCGCCGCCTGGGGTGGCGGCGTGGTGGCCACCGGCTGCGTGATCCTGCTCAACGCCGTCAGCTACGTCGCACCGGTGATGACGCTGCAGCGCCTGGACACCTCGCGCCTGGCCGAGCCTGCCCACGTGGCGGCGAAGGGCCTGCGAGCGGTGCGCGAGGGGATCAGCTACGTACGCCATCGCTCCGACCTGCTGCTGGTGCTCGCGGTCGTCTTCTTCGCCGGCACCTTCGGGCTCAACTTCCAGATGACCTCGGCGCTGATGGCGACGGAGGTCTTCGGCAAGGGGCCCACCGAGTACGGCCTGCTCGGCTCCTTCCTCGCGGTCGGCTCACTCGCCGGCTCCCTGGTCGCCGCCCGTCGGGCCGAGTTCACGCTGCGTACGGTCGTCGTCTCGGCCGTGGTCTTCGGCGTCGCGGTGACGATCGCCGGAGCGTTGCCGACCTACCTGACCTTCGCGCTGATGTGCCCGGTGCTGGGCGTCACGGCGCTGACGCTGATCACCAGCGCCAACGGCTACATGCAGGTCAACACCCATGCCGCCGTCCGTGGGCGTGCGATGGCGCTCTACCTCATGGTCATGATGGGCGGCACGCCGCTGGGGGCGCCCCTGCTCGGCTGGGTCGGTGAGGCGCTCGGCGCCCGCTGGACCCTCCTGCTCGGGGGAGCGGTGACGGTGCTCGGCGTGGTCGCCGCAGTCGCTGTCCGTACGGTGCTGCTCCGGCGGCCCGTTCCTCGTTTTGACCCTGTTGTGGCGAAGCGAGTAGCCTGAGTCCTCGTGTCTGGTATGCCCAGACCCTTGCGCGTGCCCGGCCTTCATGTCTGTGTGCCGCGCTGATTTTCAGGCACAAGCAACAACGCATCACCCCGAGCCCAGCACCGTGCAGGGCCGTGAGGAAAAGACAGAAGGGGAACCACCAGGTGCCCACCATTCAGCAGTTGGTCCGCAAGGGCCGCCAGGACAAGGTGTCCAAGAACAAGACGCCTGCCCTCAAGGGATCGCCGCAGCGCCGTGGCGTCTGCACTCGCGTCTACACCACCACCCCGAAGAAGCCGAACTCCGCCCTCCGCAAGGTCGCCCGCGTGCGCCTTTCGTCCGGCGTCGAGGTCACCGCTTACATCCCGGGCGTGGGCCACAACCTCCAGGAGCACTCGATCGTGCTCGTGCGCGGCGGTCGTGTGAAGGACCTTCCGGGTGTCCGTTACAAGATCATCCGCGGCACCCTTGACACCCAGGGTGTCAAGAACCGCAAGCAGGCTCGTAGCCGGTACGGCGCGAAGAAGGAGAAGAGCTGATGCCGCGCAAGGGTCCCGCCCCGAAGCGTCCGATCGTCGTCGACCCCGTCTACGGGTCGCAGATCGTCACCCAGCTGGTCAGCAAGGTCCTCCAGGACGGCAAGAAGCAGGTTGCCCAGCGCATCGTGTACACCGCCCTCGAAGGCTGCCGTGAGAAGACCGGCACCGACCCCGTGCTGACCCTCAAGCGCGCGCTCGACAACGTCAAGCCCGCCCTCGAGGTCAAGTCCCGCCGTGTCGGTGGCGCCACCTACCAGGTGCCGATCGAGGTCAAGCCGAACCGCCAGACCACCCTGGCCCTGCGGTGGCTCGTGGGCTACGCCGCCGACCGTCGTGAGAAGACGATGGCCGAGCGCCTCATGAACGAGATCCTCGACGCGAGCAACGGCCTCGGTGCCGCTGTGAAGAAGCGCGAGGACACGCACAAGATGGCCGAGTCCAACAAGGCCTTCGCCCACTACCGCTGGTGACGTCGCGGGGCGTACGTAGCATGTGCCGCGTGCGCCCCCGCTCCCACCAACCGCAACTTCCTAAGGAACTGACTTTCAGTGGCCGTTGAAATCACCACGGACCTCACCAAGGTTCGCAACATCGGCATCATGGCGCACATCGACGCCGGCAAGACCACCACGACTGAGCGCATCCTCTTCTACACCGGCATCAGCTACAAGATCGGTGAGGTCCACGAGGGTGCGGCCACGATGGACTGGATGGAGCAGGAGCAGGAGCGTGGCATCACGATCACCTCTGCTGCGACCACCTGCTGGTGGAACAACCACCAGATCAACATCATCGACACGCCCGGGCACGTCGACTTCACCGTCGAGGTGGAGCGTTCGCTCCGCGTCCTCGACGGCGCAGTCGCCGTCTTCGACGGTGTCGCCGGTGTCGAGCCGCAGTCGATGACCGTCTGGCGCCAGGCCAACAAGTACCAGGTCCCGCGCATGTGCTTCGTCAACAAGCTTGACCGCACGGGTGCTGACTTCTACCGCGTCCTGGGCACCATCGTCGACAAGCTCAACGCCACCCCGGCCGTCCTCCAGCTGCCGATCGGCGCCGAGGGCGACTTCGCCGGCGTCGTCGACCTGGTCGAGATGCGCGCCCTCACGTGGCGTGGCGAGACCCAGCAGGGTGACGACTACGTCGTCGAGGAGATCCCCGCCGATCTGGCCGACAAGGCCGCCGAGTGGCGCGAGAAGCTCGTCGAGACCGTCGCCGAGACCGACGACGAGCTCATGGAGCGCTACCTCGAGAACGGTGACGACTTCACCGTCGCCGAGCTCAAGGCCGCGATCCGCAAGGCGACCCTGGCTGGCGAGATCAACCCGATCCTCACCGGCACCGCGTTCAAGAACAAGGGCATCCAGCCCCTGCTCGACGCCGTCGTCGACTTCCTGCCGTCGCCCCTCGACATCGACGCGATCGTCGGCCACAAGCCGAACGACGAGGAGACCGAGGTCCTGCGTCAGCCGAACGACGACGAGCCGCTCGCCGCGCTGGCGTTCAAGATCGCCGCCGACCCGCACCTGGGCAAGCTGACCTTCGTCCGCGTCTACTCGGGCAAGCTCGAGGCCGGTTCGACCGTGCTCAACTCGAGCAACGGCCGCAAGGAGCGCATCGGCAAGGTCTACCAGATGCACGCCAACAAGCGTGAGGAGATCGCGGCGGTGGGCGCCGGCCAGATCGTGGCTGTCATGGGTCTCAAGGACACCAAGACCGGTCACACCCTGTCCGACAACGCCAAGCCGGTCGTGCTCGAGTCGATGACCTTCCCGGCTCCGGTGATCGAGGTCGCCATCGAGCCCAAGACGAAGAGCGACCAGGAGAAGCTGGGCACCGCGATCCAGCGCCTCTCCGACGAGGACCCGACCTTCACCGTCAAGACCGACGAGGAGACCGGCCAGACCATCATCGCTGGTATGGGCGAGCTCCACCTCGAGGTCCTGGTCGACCGCATGAAGCGCGAGTTCCGCGTCGAGGCGACCGTCGGCAAGCCGCAGGTGGCCTACCGCGAGACCATCCGCCGCAAGGTGGAGAACCACAGCTACACGCACAAGAAGCAGACCGGTGGTTCGGGTCAGTTCGCCAAGATCGTCATGTCGATCGAGCCGAACATCGACCCCGAGACCGGTCTCGGTGCAGGCTACGAGTTCGTCAACGCCGTCAGCGGTGGCCGCGTGCCGAGGGAGTACATCCCCTCGGTCGACCAGGGTGCCCAGGAGGCCATGCAGTTCGGCGTCAAGGCCGGCTTCCCGATGGTCGACGTGAAGGTGACCCTCGAGGACGGCGCCTACCACGACGTCGACTCCTCGGAGCTCGCGTTCAAGATCGCTGGTCTGCAGGGCTTCAAGGAGGCCGCGCACAAGGCCCAGGCCGTGCTGCTCGAGCCGATGTTCGCCGTCGAGGTGACCACGCCGGACTCGTTCCTCGGCACCGTCATCGGCGACCTGAACTCGCGCCGTGGCCAGATCCGCGCGCAGGAGACCAGCCACGGCGACATCGTCGTGAGCGCTCTTGTGCCGCTGTCCGAGATGTTCGGGTACGTTGGCGACCTGAGGTCCAAGACCTCTGGCCAGGCCTCGTACTCGATGGAGTTCGACTCGTACGCCGAGGTTCCTTCGAACATCGCCGACGAGATCATCAAGAAGGTTCGCGGCGAGTGACCTCGCACGGATCCTCGGCTGCACCAAACCCCATCACGAGTCAAGTAACAACAACAGGAGGAGCCCACAGTGGCTAAGGCGAAGTTCGAGCGGACCAAGCCGCACGTCAACATCGGCACCATCGGTCACATCGACCACGGAAAGACGACGCTGACCGCGGCGATTTCCAAGGTGCTGCACGACACCTACCCGGACCTGAACGAGGCGTCGCCGTTCGACTCCATCGACAAGGCCCCCGAAGAGCGTCAGCGTGGAATCACGATCTCGATCGCCCACATCGAGTACCAGACCGAGGCGCGTCACTACGCCCACGTCGACTGCCCGGGTCACGCTGACTACATCAAGAACATGATCACCGGTGCTGCGCAGATGGACGGCGCGATCCTGGTGGTTGCCGCGACTGACGGCCCCATGCCGCAGACCCGTGAGCACGTTCTCCTGGCCCGCCAGGTCGGCGTGCCGGCCATGGTCGTCGCTCTCAACAAGTGCGACATGGTCGACGACGAGGAGCTCATCGAGCTCGTCGAGATGGAGGTGCGCGAGCTCCTCAACGAGTACGAGTTCCCGGGCGACGACGTCCCGGTCGTTCGTATCGCTGCCTTCCCGGCGCTGAACGGCGACGAGAAGTGGGCCGACTCGATCCGCGAGCTCATGAAGGCTGTGGACGAGTACATCCCGCAGCCCGAGCGTGACACCGACAAGCCCTTCCTCATGCCCGTCGAGGACGTCTTCACGATCACCGGTCGTGGAACCGTCATCACCGGTCGCATCGAGCGCGGCATCGTCAAGGTCAACGAGGAGGTCGAGATCATCGGCATCCGCGAGACCTCGCAGAAGACCACCGTCACCGGTGTCGAGATGTTCCGCAAGCTGCTCGACGAGGGCCAGGCCGGTGAGAACGTCGGTCTGCTCCTCCGTGGCACCAAGCGCGAGGACGTCGAGCGGGGCATGGTCGTCGTGAAGCCGGGTACCACCACCCCGCACACCGACTTCGAGGCCTCGGTCTACATCCTGTCGAAGGAGGAGGGTGGCCGTCACACCCCGTTCTTCAACAACTACCGCCCGCAGTTCTACTTCCGTACGACGGACGTGACCGGCGTCGTGACCCTCCCCGAGGGCACCGAGATGGTCATGCCCGGCGACAACACGGAGATGACTGTCGAGCTCATCCAGCCCATCGCCATGGACGAGAACCTCAAGTTCTCGATCCGCGAGGGTGGCCGCACCGTTGGTGCCGGCCGCGTCACGAAGATCATCAAGTGACGTTCTGAACCACCTGCTGCGGCCCCGGACCACTGGTCCGGGGCCGCAGTGCATTTCTCCCCGGTTGGGTCTCCGGATCGTCCGGGTCCTACGCTGTTTCGGTGACTTCAGAACAGTTGACCGCCGCTCGTGTCGAGGCCGCTGCCGAGGTGCTCGCCGACATCGTGCACACCACCCCGCTCGAGCCGTCGCCCCGGCTGAGCCAGCTCATCGGTGCCCCGGTCCTGCTGAAGCGTGAGAACCGACAGATCGCCCGGTCCTACAAGGTCCGCGGCGCCTACCACGCGATCCAGGCGCTCGACGCCGGCGAGCGTGCCCGCGGCGTCGTCTGCGCCTCCGCGGGCAACCACGCCCAGGGCGTGGCGTGGTCGTGTGCCCGCCTCGGCATCAAGGGCCGCATCTACGTCCCGAGCAACACCCCGCGGCAGAAGCGCCAGCGCATCCTCGCCCTCGGTGGCCCCGACGTCGAGCTCGTGGTGACAGGGTCCACGTACGACGAGGCCGGGCACGCCGCCCGTCAGCACGCCGACGAGGCCGGTGCCGTCTTCATCCACCCCTTCGACGCCCCCGCCACGATCCTCGGTCAGGGGTCGGTGGCGGTCGAGGTGATGACGCAGGCCCGCGAGGCCGGTCTCCGGGTGAACACCGTGGTCGTGCCGCTCGGTGGCGGGGGACTGGTCTCGGGCATGGCGACCTGGCTCAAGGAGCGCTACCCCGGTGTGCGCGTGGTCGGGGTGGAGCCGGCCGGCGCGGCCAGCATGACGGCGGCGCTGGCTGCCGGTGGGCCGGTGCGCCTGCCGACGGTCGACACCTTCGTCGACGGCGCCGCGGTCGGCACGGTCGGCAGCCTGACCTACCAGGTCGTGCGCGACCTCGTCGACGAGGTCGTCACGGTGGCGGAGGGGGCGACCTGCACCGAGATGCTCGAGCTCTACCAGGTGGACGGCATCATCACCGAGCCGGCCGGCGCGCTCGCCAGCACGTACGCACTCAGCCTCGCGGGCACCGTCCCGGCCGACGAGGCCGTGGTCTGCGTCGTCTCCGGGGGCAACAACGACGTGAGCCGGTACGCAGAGATCGTCGAGCGGTCGTTGTTGCACGAGGGCCTGCGCCACTACTTCATGGTCACCTTCCCCCAGGAGCCCGGCGCCCTGCGCTACTTCCTCGAGGAGGTGCTGAGCGAGGGGGAGGACATCGTCCTCTTCGAGTACGTGAAGAAGAACAACCGCGAGACCGGTCCGGCACTCGTGGGCATCGAGCTCGACCAGGCCAACCGGATCACCGGCCTGCTCAAGCGCATGGAGGCCAGCCCCATGCAGATCGAGCAGGTGCCGCCGGGGTCACCGCTCTTCACGTTCTTCCTCTGAGCCCGACGTAGACTGGCTCCTCGTGTCTGACTCCGTACGCCCCGCACGCCCCCACTTCAAGATGACCGACGACGGTCGCAGGATGCGTGAGGTGCTGAGCTACACCCGCCGCGGTGCCCGGGTCACGCCGAAGCAGGCCGAGTCGTGGGAGGCCCACGCCGACGCATGGGTCATTCCCGACGAGGCGGTCGACGCCCCGGACTTCGACCTCACCTCCTGGTTCGGCCGTGAGGCGCCGCTGGTGGTCGAGATCGGCCCCGGCGTGGGGGAGGCGACTGCTGCGCTCGCCGCTGCGCGTCCGGAGGTCAACGTGCTGGCGCTCGAGGTCTGGGTCCCGGGCGTGGCCGACGGCCTGTGGCGCGTGGCCGAGGCCGGTGCCGACCACGTGCGCTTCTGCTCCGTCGACGCTGCCTGGTTGGTCGAGCACCTGCTCGCCCCGGGGTCGGTGCACGAGTTCTGGACCTTCTTCCCCGACCCGTGGCACAAGAAGAAGCACAACAAGCGTCGTCTGGTCACTCCCTCCTTCGCGCACGTCGTCGCCGAGCGTCTGGAGGTGGGCGGACTGTGGCGCCTGGCCACCGACTGGGCGCCGTACGCCGAGCAGATGATCGAGGTGCTCGACGCCGAGCCGTTGCTCACCGGTGGTGTCGTCCCGCGTTGGGACGCCCGACCGGTCACCAAGTTCGAGCGCAAGGGCCTCGCCAAGGACCGCGAGATCACCGACCTGACCTACCGCCGGGTCTGAGCCTCAGCGTGCGGCGGCGTTGAGACGTTCGCGCGTGGCCTGCTCGCGGTGCAGGCGGGCCAGGTCGCGTTCGCGGCGCTCCGCCATCACGGCGCTCAGGAACGCCTCGGGATGCGTGCCCGGCGGAGGAGGCGGGGCCACGCGCGTCATCACCTGCTCCACCAGGGCGGTGCCGGTCGTGGCTCGTGCCTGGGGCGAGAGCGTCCTGGCGCGAGCGAGGAACTGACGTACGCCCAGGGCCAGGTCGGCAGGCAGCGCGGCGACGTCGGCGGACTGTGCCCACGCGGCGAGGTCGGGCGGCATCGGGGGTGGCACGGGCAGGGTGAGCCGGGAGCGCTCGCGCACCACGTAGGTCCCGGCCGCGAAGTCCCCGAGGCGCTTGCCGCGGGTGTTGCACAGGGCCGACAGCAGGGCAGGGGCGCCCCCGAGGGCGTAGATCTCGACCACCCCGACCAGGGCGCGCACGAAGGCGTGCTGCGCGGTGATCGGACCGGCGTCCTCCCGTACGACGCGCAGGCCCATCACCCACTTCCCCGGTGAGCGCCCGCGCGAGAGTGTCTCGACCGTCGTGGGCACCACGAGCAGTGCGACCACCGAGACCGCCACGACCGCCAGCTGCACCAAGGCCGCGCTCAGGGGGGAGGAGGCCAGCAGGAAGAGGAAGGCGCAGGCCGCGAGGACCAAGGACGTGAACACCACGTCGATGATCCCCGAGGTGAGTCGGACCCCGATGCCGGCCGCGGGCAGGTCGATGGCGACCGCCTCACCAGTCACGGTGTCGTCGACGGTGAGGGCGGCGTGCTCGAGATTGGCTGACATGGCAGCCCCAGCATAGGGCCGGCCCTAGGGTGGGGGCCGTGGATCTGGACGCATACGTGGTGGCCCATCGGGCGGAGTGGGCACGGCTCAACACCCTGACCCGCAGGCGTCGCCTCACCGGGGCCGAGGCCGACGAGCTGGCAGACCTCTACCAGCAGGTCGGCACCCACCTCTCCGCGGTCCGGGCGCAGAGCCCCGACCCGGCGCTGGTCCAGCACCTGTCGGTGCTCCTCACCAACGCGCGCAGCCGCGCCCTGGCCTCACGCACCTCGACCGTGGCCGGAGTCGCGTACTTCTTCACCCACCGCTTCCCGGCCGCCCTCTACCGGTTGCGGTACTGGTGGCTCGGGGCCCTCGTCGGCAACGTCGTGGTCGCCGGCCTGATGATGTGGTGGCTCTACCACCACCCGTCGGTGGAGCAGTCGATGATGAGCCAGGAGCAGATCGACGCCCTGGTCGCCCACGACTTCGAGAACTACTACACCGAGCCGGCCTCCTCGCACTTCGCCGCCCAGGTGTGGGTCAACAACGCCTGGGTCTCGGCCCTCTGCATCGCCCTGGGCATCCTCGGGGTGCCGGTCTTCTGGCTGCTCTTCCAGAACATCGCGAACCTGGCGGTGATCGGCGCGATCATGCACCGCTACGACCACGGCGCCCACTTCTGGGGGCTCCTGCTCCCGCACGGCCTCCTGGAGCTGACCGCGGTCTTCGTCGCCGCCGGCACGGGCCTGCGGCTCTTCTGGTCCTGGATCGAGCCGAAGGACCTGACCCGTGCCCGCTCGATCGCCCGGGAGGGGCGTACGGCCGCGACCATCGCCCTGGGGCTCGTCGTGGTGCTCCTGGTCAGCGGTGTCATCGAGGGCTTCGTGACCCCCTCGGGCCTGCCGACCTGGGGACGACTCGCCATCGGCGTGCTCGCAGAGGTCGTCTTCTTCGGCTACGTCTTCGTCGTCGGCAGGCGCGCGGCCGCCCAGGGGGAGGACGGCGACGTCGACGCCCGCCACCTCGAGGACCGGGTGGCCAGCCGCGCCTGACCCTCCCTGCCCCAGTGCCGCACCGCTCAGAGGAGCCCGCGGGCCTTCAACGAGAGGTAGTGGTCGGCCAGCGCCGGGGCCAGGTGCTCGGCGTCGACGTCGAGCACGTCGACCCCGAGGGCGCGCAGCATCCGCTCGGTGTGGGTACGCCGCGCCAGCACCTGCTCGGCCGCGACGGCTGCCCAGACCGACTCGGCGTCGTCAGCCTGACGTGCGGTGCGCACCAGCTCGGGGTCGCGCACCGACGCCACGACGACCCGGTGGTGCCGGGTGAGCGGGCCCAGCACCGGCAGCAGCCCGAGCTCGACGGCAGAGGGTTCGAGCGGCGTCAGCAGCACGAGCAGCGCCCGGTGGCGTCCGAGCTGGGTGACCGCCGAGGCGAGGGAACGCCAGTCCGCCTCCACGATCTCGGGATGCACGTCGGTCAGCGCGCGGGCGACCTCGCCCACCGCCCCCGGCCCCGAGGTGCGCAGGCGACGGCGTACGACGCGGTCACCGGCCACCATGTCGACCCGGTCTCCCGCGCGGGAGGCGAGTGCGGCGAGCAGCTGGGCCGCCTCCATCGCCGCGTCCAGGCGCGGCACGTCGTCGATCCGGGCCGCCGAGGTGCGCGAGGTGTCGAGCACCAGCACGACCCGTCGGTCCCGCTCGGGCTGCCACGTACGGACCACCACGTTGCGCGCGCGTGAGGAGGCGCGCCAGTCGATGGAGCGCACGTCGTCGCCGCGTACGTAGTCGCGCAGCGAGTCGAACTCGGTGCCGGCGCCGCGCACGCGCACCGCGGAGCGGCCGTCGAGGTCGCGCAGGCGTGCCAGACGGGAGGGCAGGTGCTTGCGTGAGTCGAAGCGGGGCAACGACCTGAGCTCTCCGGGCACCGCGTACGTCCGTTGCCGTGCCGCGAGGCCCAGCGGCCCCAGGAGTCGGACGGTGACGCCCAGTGCGCGCAGGGTCCCGCGTCGGGTGGGCAGCAGGTCCGTCGTCAGCAGGACCCGCTCCTGCGGGGCCAGCCGCAGGCGATGGCGGTTCTCGGCGTCTCCGGCAGTCGGTTGCCAGGCGTCGCGCAGCAGTCCCCGGGCCTTGCGGTGGCCGCGGTGGGTGACCACGAGGGTGGTCGACGTCGGTGCGCCGTGCCTGGCCGGCTCCACCGGTCGCCGCACCACCTCGAGAGCGTCCGGCGACGGAGCCAGGGCGACGTCGACCGCCACCAGCACTGCCACCAGCGCCAGCCACAGCCACACGGTGAGCGCGTCGGGGCGCAGCACCACCGGCACCAGACCGAGCAGGAGCAGCAGGGGGACGCGTCCGGTCAGGGTCATCGGGGCACCGGCACCGACCCCAGCGCGCTCGCCAGCACGGTGGCGGTGTCGACACCCTCGAGCTCGGCCTCGGCGCGCAACGTGAGGCGGTGGGCCAGCGTCGCCTGGGCCAGCGCCTTGACGTCGTCCGGCGTCACGAAGTCGCGCCCGTTGAGCCAGGCCCACGCCCGGGCGGCCCGCATCAGGGCGGTGGCTCCACGCGGTGAGACGCCCGCCTGCAGCGAGGGGGAGCGGCGCGTGGCCCGCGCGATGTCGACGACGTAGGCGACCACCTCGGGGGAGACCAACACGGCGGCGGTGGCCGCTGCGCCCGCCAGCACGTCGGCGGGGCCGGCCACCGGTCGTACGCCCGCGGAGGGCAGGTCACGCGGGTCGAAGCCCGCGGCGTGGCGGGTGAGGATCTCCAGCTCGTCGTCGCGCTCCGGCACCGGCAGCACCACCTTGAGCAGGAAGCGGTCGAGCTGGGCCTCGGGCAGCGGGTAGGTGCCCTCGTACTCGATCGGGTTCTGGGTCGCCGCCACCAGGAAGGGGCGGGGGAGCGGCCGGGTCACGCCGTCGACGGAGACCTGGCCCTCCTCCATCGCCTCGAGCAGGGCCGACTGGGTCTTCGGGGGCGTGCGGTTGATCTCGTCGGCCAGCAGCAGGTGCGTGAAGACCGGGCCCTCGCGGAAGGTGAGCTCGGTGCGGGCGCCGTCGTTCGACTGGTTGACGACCATCGAGCCGGTGATGTCGCCCGGCATCAGGTCGGGCGTGAATTGCACCCGTCGGGTGTCGACCGACAGGGCCTGGGCCAGCGTGCGCACCAGCAGCGTCTTCGCGACGCCCGGCACCCCTTCCATCAGGACGTGGCCGCCGCACAGCAGCGCCACCAGCAGGCCGGAGACGGCGGCGTCCTGCCCGACCACCACCTTCGCCACCTCGGCGCGGACCTGGGTCAGGCGTTCCCGGGCCTGGTGCTGCTCGGCGTCGTTCATCGTGTGCGTACCTCTTCGGTGAGTGCGGTGAGCTCCTGGGCCAGGCGGACCAGGGCGGTGTCGGACGTGGGGGCGGGGGAGTCGGGGGTGAGCAGCGCCCGGACCTCGGGGAGGGGGCGGCCGCTGCGCTGGCTGACGACCAGGCAGAGGTCCTCCACCCGGTCCGCAGGCACCTGGAGGTGCTCGCCGATCCGCCGTCGGGCGGCGGTGCGCAGCACGCCGGCGGCGTGCGTACGGTCGCCGGAGCGCTGCTGGAGGCGGCCTCGCCCGACGACGGACTCGATGGCTCGCACCGGGATCGGCAACGGCTCGACGGCCAGCGGGCCGAGGCGGCGCACGCGCCACAGCACCAGGGCGACGCCGGTCAGCACCAGGATCCACAGGCCCGGCCCGATCCAGGGCGGCAGGGCAGCGTCCAGCCCGCCGAGCTCGGAGGGCGACAGGTCGGCGGAGTCGGGGACGTACCAGACCAGGCGTCCGGTCGACCCCAGCAGCGAGAGGGCCACGGCGGCGTTGCCGGAGGTCGTGACCTGCTCGTTCGTCAACAGCTGTGCGGCCCCGAGGAAGCGCACGCGCTCGCCCACCTGGGCCAGCAGCACCCCGTCGTCCACGGGGAAGCAGCCGGGACCCGGGAAGACGAGTGCCTCATCGACCTGCAGCCGGTGCCGGCCCAGCACCGCGTCGTCGCACGAGGCGTCGGTGGGGCCGTGCGACTGGGTGAGCGCGTCGAGACCTTCGCCGAAGAGGTCGACGACCCCGGGAGGCGGCGACGCCAGCACCAGGTCGCCTGCGCCGGCGTGGGAGCGCAGGTGCTCCACCGTGCTGGCGCCGAGCTCCTCGGTCGAGGTGACCAGGACGGTGGTTCGGGCGTCCACGGTGACGTCCTCGAGGGAGCTGCGGCCGCGCGCGACGACCACCTCGACGCCCTCGTCGGCCAGGACGCGCGCCACGGCCTGGGCTCCGGACGGGGCGGGGTTGTGGGGGTCCAACGGTGCAGAGGTGCGGGCGTCGTCGGGACGCAGGAGCACGGCGGCGAGGAGGCTCGCCGCCACGACCGCACCGATCACCCATCCCGCGCGGGTGCCGCGGCGCTTCATCGCGGCACCCCGACGCGGCCGGCAAGCAGGTCGTCGAGGGCGAGCAGCGTATGCGCCTGCTCACCCGTCGCGGGGTGCTCGCCGTAGAGCGCGAGGTCGAACAGCGTCGCGGCCTCGCGCACCTGGGCGGCGTGCTCGGGGAGAGCGGCGGCCAGCATCTCGCCGACCTCGTGGGCGGTGGCTCCCGGCACGTCGTCGATGCGCCGCCGCTCCACCTGCCGGACGGCCAGGGCGCGGTAGGCCTCCACCACCGCCGCCGTCGCGTCACCGGCGGTGAGCGCGGCCTCGGCCCGGGCACGCAGCTCGTCGGCGCTGACCCGCTCGGCGAGCACCGAGGTCGTGGTGGGCGCCGTGACGGCGCCGGCGCGGCGCCATCGGCTGACCGTGAGCACGACAGCCAGGGCCAGCAGGAGGACCACCACCCCGATGGCCACGTAGGAGAGGGCGGGCATGCTCACGGCGTCGCCGAGCAGGGAGGCGAAGAGTCTCTCCAGCCAACGCATCATGCGGCCGAGCAGGTCGGAGTCCTGGTACTCGGGCTTCAGGAGCTCACGACGCAGCAGCGAGCGCGCCTCGTCCTCCTCCCACGCCAGTGGGAGCTGCCACGCGTTCACGACGAGGTGGACCGGGTGAGGAGCTCGACGTCGTAGGCCTCGTGGCGGATGCGCATGTCGAGGTGCAGCAGCGCGGCGACCGCAGCCATCACCGGGACGCTCAGTGACGTGGTGATGAGGAGCGTGAGGGCCTGGACAGCCACGAGGGACACGAGGGTGGTCGCCTCCGAGGCGCCGGCGAGGGGCGGCACCACCGCGAGGAAGCCGATCGGCATCGTGATCAACGACAGGGCGATCTGCACCAGGATGGAGACGAGCAGGACCGTCCCCAGGATCCGCCAGAAGTGCCCCCGGGACAGGCGGGAGCCGCGCGAGATCGCGGCGAGCGGACGCAGGTCCTCGACGGCCAGGGCCGGCACGGAGAGCGTGTAGACCTTCACGAAGTACCAGGCGTAGACCGCGATCAGGACCGGGATGACCACGAGGGCCAGGGCCAGGGCGCTGCCGAACATCCCGCTGCTGGCGAAGAGCGCCACCACGACGACGAAGACCGCCACCGGGGCACTGCCGATCAGTCCGAGCAGGAGGGCCAGGCCGAGCAGGCGCGCGCGTTGCCCGCGGGTGGCCGCCCAGGCCTGGGCCAACGTGAGCGTGCGGCCGATCGCGGCGGCCTGCACGGTGTGGGCGACCATCGCCTGCACGTACACGCCGCCGAAGCTGAGCAGAAGGAGGCCGAAGACCCAGGACAGGCCCGTGAGCACGAGGCCCATGACGTCGGAGTCACTGACGAAGGTGGAGTCCTCGGAGACCAGCAGGTCGAGGCTTCCGCCGAGGCCGAAGACCGTGCTGACGACCGCCGGCACCGTGATGGCCACCGCGCCGAGCAGGGTGCTGGCGCCGATCGTCGCGCCGGGGTTGATCCGCACGATCTTGACGGCACCGTCGAGGAGGTCGCCCAGGCCCAACGGACGCAGCGGGACCGCCCCCGGCTTGTGCGCCGCCTGCCGGGTGCCGAACTGGGCCGGTGGCCCGTACGACGGGGGGACCTGGCCGTACGAGGGCGGAACCTGCCCGTACGACGGTGGCACCAGTCCGTACGAGGGCGGCACCTGGCCATACCCGGGCTGCGGGTAGGGGGACTGGCCGGCCTGGCCGGACCAACCGGGGGCCTGCCCGCCCTGCGCGGTGGCCGGGTCTCCAGGTGCCGCCCAACCGCGATTGGCGTCGGAGGGGTCGGATGGGGGAGTCTGTTCATGTCCGGCCATGCCGTCATCCAAGCAGGTCGGGCCGCTTGCCACGCCGGGATCGTCGAGCTTGACGGACGATTTGGAACTTGACGGAGAAGTCTGTCAAGATTGGCAAGTTGCTCCGGCGGGTGCCGGGGTGCGTCAACACCTTGACTACTGAATCGCGTCTCCCGATGGCTTGTCCATCGTGTGCCTGGACTCGGTGGTCGTGTGTGCTGAAGCACCACTCCTGAGTTGTCAGGCCGAGACCCGATCCGATACCGACGAACCGTCGGATGCCACATGCAAGTCCACAACTCAATCCCTGGTCTGTTGTCCTCAATAGAGCGACACGCCCGACCGCGGGGGTCGAGAGGTGGAGTGGTGAGAGACAGGCGGTACGGCCTCACCCGAGACCGTGTCGAGAGAACAGACCAGGACGCGGCACCTCCCGGGGTGCGAGAGTAAGGACGAGAGAGACCTATGGCGGGACAGAAGATCCGCATCAGGCTCAAGGCCTATGACCACGAGGTGATCGACACCTCGGCGCGCAAGATCGTGGACACCGTCACCCGTACGGGTGCAAAGGTCGCCGGCCCCGTGCCGCTGCCGACCGAGAAGAACGTGTACTGCGTCATTCGCTCGCCCCACAAGTACAAGGACTCGCGCGAGCACTTCGAGATGCGCACGCACAAGCGCCTCATCGACATCATCGACCCCACGCCGAAGACTGTCGACTCGCTCATGCGCCTCGACCTGCCTGCCGGTGTCGACATCGAGATCAAGCTCTGAGGTCCCCTGAGATGACTTTCGAACGAAACGTGAAGGGGCTGCTGGGCACCAAGCTCGGCATGACCCAGCTCTGGGACGAGAACAACAAGATCGTCCCCGTGACCGTCGTGGCCGCGTCGACCAACGTCGTGACGCAGGTCCGCCAGCCCGAGTCGGACGGCTACAACGCCATCCAGATCGGCTTCGGCGAGATCGAGGCCCGCAAGGTCAACAAGCCCGAGGCCGGCCACTTCGCCAAGGCCGGCGTGACGCCGCGCCGCCACGTCGTGGAGATCCGCACCGCTGACGCCGCCACCTACTCGGTGGGCCAGGAGCTGGCCGTCGACACCTTCGCCGCTGGCGAGGAGATCGACGTCACCGGCACCAGCAAGGGCAAGGGCTTCGCCGGAACCATGAAGCGTCACGGCTTCTCCGGTGTCGGCGCTTCCCACGGTGCTCACCGCAACCACCGCAAGCCGGGCTCCATCGGCGCCTGCGCCACCCCGGGTCGTGTCTTCAAGGGCACCCGCATGTCCGGCCGTATGGGTAACGACACCGTCACCACCCAGAACGTCACCGTGCACGCAGTGGATGTCGAGAAGGGCCTGATCCTGCTCAAGGGCGCCGTCCCGGGCAACAAGGGTGGTCTCGTGGTGCTGCGTTCCGCCGCCAAGAAGACCCAGGAGGCCTGATCCACATGGCTACCAAGACCGTGAAGGTTGACCTTCCCGCCGAGATCTTCGACGTCGAGGTCAACGTCCCGCTGATCCACCAGGTGGTCGTGGCCCAGCAGGCCGCTGCCCGCCAGGGCACGCACGCCACCAAGACCCGCGCCGA
Organism: Nocardioides jishulii; assembly: GCF_006007965.1. Taxonomy (NCBI): domain Bacteria; kingdom Bacillati; phylum Actinomycetota; class Actinomycetes; order Propionibacteriales; family Nocardioidaceae; genus Nocardioides; species Nocardioides jishulii. The sequence goes on along the minus strand of NZ_CP040748.1, from coordinate 2,834,305 downwards.
CGTGCGCGGTGGTGGTCGCAAGCCCTACAAGCAGAAGGGCACCGGCCGCGCCCGTCAGGGTTCGACCCGCGCACCGCAGTTCGCCGGCGGTGGCATCGTCCACGGCCCGCAGCCGCGTGACTACTCGCAGCGCACCCCCAAGAAGATGAAGGCTGCCGCCCTGCGCGGTGCCCTCTCCGACCGGGCGCGCAACGGCCGCATCCACGTGGTCGACTCCCTGGTGTCGGGCGACAAGCCCTCCACCAAGGCTGCGATCACCGCACTGGCTGCCCTGAGCGATCGCACCCGCTACCTGGTCGTGCTCGAGCGCAGCGACTCCGTCACGTGGCTCTCGCTCCGCAACGCCCCGCAGGTGCACATCGTGGCCGTCGACCAGCTCAACACGTACGACGTGCTGGCTTCCGACGACGTGGTCTTCACCCAGGGCGCGTACGACGTGTTCGTCGCCAGCAAGACGAAGACCGCTGAGGAGGCCACCAAGTGAGCACGCTGCACAAGGACCACCGCGACATCCTGCTCGCGCCGGTCGTGTCCGAGAAGAGCTACAGCCTCCTCGACGCGAACAAGTACACGTTCGTCGTGCACCCGGACGCGAACAAGACCGAGATCAAGATCGCGGTCGAGAAGATCTTCGGCGTCAAGGTCACCTCGGTGAACACGCTGAACCGTCAGGGCAAGACCCGTCGCACCCGCGCCGGTCTGGGCAAGCGCAAGGACACCAAGCGCGCCATCGTCAGCCTCGCTGAGGGTCACCGGATCGACATCTTCGGAGGTCCGGTCAGCTGACCGGGTCGACGAAGGCGAAGAAATAGGACATAGACAATGGCTATCCGTAAGTACAAGCCGACCACCCCGGGCCGTCGTGGCTCCTCGGTGGCCGACTTCGTCGAGATCACCCGGACCACGCCGGAGAAGTCGCTGACCCGTCCCCTTCCCAAGAAGGGCGGCCGCAACAACCAGGGACGCATCACCACGCGTCACCAGGGTGGCGGCCACAAGCGGGCCTACCGCATCATCGACTTCCGTCGTTACGACAAGGACGGCGTGCCGGCGAAGGTCGCTCACATCGAGTACGACCCCAACCGCACGGCGCGCATCGCGCTGCTGCACTACGCCGACGGCGAGAAGCGCTACATCGTGGCGCCGAAGGACCTCGGCCAGGGCACCGTCATCGAGAGCGGCCCGAACGCTGACATCAAGCCCGGCAACAACCTGCCGCTGCGCAACATCCCGGTCGGTACCACGATCCACTGCGTGGAGCTCCGCCCCGGCGGTGGCGCCAAGATGGCTCGTTCCGCCGGAAACTCGGCTCAGCTGGTCGCCCGTGAGGGCACCAAGGCCACGCTGCGTCTGCCTTCGGGCGAGATGCGCTTCGTCGACGTGCGCTGCCGCGCCACCGTCGGCGAGGTGGGCAACGCCGAGCAGTCGAACATCAACTGGGGCAAGGCCGGCCGTATGCGGTGGAAGGGCAAGCGCCCGACCGTCCGCGGTGTCGTGATGAACCCGGTCGACCACCCGCACGGTGGTGGTGAGGGCAAGACGTCCGGTGGACGTCACCCCGTCTCCCCGTGGGGCAAGCCCGAGGGTCGCACCCGCAAGCGCAAGGCCAGCGACTCCCAGATCATCCGTCGCCGCAAGTCCGGCAAGGGTAGGAAGTAACTGAGATGCCTCGTAGCCTGAAGAAGGGCCCCTTCATCGACGGCCACCTCCTCAAGAAGGTGGAAGCCGAGAACGAGAAGGGCACCCAGAACGTCATCAAGACCTGGTCGCGCCGTTCGATGATCCTGCCGAACATGATCGGTCACACGATCGCCGTGCACGACGGTCGCAAGCACGTCCCCGTGTTCGTGACCGACTCGATGGTCGGCCACAAGCTGGGCGAGTTCGCCCCGACCCGCACCTACCGCGGGCACGTGAAGGAAGACCGGAAGGGTCGCCGCCGCTGACGCGGCGCGAACCAGGAACTGGAGATAACGAGCAATGAGCGTTACTGAGCGCGTGCGCACCAGCGCCCGCCGCGAGTCGCTGCTCGGCGACCAGCCGGGCGCCTTCGCGAGCGCGCGATTCGTGCGAATCACCCCGATGAAGGCCCGCCGTGTCGTCGACATGGTCCGCGGTCTTCCCGTCGACGAGGCCCTGGCCCTGCTGCAGTTCGCGCCGCAGGCCGCCTCGGAGACTGTCTACAAGGTGCTCGAGAGCGCCATCGCCAACGCCGAGACCGTGGAAGGCCTGAAGAAGGCTGACCTGGTGCTCACGGTGGCCATGGTTGACGAGGGCCCCACCATGAAGCGCTGGCGTCCGCGTGCGCAGGGTCGAGCGACCCGCATCAACAAGCGCACCAGCCACATCACCCTGGTCGTCCAGCCGGCTGATGTCGCCACGAACGGAAAGGGTGCCTGATGGGCCAGAAGATCAACCCGAACGGTTTCCGTCTCGGCATCAGCACCGACCACAAGTCGCGCTGGTACGCAGACAAGCTGTACAAGTCGTACGTCGGCGAGGACGTCGCGATCCGCAAGCTGCTCTCCAAGGGCATGGAGCGGGCCGGCATCTCCAAGGTCGAGATCGAGCGCACCCGTGACCGCGTTCGTGTGGACATCCACACCGCGCGTCCCGGCATCGTCATCGGTCGTCGTGGCGCCGAGGCCGACCGCATCCGCACCGAGCTCGAGAAGCTGACCGGCAAGCAGGTCCAGCTGAACATCCTCGAGGTCAAGAACCCCGAGATCGACGCGCAGCTGGTTGCCCAGGGCGTTGCCGAGCAGCTCTCCGGTCGTGTGCAGTTCCGCCGTGCCATGCGCAAGGCCATGCAGACCGCGATGCGTTCCGGTGCCAAGGGCATCCGGATCCAGTGCTCGGGCCGCCTCAACGGCGCCGAGATGTCGCGTACCGAGTTCTACCGCGAGGGTCGCGTGCCGCTGCACACCCTGCGTGCGGACATCGACTACGGCTTCTACGAGGCCCGTACGACCTTCGGTCGCATCGGCGTCAAGGTCTGGATCTACAAGGGTGAGGTGTCCGGCTCCCGTGCCGAGCGCCAGGCCCAGCAGGCCGCTCGCGCCGGTGCCCCGGGTCGCGGCGGACGTCCGACCCGTGGCGGCGACCGCCCGAACCGCGGCTCGCGCGGCGACCGCGCACCCCGCAACGAGGCCCCCGCGGCCGCTGAGGCTGCTCCGGCTGCCGAGGCTCCGGCTGCTGAGGCTGCTTCTTCCGGACAGGAGGGCTGAGTTCCATGTTGATGCCCCGTCGTGTCAAGCACCGCAAGCAGCACCACCCCAAGCGGACTGGTGTGGCCAAGGGTGGCACGAAGCTCGCTTTCGGCGACTTCGGCATCCAGGCGGTCGAGGGCCACTACGTCACCAACCGTCAGATCGAGTCGGCGCGTATCGCGATGACCCGTCACATCAAGCGTGGTGGAAAGGTCTGGATCAACATCTACCCGGACCGCCCGCTGACCAAGAAGCCTGCCGAGACCCGCATGGGTTCCGGTAAGGGCTCCCCCGAGTGGTGGGTGGCGAACGTCAAGCCCGGCCGCGTCATGTTCGAACTGTCCGGTGTTTCCGAGGACGTTGCTCGCGAGGCCATGCGCCGCGCGATGCACAAGCTCCCCATGAAGTGCCGGTTCATCTCCCGCGAGGCTGGTGAATTCTGATGAGCGACAAGTTGAGCGCAACCGCGCTGGACGACCTGAACGCTGGTGACCTCGAGGCCAAGCTGCGTGAGGCCAAGGAGGAGCTGTTCAACCTCCGGTTCCAGGCGGCCACCGGGCAGCTGGAGAACAACTCCCGCCTGCGCACGGTCAAGAAGGACATTGCCCGGATCTACACCGTGGTGCGCGAGCGCGAGCTCGGGATTCGTACCGCCCCGGGTGCCGAGAAGAAGGAAGAGGCCACCGCATGAGTGACCGCAACGCCCGCAAGGTCCGCGAGGGCCTGGTCGTCAGCGACAAGATGGACAAGACCGTCACCGTCGCCGTCGAGGACCGTGTGAAGCACGCGCTCTACGGCAAGGTCATGCGTCGGACCTCGAAGCTGAAGGCCCACGACGAGAACAACGAGTGCGGCATCGGCGACCGTGTCCTGATCATGGAGACCCGCCCGCTGTCCGCGACCAAGCGCTGGCGCCTGGTCGAGGTCCTCGAGAAGGCCAAGTGACCTTTCGCCTCCGGCGAACCACGATTTCCAACCACTAGTTCGGCAAGGCTCGTCGCCTGAGAGGGCGGCGAGAACCGGCTCGACATCCAGGAGAAACCAATGATCCAGCAGGAGTCGCGACTCAGTGTCGCCGACAACACCGGTGCGAAGGAGATCCTTTGCATCCGTGTTCTCGGTGGCTCGGGTCGTCGCTACGCCGGTATCGGCGACGTGATCGTCGCCACCGTCAAGGACGCCAACCCGGGTGGCAACGTCAAGAAGGGCGACGTCGTCAAGGCCGTTGTCGTGCGCACCAAGAAGGAGCGCCGGCGTCCGGACGGTTCCTACATCCGCTTCGACGAGAACGCCGCCGTCATCCTCAAGAACGACGGTGAGCCCCGTGGTACCCGCATCTTCGGCCCCGTGGGCCGCGAACTGCGCGACAAGAAGTTCATGAAGATCATCTCGCTCGCGCCGGAGGTGCTGTGATGGCTAAGAAGGCACCCAGCGTGAACATCAAGAAGGGCGACACCGTCAAGGTGATCGCTGGCAAGGACAAGGGCGCCACCGGCAAGGTCATCCAGGTGCTCCGCGAGGAGCAGCGGGTGATCGTCGAGGGTGTGAACCGCATCAAGCGTCACACCAAGGTCGTCAACGACGGTTCGGGCAGCACCGGCGGCATCATCACCGCCGAGGCGCCGATCCACGTCTCCAACGTCATGCTCGTCGAGGGTGACGGCGTGACCCGGGTCGGCTTCCGCCGCGACGCGGTCACCAAGCGCAGCGGCACCGGTGTCGAGTACACCGCTGAGCGCAGCGTCCGCATCTCGCGCAAGACCGGGAAGGAGATCTGAGATGGCTGAGTCCCCCCGTCTGAAGACTCGTTACCGCGAGGAGATCATCCCCGCACTGAAGTCCGAGTTCGACATCGCCAACATCATGCAGGTCCCCGGTCTGACGAAGATCGTGGTCAACATGGGTGTCGGCGAGGCTGCTCGTGACTCCAAGCTGATCGAGGGTGCCATCAAGGACCTGACCGCCATCACCGGTCAGAAGCCCATGGTCACCAAGGCTCGCAAGTCCATCGCGCAGTTCAAGCTCCGCGAGGGCATGCCGATCGGTGCGCACGTCACGCTGCGTGGCGACCGCATGTGGGAGTTCCTGGACCGCCTGCTGTCCCTGGCCCTGCCCCGAATCCGCGACTTCCGCGGCCTCAACGGCAACCAGTTCGACGGCCGTGGCAACTACACCTTCGGTCTGACCGAGCAGGTCATGTTCCACGAGATCGACCAGGACCGCATCGACCGCGTCCGTGGCATGGACATCACTGTCGTGACCACGGCCACCACCGACGCCGAGGGTCGCGCCCTGCTCAAGCAGCTCGGCTTCCCGTTCAAGGAGAACTGACATGGCGAAGACTGCTCTGAAGGTGAAGGCGGCTCGCAAGCCGAAGTTCGCTGTGCGTGGGTACACCCGGTGCCAGCGTTGTGGTCGACCGAAGGCGGTCTACCGCAAGTTCGGCCTCTGCCGCATCTGCCTGCGTGAGATGGCACACCGCGGCGAGCTGCCCGGCGTGACCAAGTCCTCCTGGTGACCACCCTCTAGACCAACAACCGCTGAAGGTCGGCTCCACCCACCGGGTAGGGGTCGAAACCACAGAGAGAAAGGGCCTGAACGGCCATGACCATGACTGACCCGATCGCAGACATGCTTACTCGTCTGCGCAACGCCAACCAGGCGTACCACGACGCGGTGTCGATGCCCTACAGCAAGCTGAAGGCCGGCGTTGCCGAGATCCTGAAGCAGGAGGGTTACATCACCTCCTTCGACGTCACCGAGCCCGGTGAGGGCGAGGTGGGCAAGACCCTGCACATCACTCTGAAGTACGGCCGCAACCGCGAGCGTTCCATCGCTGGCGTGCGCCGCATCAGCAAGCCCGGCCTCCGTGTCTACGCCAAGTCCTCGGCTCTGCCGAAGGTGCTCGGTGGACTCGGCGTCGCGATCATCTCGACGTCGCAGGGCCTGCTGACCGACCGCCAGGCAAACCAGAAGGGCGTGGGTGGGGAAGTCCTCGCCTACGTCTGGTGACGAGAGACCGAGAGAGGAAAAAGCAATGTCGCGTATTGGCAAGCTCCCGATCACGGTTCCGTCCGGCGTGGACGTGCAGATCGACGGCGACCTGGTGACGGTCAAGGGCCCCAAGGGCACCCTGAACCACACCATCCCCGCACCCATCACCATCGTGAAGGGTGAGGACGGCGTGCTGGAGATCCAGCGTCCCAACGACGAGCGCACCGCTCGCTCGCTGCACGGCCTGACCCGCACCCTGGTCAACAACATGGTGGTCGGCGTGACCGATGGCTACGAGAAGAAGCTCGAGATCGTCGGCGTGGGTTACCGCGTGCTCCCCAAGGGCCCGACGCAGCTCGAGTTCCAGCTCGGCTACTCGCACCCGATCATCTTCGACGCCCCCGAAGGCATCACCTTCACCACGGACGGTCCGACCAAGCTCGGCGTCCAGGGCATCGACAAGCAGGTCGTCGGTGAGACGGCCGCGAAGATCCGCAAGCTCCGCAAGCCCGAGCCGTACAAGGGCAAGGGCGTGCGTTACGCCGGCGAGCAGGTCCGCCGCAAGGTCGGAAAGGCTGGTAAGTGATCCATGGCTATCTCGCTGTCGAACAACAAGCACACCGCTAACCGCGTTCGCTCGCGTCTGCGCCGTCAGATGCGTGGTCGCAAGAAGATTGCGGGCACCGCTGAGCGTCCCCGTCTGGTCGTGACTCGTTCCGCCAAGCACATCTCCGTGCAGGTGGTCGACGACCAGGTCGGCAAGACCCTGGCGTACGCCTCCACCATGGAGGCCGACGTTCGCTCGGTCGCCGGTGACAAGACTGAGAAGTCCAAGAAGGTCGGGCAGCTCGTCGCCGAGCGCGCCAAGGCCGCCGGTGTCGAGCAGGTCGTCTTCGACCGCGCCGGCAACAAGTACCACGGTCGCATCGCGGCCCTGGCCGACGCCGCCCGCGAGGGCGGCCTGGCGTTCTGATCGCCGGACCAGAGAAGGAAGAGGAAATCTCATGAGCGGAGCCCAGCGCGGACAGCGCGGTGGCGAGCGCCAGTCCGGCGGCCGTAACCGTGACGGTCGCCGCGACCAGAGCGCCGAGAAGAACGCCTACATCGAGCGTGTCGTCGCGATCAACCGCGTCGCCAAGGTCGTGAAGGGTGGTCGTCGCTTCAGCTTCACCGCCCTCGTGATCGTGGGTGACGGCGAGGGTCTCGTCGGCGTCGGCTACGGCAAGGCGAAGGAAGTTCCTGCGGCGATCGCCAAGGGTGTCGAGGAGGCCAAGAAGGCATTCTTCAAGGTTCCCCGCATCCAGGGCACCATCCCGCACCCGGTCCAGGGCGAGAAGGCGGCTGGCGTCGTCCTCCTGCGTCCCGCGGCCCCCGGTACCGGTGTCATCGCCGGTGGTCCGGTCCGCGCGGTCCTCGAGTGCGCCGGCATCCACGACGTGCTGAGCAAGTCGCTCGGTTCGTCCAACCAGATCAACATCGTCCACGCGACGGTGGAGGCTCTCAAGATGCTTGAGGAGCCGGAGCAGGTCGCTGCTCGCCGTGGTCTCACGGTCGAGCAGGTCACCCCGGCCGCGATCCTTCGGGCTCGTGCGGAGGTGGCTTCCTGATGGCACAGCTCAAGGTCCAGCAGAAGCGTGGCCTCGTCGGTCTGAAGCAGAACCAGCGCGAGACCCTGCGTACGCTCGGTCTCAAGCGGATCGGCGACGTCGTCGTCAAGGAAGACCGCCCGGAGATCCGCGGCATGGTCAACACTGTCCGTCACCTGGTGACGGTAGAGGAGGTGGAGTGACGTGAGCGCACTCAAGCTGCACCACCTTCGTCCCGCCCCCGGTGCCAAGACCGCCAAGACCCGTGTCGGTCGTGGTGAGGCGTCGAAGGGTAAGACCGCTGGTCGCGGTACCAAGGGTACGAAGGCTCGCTACCAGGTTCCGGTCGCCTTCGAGGGTGGCCAGATGCCGATCCACATGCGTCTCCCCAAGCTGAAGGGCTTCAAGAACCCCTTCAAGGTGGAGTTCCAGGTCGTGAACCTGGACCGCATCAACGAGCTGTTCCCCGAGGGTGGCGCTGTCACCGTCGAGTCGCTCGTCGCCAAGGGCGCGGTTCGCAAGAACCTGCCGGTCAAGGTGCTCGGCCAGGGTGAGATCTCCGTCCCGGTGCAGGTCACCGTCGACGCGGCGTCCGCCTCGGCCAAGGGGAAGATCGAGGCCGCCGGCGGCAGCCTCACCCTCTCCTGAGCGTCTGACTGACGTGTCGTCATCAGGGCCCGTCCCCACCTCGGTGGGGGCGGGCCCTGTTGCGTCGGCCACACGCGTGCCTGACGTACGCGCTCCCCTCCGTGGCCCCGTGCGGCCTTCGTGGGGCGGGGGCCCTCCTGTTACGCTTCCCCGGGTCTGTCGGGCTGGTTCATCGAGCCTGCCCTTCGAGACCTTCGACCACGACGCCACGGTCCTCCGTGGATGAGTCCCTGCTGAGAAAGAGGAAGCCAGTGCTGGGCGCCTTCGCCAACGCATTCCGCACCCCGGACCTGCGGCGCAAGCTGCTGTTCGTGTTGCTGATCATCACGATCTTCCGACTCGGCTCACAGATCCCCGCACCGGGCGTCAACGTGGCCAACGTGAGGTCCTGCCTCAACGCCCAGTCGGACTCGGGCATCTACGCGCTGATCAACATGTTCTCCGGGGGCGCGCTGCTCCAGCTGACGATCTTCGCGCTCGGGATCATGCCGTACATCACCGCCAGCATCATCCTGCAGCTCCTCGTCGTGGTCATCCCGCGCCTGGAGACCCTCAAGAAGGAGGGGCAGGCCGGACAGGCCAAGATCACGCAGTACACCCGTTACCTGACGCTGGGCCTTGCGGTCCTCCAGGCCACGGGCATCGTGGCGCTGGCGCGCAGCAAGACGCTGCTGCAGCCGTGCACGCTCGACCTTCTGCACAACAACGACAGCACGGCGACCTTCCTGATCCTGGTGGTCACGATGACCGCGGGTACGGCCGTGATCATGTGGTTCGGTGAGCTGATCACCGACCGCGGCGTCGGCAACGGCATGTCGATCCTCATCTTCTGCCAGGTCGTCGCGACCTTCCCCAGCTCGCTGTGGCAGGTGCGCCTCACCCAGGGCTGGACCACCTTCGGCATCGTCCTGGTGATCGGACTGATGATCGTCGCGGGCGTCATCTTCATCGAGCAGGCGCAACGTCGCATCCCGGTGCAGTACGCGCGCCGCATGGTGGGCCGCAAGATGTTCGGTGGGTCCTCGACGTACATCCCGTTGAAGGTCAACCAGGCCGGAATCATCCCGGTCATCTTCGCCTCGTCGCTGCTCTACCTGCCGACGATGGCTGCCTCGTTCAGCCAGAACAGCAAGGGCAACCCGGTCCTCGAGTTCATCAACGAGTACTTCATCGGGGGAGACCACCCGATCTACATGGCGACGTACTTCGCCCTCATCATCTTCTTCACGTACTTCTACGTCTCGATCACCTTCAATCCTGAAGAGGTCTCGGACAACATGAAGAAGTACGGCGGCTTCATCCCCGGGATCCGGGCGGGGAAGCCGACGCAGGACTACCTGTCGTACGTGCTCTCGCGGATCACCTTCCCCGGAGCTCTGTACCTCGGCCTCATCTCGCTGATCCCCCTGATCGCCTTCGCGGCGATCAACGCCAACCAGAACTTCCCGTTCGGTGGTACGTCCATCCTCATCATGGTGGGCGTCGCCCTGGACACGGTGAAGCAGATCGAGAGCCAGCTCCAGCAGCGCAACTACGAAGGGTTCCTCAGCTAAATGCGTCTCATCATCATGGGCCCGCCCGGTGCCGGCAAGGGCACGCAGGCGGCCTTCATCTCGGACAAGTACGGCATTCCGGCGATCTCGACCGGCGACATCTTCCGCGCCAACGTCTCCGCCGGCACGCCCCTGGGCGTCGAGGCCCAGCGCTACATGGACGCAGGGGAGTACGTCCCCGACGAGGTCACCAACTCGATGGTCCGCAACCGGATCGCCGAGGACGACGCCGCGACGGGCTTCCTGCTCGACGGCTACCCGCGCACGGTCGCCCAGGTCGCCGAGCTCGACGACATGCTCGCCACCTCCGGCCTCACCCTCGACGCGGCCGTCGTGCTGACCGTCGACGGCGAGGAGATCGTGCAGCGCCTCCTCGAGCGCGCGAAGACCGAGGGGCGTCCCGACGACACGGAGGAAGTCATCCGTCGTCGTCAGGAGGTGTACGCGGAGCAGACCGCCCCGCTGATCGACCTCTACCGCGAGCGCGGCCTGCTGGTCGAGGTTGACGGCCTCGGTGAGGTCGGCGACGTCACCCGGCGCGTCCTCGCCGCGATCGACGGCGCGACGAAGGCCTGAGCCACGATGGGTTTCCGCGACCGCGGCGTCGAGATCAAGACGCCTGAGCAGATCGCCGTGATGCGGCGCGCAGGCCTCCTGGTCGGCGAGACGCTGGAGCTCCTGCGCACCTCGGTGCGCCCGGGCATCACGACCGGCGAGCTCGACGCGATCGCGGAGGACAACATCCGGTCGAACGGCGGCATCCCCTCCTTCAAGGGATACGGGGTGCCGCCGTTCCCCGCCTCCATCTGCGCGTCGGTCAACGACCAGGTGGTGCACGGCATCCCCGGTGACCGGGCGCTCGTCGAGGGCGACATCATCTCCATCGACTGCGGAGCGATCGTGGACGGCTGGCACGGCGACGCTGCTCTCACCGTCGCGGTGGGGGAGGTGCCCGAGGAGGTGACCCGCCTGATGGCGGTCACCGAGGAGTCGATGTGGCGCGGCATCGCCGCGGCCCGGCTCGGCGGCCGGGTCACCGACATCAGCTTCGCCATCGAGTCGTACGTCCGTGAGCAGGGCTCCTACGGCATCCTCGAGGACTACACCGGCCACGGCATCGGTTCGCAGATGCACATGCCCCCCAACGTGCCCAACTACGGTCGGGCCGGCCGTGGGCCCAAGCTGGTGCGTGGCATGGCGCTGGCGGTGGAGCCGATGATCGCGCTGGGCTCGGCCGACACCTGGGTCGAGGACGACGACTGGACCGTCTCGATGGCGGACGGTCGTTGGGCCGCGCACTACGAGCACACCTTCACCCTCACCCCCACGGGTGCCTGGGTCCTCACCGCCCTCGATGGGGGAGAGGCCAAGCTCGCCGAGCTCGGCGTCCCCTTCGGCGGGGCGTAGGACCCCGACCCGACGATCCACCGGGTCCGATCCGTCGAGCTCAGCTCCGGATTGGGATTTCTTGCCGGCAGCCAGTAGGCTGGCGAGTCGGTCCAACGTGGGCATGTGTGGTTGTGCCTGAACGGCTGCCCGGACCTCCGCCAGGAGGTACGGGAAGTGGTTCAACCACCGGCTCTACGAGGTCCACCTGCGCGGGTCTTCCGCGGGGAGGTTCCCGGACCACGGTAGACAAAAGATCAACAGATTGTGGAGGACATGCCGAAGAAAGAAGGCGTGATCGAGCTCGAGGGCACCATCACTGAGGCCCTGCCCAATGCCATGTTCCGCGTAGAGCTGAGCAACGGCCACAAGGTACTCGCCCACATCAGCGGCAAGATGCGACAGCACTACATCCGGATCCTTCCTGAGGACCGGGTCGTGGTTGAGCTCTCGCCGTACGACCTCACGCGAGGTCGGATCGTCTACCGCTACAAGTAACCAGCCGAACGATCCAGAAAGGCCTCCCCAGTGAAGGTCAAGCCCAGCGTCAAGGCGATCTGCGACAAGTGCAAGGTCATTCGTCGTCACGGCCGCGTCATGGTCATCTGCGAGAACCCGCGCCACAAGCAGCGCCAGGGCTGATGGCCGGTGGCAACTGCCACCGCCTCGCAACCGCACCACCCCAATCGTGATCGCTAGCCACCGGACTCCGGTGGCGAACCACCTCCGGCGCAGCGGCCGGAGCTCGGACCGTGGAGGCAACTCCACATCAGGTCCGGGGCGCGACATGACAGACACCGCTGAGAACTATCGAAGGGAAATGCCAGAACCATGGCTCGCCTCGTTGGTGTGGACCTCCCGCGCGACAAGCGCATCGAGATCGCACTCACCTACATCTACGGCATCGGCCGTACCCGCTCCAAGCAGCTGCTCGAGGCCACCGGGGTTGACCCGAACGCCCGCGTGCACACGCTCGGAGACGAGGAGCTGGTCAAGCTTCGCGACGAGATCGAGGCCAACTTCAAGATCGAGGGTGACCTCCGTCGTGAAGTCCAGGCTGACATCCGCCGCAAGATCGAGATCGGCAGCTACCAGGGTCGCCGCCACCGCATGGGCCTTCCGGTCCGCGGCCAGCGCACCAAGACCAACGCTCGTACCCGCAAGGGCCCGAAGCGGACTGTCGCCGGCAAGAAGAAGAAGTGACGCCTGCGCCAGTGGCGCAGCGCTGACCGTCTTCCCGAAGCTTTTCGACCAGAACCTCAACAGGAGTTACTGAATGCCTCCCAAGAGCCGCGCGACCAAGGTCCGCCGCAAGGAGAAGAAGAACGTCGCTCAGGGCGAAGCCCACATCAAGAGCACGTTCAACAACACGATCGTCACGATCACCGACCCCACCGGTGCGGTGATCTCCTGGGCCTCTGCCGGCACCGTCGGTTTCAAGGGGTCCCGGAAGTCCACCCCGTACGCCGCTCAGATGGCCGCCGAGGCCGCTGGTCGTCGTGCGATGGAGCACGGCATGAAGAAGATCGACGTCTTCGTCAAGGGCCCGGGTTCGGGTCGCGAGACGGCGATCCGTTCGCTTGGTGCCATCGGCCTCGAGGTCGGCACCATCCAGGACGTCACGCCCGCCCCGCACAACGGCTGCCGCCCGCCCAAGCGCCGTCGCGTCTGAGCCTCACGGCCCGGACCCACACGAGACTTCCAAGGAGACTTTGAACAATGGCCCGTTACACCGGCCCCATGTCCAAGAAGTCGCGCCGTCTCGGCGTCGACCTCGTCGGTGGCGACGCAGCTTTCGAGCGTCGCCCCTACCCGCCCGGCCAGCACGGCAAGGGCCGCATCAAGGAGTCGGAGTACCTGCTCCAGCTCCGTGAGAAGCAGAAGGCTCGCTTCTCCTACGGCATCCTCGAGAAGCAGTTCTACCGCTACTACGTCGAGGCCTCGCGTCGCCAGGGCAAGACCGGCGACAACCTGCTGCAGCTGCTCGAGACCCGTCTCGACAACGTCGTCTACCGCGCGGGCTTCGCCCGGACCCGTCGTCACGCCCGCCAGCTGGTCGTGCACGGCCACTTCCTGGTGAACGGCAAGAAGGTCAACATCCCGTCCTACCAGGTGTCGCAGTACGACGTCATCGACGTTCGCGAGAAGTCCCTGGAGATGACGCCCTTCATCGTGGCTCGTGAGACCCACGGCGAGCGCGTCGTTCCTGCGTGGCTCGAGGCGATTCCGTCGCGGATGCGCATCCTCGTGCACCAGCTCCCGACCCGGGCCCAGATCGACCTCCCGGTCCAGGAGCAGCTCATCGTCGAGTTCTACTCGAAGAAGTGATCTTGACCCGGTGGCCACCGTCCGCGGTGGCCACCGGGAGCACCACCGCGCAATCCCTCCTCGTCACTGCAGTTCGGACCCGTCAAATGGTGGGTGGGTCCGGAAAGGAAATCACCAGTGCTTATCGCTCAGCGCCCGACCCTGTCGGAAGAGACCGTTGACGAGTTCCGCTCCCGGTTCGTGATCGAGCCCCTGGAGCCTGGCTTCGGTTACACGCTCGGCAACTCGCTGCGTCGTACCCTGCTCTCCTCCATCCCGGGAGCCTCGGTCACCAGCATCAAGATCGACAGCGTTCTCCACGAGTTCTCCACCGTCGAGGGCGTCACCGAGGACGTCACCGAGATCATCCTCAACCTCAAGGGCCTCGTCGTCTCCTCGGAGCACGACGAGCCCGTCACGATGTACCTGCGCAAGTCGGGTGCTGGTGACGTCACCGCCGCCGACATCACGCCGCCGGCCGGCGTCGAGGTGCACAACCCGGACCTCAAGATCGCCACCCTCTCCGACTCCGGCAAGCTGGAGATGGAGCTCGTCGTGGAGCGTGGCCGTGGCTACGTCTCCGCGGTGCAGAACAAGGGCGGCGACAACGAGATCGGCCGCATTCCGGTCGACTCGATCTACAGCCCGGTCCTCAAGGTCACCTACAAGGTCGAGGCCACCCGAGTCGAGCAGCGCACCGACTTCGACAAGCTGGTCATCGACGTCGAGACCAAGCCGTCGATCCGTCCCCGTGACGCCATCGCCTCGGCCGGCAAGACCCTGGTCGAGCTCTTCGGCCTGGCTCGCGAGCTGAACGTCGAGGCCGAGGGCATCGACATCGGCCCGTCGCCCGTCGACGAGCAGCTGGCTGCCGACCTCGCCCTCCCGGTCGAGGACCTGCAGCTGACGGTCCGTTCCTACAACTGCCTCAAGCGCGAGGGCATCCACACCGTGGGTGAGCTCATCGGTCGCTCGGAGCAGGACCTGCTCGACATCCGCAACTTCGGTGCGAAGTCGATCGACGAGGTCAAGGCCAAGCTGGTCGAGATGGGTCTGTCCCTCAAGGACAGCGCGCCCGGGTTCGACCCGCACGCGGCCCTGGCTGCGTACTCGGACGACGACGACGCGTCGTACGTCGAGGACGAGCAGTACTGATTGATCGGCACCGGACCCGGCGCGTTCGCGCACCGGGTCCGTCCCGGTCACATGACCACCCCGCCCCCACCGCGACCGCGGTGGGGACCAACTACCCAGGTACCTGATCCGGCCTGGGAGAAGACGGAGTAGCAGCGATGCCTACCCCCAAGAAGGGCGCCCGCCTCGGCGGCAGCCCGGCGCACCAGCGCCTCATCCTCGCCAACCTGGCCACCCAGCTCTTCGAGCACGGTCGCATCACCACGACCGAGGCCAAGGCCCGCACCCTCCGCCCCTACGCGGAGAAGCTCATCACCAAGGCCAAGAAGGGCGACCTGCACAACCGTCGCGAGGTCCTCAAGGTCATCCGTGACAAGGGCGTCGTGCACGTTCTCTTCACGGAGATCGGCCCCTCCTTCGCCGAGCGCCCGGGTGGCTACACCCGCATCACGAAGATCGGTCCCCGCAAGGGCGACAACGCGCCGATGGCCGTGATCGAGCTCGTCACCGAGGCCTACGCCCCCAAGGCGCCGTCGACCAAGAAGACCGAGGCTGCTGCCCCGGCTCCGGTCGAGGAGGCTCCCGCGGAGGAGACCACCGAGGCTCCGGCCGAGGAGGCTGCTGCCGAGGAGACCACCGAGGCTCCGGCCGAGGAGGCCACCGAGGCTCCCGCCGAGGACGCCGAGAAGGCCTGACGTACGTCGTCACGCAGGACCCGTCACCCGCAAGGGTGGCGGGTCCTGTGCCATTTCGCCGCGGGCCAGGCTCACTCGTGCGCCAGCTGCGGGGGAGTGCCCCGCAGCCGCGTACCACCCAGGTCGGCACGGGAGCCCGCGTCGTAGCCGGCCTGCATGCCGGAGCCGGAGAGGGTGCGCGGACGGGCCGCGCGCAGCTCGGGATACTGCTCCGCCACGGCCTGCTGCACCTCGTGGCTGCGATCGGCCAGCACCAGGGCGGTGGAGCGACCGCGCGAGGCGTCCTGGGCCGTCGCTCGGGCCACGGCCTCCTCCTCGCTGTGCCGTAGGCGCTCCGCGATCGAGATGCGGTATCCCGCCAGCCACGAGCGACGGAAGGCCGCAACGTGCTCGTCCGTCGGGACAGCCGTGCGGCTCAGCTGGCCCGTCGACTGCAGCAGCAGGCTCGTGAAGAGCAGGTCGGCGCGATCGAGGTCGGACTCGTGCCCGAAGAGGTGCACGGAGTGCTCCTTCGGGCCGCCCCACGGAGTACGCGTACGGAGGACTGCGCGGCACCGCAGGCCGATCGCCACTGCGCTGAGCAGCTGGGCCTTCTCCTGGGCGTAGGGGGCGTCGAGGTGCACGACCCGGTCAGCCACCCGGTCGCTGCCCGGGGAGTCGGCGGCCAGGAGGGCAGCGTCGATGCCGTGGTCGGCGATCAGCTGGGCCGCCTTGGCGGTGTAGATCTCCGCCTCGGCAGGCGTGGCGGCAGCGTCCTCGGCCTTGGCCAGCAGCTTGCGGACCTTGGCCAGCACGGCTGTGGACGTGTCACTCATGGGGACTCCTCGCGCGTTCGGTGGTGGTGAGGAGCCTGCCAGCGGCCGGCGACAGTTCTGGAGCGGCGGTCAGGGACGCCACTCGGGGTCGCGTCCGACGAAGGCCATGAGCTGGTCGATCGCCGGGGCGTCGTCGGACACCGGGTGGGCCGGGCCGTACTGGCCGGAGGCACGGAGCATCTCCTCGAGGGGACGCATCCCGGCCAGGAGAGCAGCGGCGAAGTCGGCGTCCAGCTCTGCCCTCTGCCCGGTGGCGCGCGCCAGGTCCCAGGCGTGCATGAAGACGTCGGAGACGTAGAACCTGTCGATCGCCTCGTCGAGGCGGGCTGCCGGTGCCTGGGGGTGCATGAAGGGCGACTCTGCCTGGGCAGGGTCGTCGAGCAGGAGCTGCACGGCCCCGCACTGCTCGCGCCATGCCGCGAGGGGGTCGGCGCTGGCCTGGTGCCTCCTGGTCCAGCCGTAGGGCGATCCGGCGTGGACGAACGCCGGGAGCCACGTGGTGAGGTGGTCGACGACGTCGCGGGCCGACCACCCGGCCACCGGGCTCGGTGCCTCCCAGTCGGTGGTGCTCTCCACCAGGGTCGTGAAGACGGCAGCCACCTCGCGGTGGCGCTCGGCAATGTCGGTGGGCAGCATCAGGCAGGTCCTCCGTCGGACAGCAGGTGGTCGAGCTTCTCGTAGCCCTCCTGGACACCAGTCTCCATGCCCGAGGCGACGAACCCGTCGCGGCTCTCGAAGGAGTCGCACAGCGAGAAGGCGTGGAGGCGGGTGCGGCCGTCGCCGAGGTCGGTGAAGGTGGCGGTCTCCAGGGCGATGGCCTCGGGCCAGTCCTCGAAGCAGAAGGTCTGCACGATGCGGGTCTCGCTGATCTCGGGGAAGGTGCCGCGGAAGGCGTACGCCTCCTCGCCCCGGCGCTGCACGTAGCGGTAGGAGCCGAGCGTGCGGCAGTCCCACACGTCGACCTCGGTGCTGAGGTCGTGGGGGCCGATCCACCGGGCGAACAGGTCGGGGTCGGTGTGGGCCCTCATCACCTGCTCGACGCTGGCGTGGAAGTCGCGCCAGATGTGCACGGCAGGGACGTGGTCGTCGGTCCGGACGACGGCGACGGCGAGGTGCTCGTCCGGCGCGGGGGCTCCCTGCACCGGCGGCTGGGTCGTGGACTGGTCGTTGGTGGTGGTCATGATGCTGCTCCCTGCTCGTTGTTGGAATGGGGCTCTGCATCGGCATCGGGCTCTGGCCCGGCTGCCTGCATCTCGGCCAGGACGGCGTCAAGACGGGTGAAGCGCTCCTGGGCCTGACGGCGGTAGCGCTCGATCCACTTCGTCATGAGGTCGAACACCTCCCCCTCCAGGTGGACCGGGCGTCGTTGCGCCTCCTTGGTGCGGGTCACGAGCCCCGCGGCCTCGAGCACCTTGAGGTGCTTGGCGACGGCCTGGAGGCTCACGTCGTAGGGCTCGGCGAGCTCGCTGAGGGTGGCGTCGGCCTCGGCGAGACGGGCGACCATGTCGCGCCGCGTCGGGTCGGCCAGCGCGGCGAAGGCCTGGGAGAGCGGATCGCTCATACATGTGCTCCGGATCTCGTGGTCAACCGTTGGGTTGAGTTCGAAGGTAGGCCGACGCCGAAGTGTTGTCAACCGTTTGGTTGAACTACCTCGTCTGGGAGGATGGTTCGGTGCGCATCCGGATCGACCTCGCCTACGACGGCACCGACTTCTCGGGATGGGCCACCCAGCCGGGGCTCCGCACCGTGCAAGGCACCCTGGAGACGGCGCTCGCCACGGTCCTGCGGCTGCCGGCGGTCCGCGTGGTCGTCGCCGGACGTACGGACACCGGCGTGCACGCCCGGGGCCAGGTCGTGCACGTCGACGTCGACCCCGACGAGCTGGCTGCCTCGGCCGGTCGGTCGACGGAGCCACCCCTCGCTACCCTGCGCAGGCGTCTCAACGGCCTCCTCCCACCCGACGTACGGGTGCACGCCGCCACGGAGGCTCCTGAGGGCTTCGACGCCCGCTTCTCGGCGATCTGGCGGCGGTACGCCTACCGCGTCGCTGACGCCCCCGAGCTCGTCGACCCGCTCACCCGCCACCACGTCCTGTCCTGGCCCCGCCCCCTCGACCTGGACGCCATGAACGAGGCGGCAGCGACGCTGGTGGGCCTGCGCGACTTCGCCGCCTTCTGCAAGAGGCGCGAGGGCGCCACGACCGTGCGTACGCTGCTCGAGCTGGAGTGGCACCGCGACGAGCTGGGGCTGGCGACCGCTCGCGTGGTCGCCGACGCCTTCTGCCACAACATGGTGCGCTCGCTGGTCGGCTGCCTGCTGGCCGTGGGGGAGGGGCGCCGCCCCGCCGCCTGGGCCGGCGAGGTGATGACCGCCGGGCGACGCGACCCCGGCGTGGTGGTCGTCCAGGCGCACGGACTCACGTTGGAGGAAGTCGGTTATCCCGAGGGCGCCGAGCTCCTCGCCCAGGCCGAACGTGCACGAGCAAGGAGGACCCTGTGAGCACCGAGAACGAGAGCACCGAGAACGAGAGCACCGAGAACGAGAGCACCGAGAACGAGACCGACCACTACTTCAGCGCCGACCCGAACGTGCCGTTCAAGCGCGAACGCTTCACCTGCGAGGTGTGGGGCCAGGAGCTCGAGCTGGTGAGCGGCCCGGGAGTCTTCAGCCGTGGCCACCTCGACCACGCCACCGCCGTGCTCTTCCGTGAGGTCGAGCCGCCGCCGATGGGGCAGTTCCTCGACCTCGGGTGCGGCTACGGGGTGATCGGCCTGGCCATTGCGAAGACCGTCCCGCTGGCCCGCGTGATCGGCGTCGACGTCAACGAGCGCGCGGTGCTGCTGGCCAACGAGAACGCCCAGGCTCTCGGCGTCTCGGGCACCTTCGTCGCGGTGACCCCGGACAACGTGCCCAGCGACTACGTCTTCGACGAGATCTGGTCCAACCCACCCATCCGGATCGGCAAGGAGGGGTTGCACGAGCTGCTGCTGACGTGGCTGCCCCGTCTCGCCCCCGGCGGCCGGATGGTGAGCGTCGTCGGGAAGAACCTCGGCGCCGACTCGCTGACCCGCTGGCTGGGGGAGCAGGGGTGGCCGACCACCCGGATCGGCAGCGCCAAGGGCTTCCGGGTGCTGGAGACCCGTCGCGCCTGACTCAGGCGGGGTGCGTCGCGACCAGCACGGCGATCTTGTCGATGCGGTGCTCGGGGTTGCCGAACTCGTCGGACCAGTAGTTGCCCACGGCGTGGTCCTCGGGCGTCGCGCAGGTCGAGAGGGTCAACATCGCGCGGGTGGCGTCGCGGCCGGGACGGCCGGGCACCGGTGCCCGTTGGGCGGCGAGCGAGTCCGGCGAGCGGAACGACGTACGCCGCGTGCCCACCACCTCGTAGACGTGCACGAGGTCGCCGCTGCGCACCCGGATGCGGTCGCCCCGGCGCAGGGACGGGGAGTCGCGCAGCGGAGCAACGCCGGTGAGCCGGTGGCCCGTCACGATGAAGTTGCCGAGCTCGCCGGGCCCCACACCGCCGCGGGGTCCGCGCGGTGAGGCCATCTCGCCGGCGTCCTGCAGGGCGGTGCCGCGGGCGTCGTCGGGAGAGCCGCGGTAGCGCACCACGGGGAAGTCGCGCAGGCCGAGAGCCGCGATGGTGACGCGGGACCGCCGTGGCTCAGGGGCCGAGGCAGTGGCGCTGGGCGGAGCAGGACCGGCCGTGGCCGACGGACCGGCCGACGCGCGTGCTCGGGGCGTGGGCGTCGGCTCGCTCGAGGGGCGACCCTTCGGCGTGCTGCCGCAGGCCGCCACCAGGAGCAGGCCGAGAAGGCCTGCGACGCTGCGTCGCGGTGCCATGCCACCACGGTAGGTCGCCACCGCAACCGCGCTGCGGGCGGCGTGGCAAGGTGT
This sequence comes from Nocardioides jishulii, assembly GCF_006007965.1. Taxonomy (NCBI): domain Bacteria; kingdom Bacillati; phylum Actinomycetota; class Actinomycetes; order Propionibacteriales; family Nocardioidaceae; genus Nocardioides; species Nocardioides jishulii. Next base: position 2,814,081 of record NZ_CP040748.1, on the reverse strand, counting down.
GGCCATGCCTACCGCTCCTCCTGACGGTGCCCCCCTGCGCGTCCTGGTCGTCGGAGCCGACGCCGCCGGCATGTCGGCCGCCCACCAGGCGCTGCGGACCGCGCGGCGCACCGGTCGCCGCATCGAGGTGGCGGTCCTCGAGGCGGGGGAGGACACCTCGTACTCGGCGTGCGGGATCCCCTACGTCGCCTCCGGTGAGGTGGCGGACACCGAAGCGCTGGTCGTCCGCACGGCCGTGGAGCACCGCGCCGCCGGGATCGACCTCCGGTTCGGCGCGCGGGTGACCCACCTGGACCTGGAGCGACGACTGGCACAGGTCGCCGGCGGCAGCGCCGTCGAGTTCGACGAGGTCGTGGTGGCGACCGGGGCCAACCCCGTGGTGCCGCCGTGGGCGCACGTCGACGGGGTGGCGGTCGAGGGCGTCCACCATGCCAAGACCCTGCGCGACGCCGACACCTGGTCACGACGTTTCGCCTCCGGGGGCCGGGTGGCGGTCGTGGGTGGCGGCTACATCGGGGTGGAGATGGCCGAGGCCGCGGTCCGGCGTGGGCTCCACGTCACCCTGGTCACCCGTTCCCGCGTGCTGAGCACCTTCGCCCCCGAGATCAGCGCCGTCGTGGTCGAGGGGCTGCGTGCGGCCGGGGTCGAGGTCCTCGAGCACTCGACGGTCGAAGGGCTGGAGGTCGAGGACGGAGCCGTGCGCGCGCTGCGCCTGGGTGAGGGGACCGTCGCTGCCGACCACGTCGTCGTGGCGCTCGGCGTCACCCCGGCGACCGACCTGCTGGCCCACACCGGTCTGCTGAGCCCGGGCGGCGGGCTGCGCCCCGACGAGCGGGGCCAGGTGGTGCCCGGCGTGTGGGCGGCGGGTGACTGCTGCGAGGTGCGCAGCCGCACAGGCTTCTGGACCTACGCCCCGCTCGGCACGCACGCCGCCAAGGCAGGACGCGTGGTGGGGGAGAACGTGGCCGGCGGGGACCTGCGCTTCGCAGGCATGGTCGGCAGCGCCATCACGCGCTTCGCCCCGGGGACGGTGCACCTGGAGATCGCGCGCACCGGGATCCTGGACGCCCAGGCCGCCGCCGACCCGTCCCTCGACCCGGTGGTCGTCGTCACCGACGGGACCACGGCGAGTGGCTACATGCCCGAGGCGGCCCCGATCACGCTGCGGGTCAGCGCCGACCGGACCACGCGCCGGTTGCTCTCGGTCGAGATCGTCGGCGGCCCGGGCGCAGGCAAGCGGGTGGACACGGCCGCCGCCGTGCTCTGGTACGACGGCACCGTCGACGACCTCGCCTGGATGGACCTCTCCTACGCCCCACCCGTCGCCACCGCGTGGGAGGTCCTCCAGATCGCCGCGCGCCGGGTGGCCGAACGGATCGACCGCGCGGCGCGGGCCTGACGCTGGGAGCCCCGGTTCAGGCGTGCCGGGCCAGCTCGGCCTTGGCGAGGGAGTTCTTGTGCACCTCGTCGGGACCGTCGGCCAGCCGCAGCGTCCTGATGCCGGCCGACATCATGGCCAACGGGAAGTCCTGCGAGACACCGCCGGCACCGTGGGCCTGGATGGCACGGTCGAGGATGCGCTGGACGACCCGTGGGGTGGCGATCTTGATCGCCTGGATCTCGGTGTGGGCGCCGCGGTTGCCGACCGTGTCCATGAGCCACGCGGTCTTGAGCACGAGCAGGCGCAGCTGCTCGATCTCGACGCGCGACTCCGCGATCCACTCCCTGATCACGCCCTGCTGCGACAGCGGCCGGCCGAAGGCGACGCGGCTGCTGACGCGCCGGCACATCAGCTCGACGGCCCGCTCGGCCACGCCGATCGAGCGCATGCAGTGGTGGATGCGTCCCGGGCCCAGGCGCGCCTGGGCGATCGCGAAGCCGGTGCCCTCCTCGCCGACGAGGTGGTCGACCGGGACGCGTACGTCGGTGAAGCGCAGCTCGGCGTGGCCGCCGTGCTCGTGGTCGTCGTAGCCGAAGACGTGCAGCGGCCGCACGACCTCGACCCCGGGGGTGTCCCGCGGGACGAGGATCATCGACTGCTGGCGGTGACGGGAGGCCTCGGGATCGGTCTTGCCCATGACGATGAAGATCGCGCAGTCGGGGTTCATCGCCCCGGTGGTCCACCACTTGTGGCCGTTGACCACGTAGTGGTCGCCGTCGCGGACGATCGAGGTCTCGACGTTGGTGGCGTCGGAGGAGGCCACGGCCGGCTCGGTCATCGCGAAGCCGGAGCGGATCCGGCCCTCGAGGAGGGGAGTGAGCCACTTCTCCTTCTGCTCGGGGGAGCCGAAGTGGTGCAGCACCTCCATGTTGCCGGTGTCGGGAGCGGCGCAGTTCATCGCCGCCGGGCCGAGGTTGCCGCTGCGTCCGCTGATCTCGGCCAGGGGCGCGTACTGCAGGTTGGTCAGCCCGCCGCCGATCCCGTCGGGGTCGACGCCCACGGGCAGGAAGAGGTTCCACAACCCGCGGCGTCGCGCCTCGGCCTGCAGGTCGGCGACCACGGGCGTACGCGTCCACGCGAAGCGGTCGTCGAGCGCCGCGAGCTGGGAGTCGAAGACCTCCTCCGCAGGCAGGACGTGGTCGTCCATGAAGTCGTTGAGCACCTCGACCAGCTCGGTGGTCCGTGCGTCGAAGGAGAAGTCCATGTCAGTCCCTTCCGGTGGCGGCGCGCAGGCCAGCCGCCAGCAGCGGCTCGACGGCGTCGCCGATGTGGTCGAACCCGCCGCCGACCGTCTGGCCGGCGACGAAGCGGTGGTGGATGCCCTCGAGGATGGCGGCGAGCTTGTAGTGCGCGAGGCCGAGGTGGAACTCCATCGCGCCGGAGAGGGCACCCACGTCGAGGCCTCGCGCGGCGGCGTACCGGGTGAGCAGCTCCTCGGAGGTGGGGTAGCCGGGAGCGCCGCTGGCGTCGCTCACGCCCAGCCCTGGCACCAGCGCCGCCACCCGGTCGTAGACGAGCAGCAGCGCGAGGTCGGTGAGCGGGTCGCCGAGCGTCGACATCTCCCAGTCGACGACGGCCTTGACGGGGTCCGCGTCCGAGGGCACGACGAGCAGGTTGTCGAGACGGTAGTCGCCGTGCACGATGGCGGGGGTGCCGCCGTCGTCGGGCACGTGGTCGCTCAGGTGCGCCAGGAGCCGGTCGGCGTCGGGCAGGTCGCGGGTGCGTGACCCCGCCATCTGCATGCCCCAACGGCGGACCTGACGGGTGAGGAACCCCTGGGGCCGGCCGAAGTCGGCGAGCCCGACCTCGTCGGGGTCGACGGCGTGCAGGGCCGCCAGCACGTCGATCATCGAATCGGCCAGCCGCGCCGTCGTCTCCTCGCCGAGGGTGGAGAGCTGCTCTGCGTCGCGGAAGGGCGTGCCCTCGACCAGCTCCATCACGTAGAAGCGCGCGCCGAGCACGGACTCGTCCTCGCAGAGCGCGATCGTGCCGGGCACCGGCACCGCGGTGCCCGCCAGTGCCGACATGACCGTGAACTCGCGCGCCATGTCATGGGCCGTCGCCTGCACGTGGCCCAGCGGGGGTCGCCGCACGATCCAGGTGTCGCGACCGTCGCCGACGCGGTAGGTCAGGTTGGACTTGCCGCCGGCGATCAGCTCGGCTGACCAGTCGGGCCCGGCGTCGGGGCGGTGGGGGCCGAACCAGGACGCGAAGGCGTCGAGGTCCAACCCGGGCAGGGAGTCGCTCATCGTGCCTCCTCGGCGGGGGTCCGGGCGGGCGCTCCACCCAGCGCGTCGAGACCGGCCTGGAGGCGCCTCATGCCGGCCAGCCACCGATCGGTGTCGCCGGCCCGGGCGCGGTAGTAGTCGGCCACCTCGGGGTGGGGGAGGACGAGGAAGCGGTCGTCGGCCAGGGAGTCGACCCAGGCCTGGGCGACCTCGTCGGGGGTGAGCGCGGAGTCGGCGGAGAGCAGGTCCTTGAGTGGTCCGGCCTCCTGGAGCATCCGGGTCTGCACGCCCTGGGGGCAGATCGCCTGGACGGTGATGCCGCGGTGCCCGTAGGTGGCGGAGAGCCACTCCGCGAAGCCCACGGCCGCGTGCTTGCTCACGGAGTAGGGCGCTGCTCCCAGCATCGTCAGCAACCCTGCGGCTGAGGCTGTCACGACGAACCGTCCCCCGCCGGTCTCCAGCCACTCGGGCACCAGTGCTCGCGCGGCGCGCACGTGGGCCATCACGTTGACCTCGTGGATGGTCGCCCAGGCGGCGTCGCTGGTCTCCAGCCAGTCGACCGGCTCGCCGCTGACGTGGTCGAGGCCGGCGTTGGCCATGAAGAGGTCGACGCGGCCCAGTGCCTGCGTCGCCTGCGTGAGCAGGCTGCGTACGCCCGACTCGCTCGCGCAGTTGCCCGGCACGGCGGTGCCTCCGACCTCGTGGGCGACTCGCCACGCCGCCTCGGGGTCCAGGTCGTTGATCACGACGCGCGCGCCCTCGTGCGCCAGACGCCGGGCCAGCGCGGCGCCGATCCCGTGTCCTCCACCCGTGACGACGGCACCCACGCCACGCAGGGAGCTGGCTTGGGCGTCGGCCATCAGACGCCGCCGGTCAACGTCAGTCCGCCGTCGACGGTGAGCGTCTGGCCGGTCAGCCACCCGGCGTCCTCGGAGAGCAGGAAGGCCACGACGGCTCCGATGTCCTCCGGCTCACCGAGCCGCTTGAGCGGGTAGGCAGCCGCGACCTCCTCCTCGCGTCCTTCGTACAGGGCACTGGCGAAGCGGGTCTTGACGACGGCAGGGGCCACGCCGTTGACCCGGACCCGCGGCCCCAGCTCGACGGCGAGCGACTCGGTGAGGCTGATCAGCGTGGCCTTGCTGGCGCCGTACATCGAGATCCCGGGGGCGGGCTTGAGCCCGGCGACGGAGGAGACGTTGACGACTGCGCCCCCGTGCTCGGCCATCCAGGCGGCGTGCACGGCCTGCACCCAGCCGAGGGCGGCCACGGTGTTGGTGTCGAGGATCTTGCGGGCGACGTCGAGGTCGACCTCGACGAGTGGCCCGTACGTCGGGTTGATGCCGGTGTTGTTGACCAGCAGGTCGATGCTGCCGAAGGTCTCCAGGGCGCGGGCGACCACCTCGTCGCGGTGGGCCGCGTCTCCCGCGTTGCCAGCCACGCCGAGCGCGTGCGCGGGGCCGCCGAGCCTCTCCACCGCCTCGGCCAGCGCGTCGGGCTTGCGGGCGGTGACGACCACCTTCGCCCCCTCGGCCACGAGCCGCTCGGCGATGCCCAGGCCGATGCCACGACTGGCTCCGGTGACGATCGCGACCTTGCCTGCGAGTCCGCGCACGAGTTCCTCCAGAGGTTCGGGGGTGGGGCGACGCTGTGGCGCTGGCCACATGAGTGAGCGCTTGCTTAGACTGACAGGCATGGACGACGACGTCAACGGACCCGGACTGACCGGCGCCCGCCTGCGGCTCTTCGAGGCTGCCGTGGCGTCGTTCGCGACGAAGGGCTTCCACGGCACCACGACCCGCGACATCGCCGCTGCGGCGGGGATGAGCCCCGCGGCTCTCTACGTGCACCACCGCTCCAAGGAGGAGCTGCTCCACCTCATCTCCACTCGTGGGCACGCTGAGGCGCTGAGCGTCTGCGAGCAGGCGGTGGCCATGCCCGGCACGCCGACCGAGCAGCTGGAGCGGCTCGTGGTCGACTTCGCCAGGTTCCACGCCCTCAACCCGACCGTGGCCCGCATCGTCAACTACGAGCTCGCCTCCCTGGCGCCGGCGCACCACGCCGAGGTGATGGCGATGCGCCACGCGATGGACGTGGTCGTGCGCGAGGTCGTCGCGCGAGGTGTCGCGGAAGGGTTCTTCGACGCGACGTCACCGACGATGACGGCCGCGGCCATCCTGTCGCTCGGCATCGACATCGCTCGTTGGTACGACCCGGAGGGGGGATGGACCCCGGACGACGTCGCCGAGCACTACCGGGTCCTGGCGCTGCGCATGGTGGGTGCCGACCAGCGGCCGGTCGCCGGATGACACCGGCGACCGACCGTCGAGCGCGGGTGGAGGCGGGTCACGCCCTCCGCTTCACGCGGAACCGTGCGGTGTCGCGGCTCGCCTTGTGGGTGACGCTCCCGGTGTAGCGCACGACGACCCGGTAGACGCCCTTCCTCCGCAGCGCCTTGCGCGGCACCTTCACCACGGCGACGCCGCGGGGACTGACCTTCACCAGCACCGTGCGTACGGTCTTCTTCCCGTGCATGACCCGGACCCGGACCCGGCCGTCGACGCGCGAGGCGTCGGCGCGTCGGGAGGTGACCTTCACCCGGACGGTGGCGACGCGCTTGCGTGGGGCGAACTTCACGGTGGCGCGGGTCTTGGTGGCGGCCTTGGGTCGCGGTGCGGGCGGATCGGTGACGGGGGTGCCGGGGCGGGACGTCCACAGGGCGAGGGTGTTCTTGTCGAACGAGCTGAAGACGAGCTCGTTGGTGCCGTCGCCGTTGAGGTCCGCGACCACGGCCCCACCCGACTGGCCGAACTCCTCGCCCGGGGCGGTGAGCGTGTGGAGCCGCGTCGTCGAGGCGTCCACCCTCTCGATCCAGAAGAGGCGGCGGTCGCCGTCGCCCGAGACCAGCAGGTCGGTGTCTCCGTCACCGTCGACGTCACCGTGGCCGAAGACGCCAGGTCCCGCTTGGCCGGGGGAGGGTCGGGAGGTGATCTCGTCGGAGGGGTGGATGGTCCCCGCGCCGTCGCGGAAGGCGTCGTCGCAGTCCATCGGGTCGGCGGACGGATTCTCCGGCACCGACAGCACGCTGATCGCCCACGGCTCCCGGACGTCGTCGCCAGGGGTGAACTCCATGACGGCCTCGGCCGGGAACTGACCCGGGCGGCCGATCATCTCCATGAAGCAGCGGTTCTGGTGGTTGACGCCGACCCATGAGGTGGTGCCGGGTGCGCGGAGGTCGGGCACGGGCATGATCCCGAAGCCGTGGCCGGCCTTGCCCATCGTGGCGATCGTGTGCTTCTCGAAGTCGGCCTCGGAGAGCGGCCCCGTTGAGTCGCCCACCCGCTCGAACCACATGAACGACGCCTTGTCGAGCTCGTCGTTCGCGATGCCGAAATACTGCGCGGAGACGATGTCCTGGCGTCCGTCACCGTCGACGTCGTGGACCACGGGGTGGCTCCCTCCGGAACCGGTGGCCAGGGTGCGGGGCGACTCGAAGCTGTGGTCGGCGCGACCGCGCAGGTACTGCAGCGTCACGGTGTCGTCGTCCTGCATGTGGGCCGCGCGTCCGGCCTCGCTCGTGGTGACGAGGTCGCGGATGCCGTCGCCGTCCAGGTCGACGAGGTCGACCCCGTGGAAGGAGGCCTGCTGGCTCGGCGCCACGTCGTGGCGGACGAAGGCGCGGGGCGCACCCTTGGTGTCCAACCCGCGGTTCTCCCACCAGGTGAGTGCCCCCTGGGGACGCTTGGCGGGGCCGTCCGGCTCGAAGAACCACCCCGACGGCACGATCAGGTCGTTGAGCCCGTCGCCGTTGACGTCGGCGACGGTGACCCGGTTGGGGAAGACGAGCTGGTCGTCGGCATCCACCACGGTCGTGCGGGACCACGTCCACAGGTCGCGACCGGGACGGTAGACCTGGACCGTCCCGCCGCCGACGGGGGCACCGCCCGCAAGGGCGCCGTAACCCGAGGTGATGATGTTCTGCTCGCCCGGGAAGACCTCGCCGACCACGGTGAACGCCGCGCCGCTCACGGCGGTGTCGACGTCGACTCTGGTGAACGAGTCAGGCGCCGCACCCGAGGAGGGGGTGGACGCGGCAGGCGCGACCAGGGCCGCGGTGCCCGAGGCGAGCAGGGCGAGTGCGACCAGCGCAGCGGTGGGCCGTACGGGACGGTGGGGCATGCAGACCTCCGTGGAGTGATGTGCGCCACAAGATATATGAGATAGCGCGGCGGCGCTGCACCCATGGAGGTGGTGTGGACCAGTGACGCCCGAGCTCCGCCAGCAGGGTGGCTGGCGGAGCTCGGGCGACGGGGGTCGGGTCAGTCCGAGTCGCGGTCGGAGGCCCCCTCAGAGGTCACTCGTCAGCGTCGGAGCCCAGCTTGAGGTCGACGGTCCGCTCCTTGCCGTCGCGCACGAAGGTCACCTTCACCTCGTCGCCGGGCCGGAAGCTGCGCACGGTCGCCACGAGTGCGTCGGCACCGTCGATGGGCTTGTCGTCGATCTTGGTGATCACGTCTCCGGGCTTGAGCCCGGCGGCCTCGGCGGCAGCGTCCTGGTTGACCTCGCGGACCAGGGCGCCGACCGTGTCGGAGTCCGTGCCTTCGGTGTCGCTCACGCGGATGCCGAGGCGTGCGTGGGTGGGCTTCTCGCCCTCCTTCATCTGGTCGATGATCGGCAGGATCTCGTCGATCGGGATCGCGAAGCCGAGTCCGATGGAGCCGCTCTCCTGGCCCGAGCCCGACGATGCCGTGCGGATCGAGGAGTTGATGCCGACCACGCTGCCGGTCATGTCGACCAGCGGTCCGCCGCTGTTGCCGGGGTTGATCGCCGCGTCGGTCTGGATCGCGGGGTAGGTCGTGGAGTTGCCCTGGTTGTCGGCGGTGCCGACGTTGACCGGGCGGTTGAGCGCGCTGATGATGCCGCTGGTGACCGTGGCGTCCAGGCCGAACGGGGAGCCGATGGCCACGACCTGCTGGCCCACCTGCAGGTTGCTGGACTTGCCGATCGTGGCCGGGGTCAGGTCGGTGACGCCCTCGGCCTGGATCAGCGCGGTGTCGGTCAGGGGGTCGGTGCCGAGCACCTTGGCGTCGGCACGGGTGCCGTCGTCGAAGGAGACGCGCAGGCTGGCGCCCTCGCCGGCGCCCGCGACCACGTGCTCGTTGGTGAGGATCTGCCCGTCGGAGCTGAGGATGATGCCCGACCCGGAGCCCGCCGCCTGCTCGGAGGCGACGTCGATCCGCACCACGGACGGCAGGACGCGAGCGGCGACGCCTTCCACGGTTCCGTCGTCGGCCGAGGACCTGCCTTGGTCGACCACCTTCGAGGTGTTCCTCGAGGAGGAGGTGGAGTCGTCGTCGCCCCAGCGGTCGTACGCCGCCGCGCCGCCGACGCCGCCGAGGAGGCCCAGCACGAGCGAGGCGACTGCGATGCCGGCACCCGCCTGGCGCGCCTTCTTCTCCGGCGCGGTCGGGGGCGGGGGCGGCGGGGAGCTGGGGCCCCCGCCCTGAGCAGAGGCCGAACCCGGCGGAGAGCTCGGGTCAGAGGACCCACCCTGGCCGTAGAACGTGGCCGGCGGGACGGGGCGGCCCGAGGGGTCGCGCGGGTCGGACGGGTCGTTCGGAGAGTTCGGCTCGTTGCTCATACCCACCACTGTGCACCGCATCTCTGGGAAGTGGCTGAAACGAGCATGGGGGAATTTCAAGACATTCGGCCGATGGGTGCCTGGTGCGGGCCCCGTCGCCGCAGTCAGAAAGCGCCGAGGCCCGGCTCCCAGAAAGGGAACCGGGCCTCGGTGAGCTCGGAGCTGTGACGTCGGGACTGGACTCAGGCCCAGCGCTCCTCGGCCGCCACGAACTCGAGTCCGCGGTCGCCGGTGTAGATCTGCTTCGGGCGAGCGATCTTCTGCTCCTTGTCGGTGATGAGCTCGTTCCACTGGGCGAGCCAGCCGGGGGTGCGGCCGATCGCGAAGAGGACGGTGAACATCTCCGGCGGGAACTGCAGCGCCTCGTAGATGAGGCCGGAGTAGAAGTCGACGTTGGGGTAGAGGCGACGCTTGACGAAGTACTCGTCCTCCAGCGCGATCTTCTCGAGCTCCTGGGCGATCTCGAGGAGCGGGTTGACGCCGACCACCTCGAAGACGTCGTCACAGGCCTTCTTGATCAGCTTGGCGCGCGGGTCGTAGTTCTTGTAGACCCGGTGGCCGAAGCCCATCAGGCGCTCGTCGCCGTTCTTCACGCCCTCGATGAAGGCGGGGATGTTCTCCTTCGAGCCGATGCGACGGAGCATCCGCAGGACGGCCTCGTTGGCGCCACCGTGCAGCGGGCCGAAGAGGGCGCCCACGCCGGCCGCGACGGCCGAGTAGGGGTCGACCTGCGACGAACCGACGGAGCGCACGGCGTTGGTCGAGCAGTTCTGCTCGTGGTCGGCGTGCAGGATGAGCAGCACGTCGAGCGCCTTGGCGATGCGGGGGTCGGCCACGTACTTCGACTCCGACATCTTGAAGAGCATCGAGAGGAAGTTCTCGGTGTAGCTCAGGTCGTTGTCGGGGTAGACGAACGGCTTGCCCTGGGCGTGGCGGAACGACCACGCGCCGAGGGTCGGCATCTTCGCGATCATGCGGACCATCTGCATGTGGCGGTTGTCGGCGTCGTGGATGTTGACGGCCTCGGGGTAGAACGTCGAAAGGGCCCCCACCGACGCCATGAGCATCCCCATGGGGTGCGCGTCGTAGCGGAAGCCCTGGACGAACTCCTTCACGTTCTCGTGCACGAACGTGTGGTAGGTGATCTCGTGCACCCAGTTCTCGTACTGCTCCTTGGTGGGCAGGTCACCGTGGATCAGCAGGTAGGCGACCTCGAGGAAGGTCGACTTCTCGGCCAGCTGCTCGATGGGGTAGCCCCGGTACTCGAGGATCCCCTTGTCACCGTCGATGTAGGTGACCGCGGAGCGGCACGAGGCGGTGTTCACGAACCCCGGGTCGTACGTCGCGAGGCCGGGGTCGTCCTCGTTGGCCCGGATCTGGCCCAGGTCCTTGGCGGCGATCGTGTTGTCCGTGATCGCGATCTCGTACTCCTGGCCGGTCCGGTTGTCACGGACGGTGAGGGAGTCGGTCGGCTTGGCCGCTACGTCTGTCACGTCGGCTCCTTGCTCGCAGTTCAGCGCATGTGTGTTTGTCGTCACCAATTTATCGGCGCCCCGCTCGCACGTCGCAGGCGGGGTTCCGAAAACGCCTGCTCGTGGCGCGCCCGGTGGGCGGCTGCGGTCGTGCCATGGTCCTGGCGCGGGTGCCAGCACGCACCACACTAGTCCCGGCTGACGGGCTCCGTGACCACGTCCTCGCTGCGGGCTGTGGACGTACGTCGCGGCCACGTCGTGCGCTTTTGACCCACGCGCTCCTGCCCGCGTACCCTTGCAAGTCGCGACTCCTGCCGCGTTCTCTGCCGTGCCGTTCACCGGCCCGACGGGGGATGCAGATCCGGACGTCCCGCCCACCGGTCCGCCGGCAGGTCGGGTAAGCCGGGCCGTGTTCGTCAGAAGTCGCAGCTCCACCCCCCGGCCGGACACCTCCGGTCGGAACCTACGAACGAGAAGGTTCTCGCCGTGCGCACGTACAGCCCGAAGCCCGCTGACGTCGACCGTCAGTGGCTCGTCATCGACGCCACCGACGTCGTTCTCGGACGCCTCGCCGTCCAGACCGCCAACCTCCTGCGTGGCAAGCACAAGCCCACGTTTGCTCCGCACATGGACATGGGTGACTTCGTCATCATCGTCAACGCGGACAAGGTCGCTCTTTCCGGTAACAAGAAGGTCACCAAGCTGGCCTACCGTCACTCCGGCTACCCGGGTGGTCTGACCGCCACGCCGTTCGGCGAGCTGCTGGAGAAGGACGCCCGCAAGGCCATTGAGAAGGCTGTGTGGGGCATGCTCCCCAAGAACCGCCTTGGCCGCCAGATGCTCAAGAAGCTCAAGGTCTACGCAGGCCCCGAGCACCCGCACCAGGCCCAGCAGGCCAAGCCGTTCGAGATCTCCCAGGTCTCCCAGTAACTTCCAAGGACGAGTGAGGATTTACCGTGGCTGAGACCACCGAGAACACCCAGACCGAGGTCGAGGAGACCTTCGAGACCAACGCCGAAGGCGTTGCCTACAGCTCCGAGTCCGCCCCGTCGGCCGACGCGCCGCTGCGTGCAGCGACCATCGCCCCCGCTGCGGCCACCGGCCGCCGCAAGGAGGCCGTCGCCCGCGTGCGCATCGTCCCCGGCACCGGCGTGTGGACCATCAACGGCCGCACGATGGACGACTACTTCCCCAACAAGCTCCACCAGCAGATCGCGAACGAGCCGTTCGTGGCCCTGGAGCTCGAGGGTCGCTTCGACGTCATCGCCCGCATCCACGGCGGCGGCATCGCCGGCCAGGCCGGCGCCCTGCGCCTCGGCGTGGCCCGCTCGCTCAACGACGTCGACCTCGAGGCGAACCGCCCGGCCCTGAAGAAGGCCGGACTGCTCACCCGCGACGCCCGCGTCGTCGAGCGCAAGAAGGCCGGACTCAAGAAGGCCCGCAAGGCCTCGCAGTTCAGCAAGCGCTGATCCAGCTTCACGCACACCCCGTCGCGGCCTCGGCCGCGGCGGGGTGTGCGCGTTCGTGCCCGGTCCGCCGCGGCCGGGCGGTGCCGCACCCGTCGTCGGGGTCGACTAGCCTCAGTCGACATGGCACGACTCTTCGGCACTGACGGCGTACGCGGCCTGGCCAACGGCAAGCTGACCGCGGAGCTTGCTCTCGAGGTCTCCGTGGCGGCAGCCCACGTGCTCGCCGCACGTGGCGAGTTCGAGGGGCACCGGCCACTGGCCGTGGTCGGCCGCGACACCCGCATCTCCGGACAGTTCCTCGAGGCGGCCGTCGTCGCGGGCCTCGCCTCGGCCGGCGTCGACGTGATCCTGCTCGGCGTGCTCCCCACGCCCGGAGTGGCCCACCTGGCCGCCAGCCTCAACGCCGACCTCGGCGTGGTCCTCTCCGCCTCCCACAACGCGATGCCCGACAACGGGATCAAGTTCCTGGCACGCGGTGGCAAGAAGCTGGACGACGCCATCGAGATCGCGATCGAGGCACGCCTCGGCCAGGACTGGGAGCGGCCGCTCGGCGCCACCGTGGGTCGGGTCACGACCCACCCCACCGCGGTCGAGGAGTACGTCGCGCACCTGGTCCGCACCATCGAGCACCCGCTCGCCGGAACGACCATCGTGGTCGACTGCGCCGAGGGCGCGGCCCACGCCTCCGCACCGAAGGCGCTGACCGACGCCGGCGCCACGGTCATCGCCATCCACGCCGACCCCGACGGCACCAACATCAACGAGAACTGCGGCTCGACCCACCTCAGCGACCTCCGGGCCGCGGTCCTGGAGCACGGCGCCGACGTGGGCTTCGGCCTCGACGGTGACGCCGACCGGTGCCTGGCCGTGGACGCCGAGGGCACCGTGGTCGACGGCGACCAGATCCTCGCGATCCTGGCGCTGGCCCTCAAGGACCAGGGCAGGCTCGCCAAGAACACGGTCGTGGCGACCGTCATGAGCAACCTCGGCTTCGTCCAGGCGATGAAGTCGCACGGCGTCGGTGTGCGTCAGACCAAGGTCGGTGACCGCTACGTCCTCGAGGCCATGAACATCTCCGGCTACAACCTCGGCGGCGAGCAGTCCGGCCACGTCATCCTGAGCGACCACGCCACCACCGGCGACGGCACCCTGACCGCCCTGCACCTCGTGGAGCGGATGGTCACCACCGGCCTCTCGCTCAAGGAGCTGGCGTCGGTGATGGAGAAGCTGCCCCAGGTCCTGATCAACGTCCCCGAGGTCGACAAGGCGCGGGCCGACGAGGACGCCGTGGTCGCTGCCGCGGTCGCTGAGGAGGAGGCGCTCCTGGGGGACCGTGGGCGCGTCCTGCTGCGCCCCTCGGGCACCGAGCCGCTCGTACGCGTGATGGTCGAGGCCCCGTCCGAGGCCGAGGCCGAGGCCGTGGCGGGTCGCCTGGCGTCCGTCGTCAAGCAGCAGCTGGCGCTCTGACTCTGGTGCCACGTGGTACCTCGGCGCTGCCGACGGACCCGTCGAGATCTGAGTACGAGGACCCTCCCCGCCAGTGTGCCGGCGCCGGGAGGATGTCCCCATGACAGCCACTGGCCCTGATTCTGCGTCCGTCGCCCCCGCTGCCCCCTCTGGGCGACGCCGCCTCGCGCTCCTGTCCTGGGCCAGCCCGGGGGCCGTCGTGGTGGCGGTCGTGGTGTGGAACACCGGTGCGTACCTGATCGATGCGTCCTCGCTCGGTCAAGGGATCGACTCGTGGGGCGTCTCCTTCGTGACGGCGATCTACAGCGCCTTCGTGGGGGTACCGATCCTCCTGCTCGCGCTGCTCACCGCGGGCGTCGCGACCTCGGCGCCGAACGCGGCGCGCCGCGCGGTCATGGCAGGCGCCGGCGTGAGTGCAGTGACGGGGTTCGTGATGGCGGTGCTGGCGCTGGGGGTGACCTTCTCCGACCCGGCCGAGGGGGAGGTGGCCTTCGCCGTCCTCACCCTGGTGGTGGCCGTCGTCCTCCTGGCTCCGGCCTGGGCTGCCTGGGACGCCCTGGCCGAGCGCTGACCCGTGGACTGAGGCGCCTCAGAGCTTGCGCAGGCGCACGTAGCGCACCGAGTGGTCCCGGTCCTTGCGCAGGACGAGCGTGGCCCGGCTGCGGGTGGGGAGCACGTTCTGCTCGAGGTTGGGTCCGTTGATGGTGTCCCAGATCCGGCGCGCCTCGTCGACCGAGGCGTCGTGGCTCAGCTGCGCGTACTTGGAGAAGTAGGACGCCGGGTCGCGGAAGGCGGTCTCGCGCAGGTGCAGGAAGCGGTCGACGTACCACTCGCGGATGTCGGAGACCGCGGCGTCGACGTAGACGGAGAAGTCGAAGAAGTCGCTGACCGCCAGGCCGGTCCGTCCGTCGTCGCGCACGCGCGCCGGCTGGAGGACGTTCAACCCTTCGACGATCACGATGTCGGGCCGCTTGACGACGACCTTCTCGTCGGGCACCACGTCGTAGACCAGGTGCGAGTAGGTCGGGGCCTCGACCTCGTCCTTGCCAGACTTGATGTCGACGACGAACTTGAGCAGCGCGCGACGGTCGTACGACTCGGGAAAGCCCTTGCGCTGCAGCAGGCCGCGGCGCTCGAGCTCGGCGTTGGGGAAGAGGAAGCCGTCGGTGGTCACCAGCGCGACGTTGGGGTGCTCGGGCCAGTGGGCGAGCATCTGCTGGAGCACCCGGGCGGTGGTGGACTTGCCGACGGCCACCGAGCCGGCGATGCCGATGACGAAGGGCGTGCGCGGCGGGTAGCTGTGGTGGAGGAACTCCTCCTGCTTGCGGTGCAGCTGGCCGGCGCTCTCGACGTACATCGACAGCAGGCGCGACAACGGCAGGTAGACCTGCTCGACCTCGTCGAGGTTGAGGGAGTCGCCCAGTCCGCGAAGCCGGTGGATCTCCTCCGCGCTCAGTGGCGAGCCGGTCTGGCCGGCCAACGAGGCCCAGGCCGCACGGTCGAGCTCGACGTACGGTGAGGACTCTTCCGGCGCGGGCACGCTGCATTCTTACAGGGCGTGCGGGGATATAGACTCATCGGCCATGTGCGGAATCGTGGGGTACGTGGGGTCGAAGCAGGCGCAGGACGTCGTCGTCGAAGGGCTGCGGAGGCTGGAGTACCGGGGCTACGACTCCGCTGGAGTGGCACTGGCTCACGAGGGTTCGATCGCCTCGGAGAAGCGGGCCGGCAAGCTGGCCAACCTCGAGCGGGCCATCGCCGAGCATCCTCTTCCCGCCTCGACCACCGGCATCGGACACACCCGCTGGGCGACCCACGGAGCCCCCAACGACGTCAACGCCCACCCGCACCTGGGCGCCGAAGGCCGCCTGGCCGTCGTGCACAACGGCATCATCGAGAACTTCGCGCAGCTGCGCACCGAGCTCGAGGCGGCCGGCCACGCGCTGAAGTCCGAGACCGACACCGAGGTCGCCGCCCACCTGCTCGAGCTCGAGGTCGTGGCCGGTCACGACCTGACCGACGCCATGCAGCGGGTGTGCCAGCGTCTGAAGGGTGCCTTCACCCTCGTCGCCCTGGACGGGAAGGACCCGTCGCGGGTGGTCGCCGCCCGTCGCAACTCGCCGCTGGTCGTCGGTCTGGGCGAGGGTGAGAACTTCCTCGGCTCCGACGTCGCGGCCTTCATCGACCACACCCGCGAGGCGCTCGAGCTCGGTCAGGACCAGATCGTCACGATCACGGCCGACGACGTCCAGATCATCGGATTCGACGGCACGCCGGCGATGGGCAAGCAGTACCACGTCGACTGGGACATCACGGCCGCCGAGAAGGACGGCCACGACTGGTTCATGCGCAAGGAGATCTTCGAGCAGCCGCGCGCGGTCGCCGACTCCCTGCTCGGTCGACGCAACGCCAGCGGCCTCCTTGAGCTCGACGAGATGCGTCTCGACGACTCCGAGCTGCGCGACATCGACCGCATCATCATCATCGCCGCCGGCACCTCGTACTACGCCGGCATGGTCGCCAAGTACGCCATCGAGCACTGGACCCGGGTCAGCGTCGAGGTCGAGCTCGCCAGCGAGTTCCGCTACCGCGACCCGATCCTGACCCGCTCCACGTTGGTCGTGGCGATCAGCCAGTCGGGGGAGACCGCCGACACCCTCCAGGCCATCCGTCACGCGCGGACGCAGCGCTCCAAGGTCCTGTCCATCTGCAACACCAACGGATCGACGATCCCGCGCGAGTCCGACGGCGTGATCTACACCTACGCGGGCCCGGAGATCGGCGTCGCCTCGACCAAGGGCTACGTGACCCAGCTGGTGGCCTGCTACCTGCTCGCGCTCTACCTGGCGCAGGTCAAGGGGACCTTCTTCGGTGACGAGATCCACCACGTCATGGACCAGCTCGACGAGATCCCCCAGCACATCGAGAGCGTGCTCGCCGAGGCCGACCAGATCTACAAGATCGCCCGCGAGCACGTCGACGCCACCTCGGTGCTCTTCCTCGGGCGCCACGCCGGCTACCCGGTCGCCCTCGAGGGGGCGCTGAAGCTCAAGGAGCTCGCCTACATCCACGCCGAGGGGTTCGCCGCCGGCGAGATCAAGCACGGCCCGATCGCGCTGATCGAGCCCGGGCTCCCGGTCTTCTGCATCGTCCCGCCCCGCGGCCGTGACCACCTGCACGACAAGATGCTGTCGGGCATCCAGGAGGTGCGGACCCGTGGCGCCCGCACCATCTGCCTGGCCGAGCTCGACGACGAGACGATCGCGCCCTACGCCGACACCCTGATCGGGCTGCCGAAGGTGCCGGTGCTGCTCCAGCCGCTCGTCGCGGTCATCCCGCTGCAGCTCTTCGCCTGCGAGCTGGCGACGGTCATGGGGCACGACGTGGACCAGCCGCGCAACCTGGCCAAGTCCGTCACCGTCGAGTGACGGAGCAACCGTGGCCGTGATCGGGGTGGGCATCGACGTCGCCGACGTCGCCCGCTTCGGTGAGTCGCTGGAGCGTACGCCCGGCCTGCGGGCCCGGCTCTTCACTCCCGACGAGGCGGGGCGCCCGCTGGCCTCGCTGGCCGCGCGCTTCGCCGCCAAGGAGGCGCTGGCCAAGGCCCTGGGCGCGCCGGTCGGGATGGCGTGGCACGACGCCGAGATCGTCTCCGAGGAGACCGGGCGCCCCCGCTTCGAGATCCGTGGGACCGTGGCCCAGCGGGCAGCCGAGCTGGGGGTCGACCGGGTGCACGTCTCGCTCTCGCACGACGCCGGGATCGCCTCGGCGATGGTGGTGCTGGAGGGCTGAACCAGCCCGGCTCAGCCGAACCAGAGCAGCTCGCGCCCGTGGCCGTGGGTGTGGGCGACCGTGCGGCCGTCGACGCCGAGCACGAAGTGCAGCTGCGGCTCCGGCCCCGTCGCGGTCACCGACGGCAGCACGCCGCCGGACTCGTTGCTCACCCAGTGGCAGGCGCCGGAGGCGACCAGGTCGCGCATCATCGCGTCGAAGGCCAGCCGGTCGGAGGGCTCCAGGTAGGCGATGACGGCCGAGTGGAAGACCACCACCGTGCCATGGCGACCCGCCTGCGCCACCAGGTCGGGCAGCTCCTCCAGCAGGTCGCCGCGCACCAGCGACGGCGGGTCCGCCTGGGCGACCCGGACCGCCTGCGCCAACCGGCGCCGCCTCTCGTCCTGCTCCGGCCAGACCAGCTGCGCCAGCCATGCCATGTCGTCGGGGTCGGTGACGTCGAGCGGGTTCACGTCGATGCCGCCCCGCCAGGCCACCTCGGGTCCCCGCGTGGGGAGGGGCGCCGGTCCGGCGACCCGGCAGGGGAGCCGGGGCGCCTGGCCCAGCTCGACGGTTCCGTCGGAGGTGTCCCAGGCGTACCCCCAGCGGTCCGGGAAGAGGTTGAGCCCTGCCGCCGCCCCGACCTCGAGCAGCGCCAGCGGCTCCTCGAAGCCGGCGAAGGCCGGGAGCAGCGTGGCCAGTCGCCCCACCTCGTTGGTCTGCGTGGAGCGCGCCATGATCGTGGCGCGGATGGGCCCGTCGTCGAGCAGCAGCGCCTCGCGCAGGCCGGAGTAGGGACCGGGCGCCGCCACGCCGTGCCAGCGCGCCGCGGCGAAGACCAGGTTGGGCTGCTGCTTGATCCCCGGCAGCGTCTCCAACCAGGCCACGAGCTCCTCGTCCTCGGCCGCCGCGGCGGCCCAGGCCGAGAAGGCGGGGGAGTCGCTGGCCTCGACGGCGAACTGGCGGTAGGCCGTGGGGACGTCCAGGTGAGGGTCCATGCGGGAAACGTAGCGGATGCTCGCCGATCGCTACGCTGGCGAGATGCGCCGTGCCCACACCGTCGAGCAGGTCCGAGCCGCCGAGCAGCCGCTGCTCGACACCCAGCCCTCGGGCGCCCTGATGGCGCGGGCCGCGACGGGCCTGGCGGTCGCCGTCGTCGAGGAGCTGCGACGGCGTCGCGGAAGGACGTACGGCACCCGCGTGGTGGTCCTTGCCGGACCCGGCAACAACGGTGGCGACGCACTCCACGCCGCGGCGCGCCTGGCCCGACGTGGCGTCGCGGTGCGTGCCGTTGCCCTGGGAGAGGTGCTGCACCCCGAGGGACTGGCCGCCTTCCTGACGGCCGGGGGACGGGTGGTTGGCCTGGACGAGGCCGTACGGTTCGGTCCTGACCTGGTGCTCGACGGCATCGTCGGGATCGGCGGGTCCCCGGGCCTGCGCCCCGATGCGGAGGCCGCGCTGGAGGCGCTGGCGGACGTCCCGGTGGTCGCCGTGGACCTGCCCTCCGGAGTCGACGTGGACCTCGGGGAGACGCCCCGGTCCCACGTCCGGGCCGCGCTCACGGTCACCTTCGGCACCCACAAGGTCGCCACCCTCGTCGACCCCGCCGCACGGGCGTGCGGACGGGTCCGGCTCGTCGACATCGGACTCGACCTGCCTGCCCCTGCGGTGGAGGCTCTCGAGGCCGACGACGTGGCCCGGCTGCTGCCTGTCCCGTCGGCCACCGCGCACAAGTACACCCGTGGGGTCGTCGGCGTGAGGGCCGGCTCGTCGACCTACCCCGGTGCGGCGCTGCTCTGCGTCGCCGGTGCTGCCTCCGGGATCGCCGGAATGGTCCGCTACGTCGGCCCGCAGAGCGTGGAGACGCAGGTGCGGACCCGCTTCCCCGAGGTCGTCGGCCCCGGACGCGTGCAGGCCTGGGCCGTCGGCTCGGGCTCTGACACCGACGCGGTCACCATGCTGCGGGAGGCGTTGGCCGACGACGTGCCCGTGGTCGTCGACGCCGATGCCCTGGCCCACCTGCCCCGCCGCGGCTCGTCGCCGCGTCCCGGACTGGTGCTGACCCCGCACGCCGGCGAGCTCGCGGCCCTGGTGGGGGAGCCACGCGCCGACGTGGAGGCGGCACCGTTGCGTCACGCCCGCGAGGTCGCCCAGCACTGGCAGGCGGTGGTGCTGCTCAAGGGGGCCCGCACGCTCGTCGTGCACCCCGACGGACGGGTCCGGGTCAACACGACCGGGACGCCCTGGCTGGCGACCGCGGGCGCCGGTGACGTGCTCACCGGCCTCGTCGCCTCGCTGCTCGCCAGCGGCCTGGACCCCTTCGACGCCGCCTCGGTGGGAGCGTGGCTGCACGGGGAGGCCGGCGAGCGGGCGGCGGCCTGCGGAACTGTGGTCGCCACCACGATCGCGGGCCACCTGCCGGGGATCATCCGCGCCGTCACCGCCCGGGTGTGACAATTGACCTCATGACTTCAGGGGGGCACCCGGCTCGTGCCGAGATCGTCGTCGACCTCGAGGCCATCGCCCACAACGTCGCCACCCTCCGGGACGTCGTCGCTCCCGCCGGCCTGATGGCGGTCGTGAAGGCAGACGGCTACGGCCACGGGATGGTCGAGGTCGCCCGCGTCGCCCGCGCCGCAGGCGCCGAGTGGCTCGGCGTGGCGACGCCGGAGGAGGCGCTCGCGCTGCGCGCCTCGGGGGACGAGGGGCGGCTCCTGTGCTGGCTCGCCGCCCCCGGTGACGCGTACGGCGACGTGCTGGCCGCCGACGTCGACGTCGCGGCCTACACGCCTGCTCAGCTCGACGAGATCGCGGCTGCGGCAGCTGCGGGCGTCCCGGCCCGCGTCCACCTCAAGATCGACACCGGCCTGTCGCGCGGGGGCGCCACCCCCGGGCAGTGGGCCGACCTCTGCGCCCATGCCCGCGAGCTCGAGGAGTCCGGAGCGGTGCGCGTCGTCGCCGTCTGGTCGCACCTGGTCGCCAGCGACGAGCCCGAGCACCCCGCCAACTCCGAGCAGGCGAAGGTCTTCGACTGGGCGGTCGCGGTCGCCGAGGAGGCGGGCCTGCACCTGGAGGTGCGCCACCTGGCCAACTCCGCCGCCGCCATCATGCGCCCGGACCTGCGTCACGAGCTGGTGCGCTGCGGCATCGCCCTCTACGGGCTCGACCCGGCTCCCGGCGTCACGCCCGACATCGGCCTGGTGCCGGCGATGACCGTGCGCGGCCGACTGGCGCTGGTCAAGGAGGTCCCGGCCGGAGCCGGCGTCTCCTACGGCCACGCCTGGGTGGCACCGGCTCCCACCACGCTGGGTCTCGTGCCGGTGGGCTACGCCGAGGGCATTCCCCGGGCGGCCAGCCCGGGTGCCGAGGTGTGGGTGGCCGGAGCGCGACGTCCGGTGCGCGGCAAGGTCTGCATGGACCAGCTGGTCGTCGACCTCGGGGGCGACCTCCCTGAGCCGGGGAGCGCGTTCGTGCTCTTCGGGCCCGGGCGCGACGGCGAGCCGACCGTGCAGGACTGGGCCGAGGCGGTCGGCACCATCAACTACGAGATCGTGACCCGGATCGGCGGACGGATGCCTCGTCGGTACGTCGGGGAGGAGCGCCCATGAGTCGCTCCGGCAAGGCGCTGGGGGTCGCCGCGGGACTGGTGGGCGTGGCAGCAGCCGGGGCCACCGCCCGGGCCGTCCAGCAGGTCAAGGCCCGTCCCGGCGCAGGTGACGACACCCCGTTCGGGTCGTTGCGCTCCCCCTCGTTGAAGGTGGTCACCGACGACGGCATCGACCTGCACGTGGAGGTCGACGAGCCCGACGAGGGCCACGACAACGGGCTGACGATCATCTTCGTCCACGGCTTCACGCTGAGCCTCCAGTGCTGGCACTTCCAGCGCGCCGCCTACCGGGGACTGGTGCGCACGGTCTTCTACGACCAGCGTTCGCACGGCGAGTCGGCCCGGTCGGACGGCGACAACTGCACCATCGACCAGCTCGGCCGCGACCTCAAACGGGTCATCGAGACCACCGCCCCGGGGCCGGTGGTCCTGGTCGGACACTCGATGGGTGGGATGAGCGTGATCTCGCTCGCTGCCCAGTTCCCCGAGCTCTTCGGCGACAAGGTCGTGGGCACGGCGCTGATCGGCACGACGGCGGGTGGCCTCGACGCGGGCCGCATCCTCTTCCCGATGCTGCCGCTGGGATCGCTCGGCGGACGCGCGGTCGGCCGGATGGTGAGGGTCCTCGACCGCGGTCACTCCCTCGTCGACCGGGCCCGGGCGACCGGCTTCCGGCTGGCGGAGATCGTCGTCGGCCGCTTCGCCTTCGGTGAGGACGTGCCGATCAACTACTCCGAGTTCGTCTTCGACATGATCGACGACACGCCCTTCGAGGTGGTCGCCGACTTCTATCCGTCCTTCGCCTCGCTCGACCACTACGACAACCTCAGCGCCCTCGGTCGGGTGCCCTGCACCGTCATCGCCGGCACCCTCGACAAGATGACCGGGGTCGGCCACAGCCGCAAGCTCCACTCCCGCATCCCGGGGTCGGAGCTGCTGGAGGTCGACGGTGCCGGCCACATGGTGCTGATGGAGCGCCACGACGAGGTCAACGCCGAATTGGACCACCTCTTCGAACGAGCACTCGCCTGGGCCCAGGAGCACGCTGGATGAATGACCGACCTGGCCTGACGGTGACGAGCGTCGGCGCCGAGGCTGCCGCCGAGGTGCATGCCGTCGTGCGCGCCGCCTTCGGCGCCCGCCCGCCGCTCGACCCGCCCGCGGACGCCCTCGCGGAGACACCCGACTCGATCGCTGCCGCGCTGGGGCGTGGCCGGGGGCTGCTCGCGCGGCTCGGTGGCCAGCCCGTGGGCGCCGTGCTGCTCGACCCCCACGACGACACCGTCTTCCTGCGCCGCTTCGGGGTGCACCCCGAGGCGCAGGGCAAGGGTGTTGCCTCGGCCCTGCTCGAAGCGGCAGTCGCCCACGCGCCGGCCCAGCAGACGATGACGGTGCTCGCGCGCCCGGAGATGCCCCGCACGGTCGACTTCTGGCGGTCCAAGGGCTTCTGCCGCGAGGTCACCGTCGGCCCCTACCTCCAGCTCTTCCTCGACCTGCCCACCGAGCACGTGGTGAAGGACGGTCCGGCGATGCAGGAGCTCGGTCGACGCGTGGGCCGGTTGTTGGAGGCCGGCGACGTCCTCGTCCTCTCCGGCGAGCTCGGCGCGGGCAAGACCACCTTCACCCAGGGCCTCGGCGAGGGGCTCGGCGTGCGGGGCGGCGTCACCTCGCCCACCTTCGTCATCGCCCGGGTGCATCCCTCCCTGGTCGACGGCCCCGACCTGGTCCACGTCGACGCCTACCGCCTCGGTGGCATCGAGGAGCTCGACGACCTCGACCTCGACACCTCGCTGGACGAGGCCGTGACGGTCGTCGAGTGGGGCGCGGGCGTGGCCGAGGGCCTGGCGACCCGGCGCCTCGAGGTGCGGGTCACCCGTGCGTTGGGAGGCGGTGAGGCCCCGGTCTCCCTGGAGGACCACGACCCCCGGGTGGTCGAGCTGCGCTGGGTGCGCGAGCAGTAACCTCGAACAATGCTCCTCGCCTTCGACACCGCGACCCCGCTGGTGACGGTCGCCCTGCACGACGGGAACGACGTCGTCGCCGAGCAGGTCTCCGAGCGGCCGATGAAGCACGGGGAGCAGCTGGCCCCGCTGATCGACGCAGTGACCCGGAGCGCCGGGATCGTCCGTCAGGACCTCACCGCGATCGCCGTCGGCGCCGGGCCCGGCCCCTTCACCGGCCTGCGGGTGGGGCTGGTGACGGCGCGCACCCTGGCGTTGGCGCTGGAGATCCCGGTCTACGCGGTCTGCACCCTCGACGTCCTGGCGGTCGAGGCCTACGACAGCGGTGCGGTCGACGGCGCGTTCCTCGTCGCCACCGACGCGCGCCGCAAGGAGGTCTACGTCGCGTCCTACCTCGACGGCGTACGCGTGGACGGGCCCGCGGTCCTGAAGCCCGCCGTGGCGGCGACCTCGGGTCCCGTCGTCGGTGAGGGCGCGTTGCTCTACCCCGACGACTTCCCGCGTCCCGTCGGGCCCTCACGCCCCTCGGCCGGCTGGCTGGCGCGTGTGGTCGCCGAGGAGCGCGCCGAGCTGCTGGACCCGGAGCCGCTCTACCTGCGCCGCCCGGACGCGGTGGCCAACGCCGCGCCCAAGCCGGTCTCGTGACGCTGCGGCCGGGGCACGACGAGGACCTGCCGGCCCTCGCCGCGCTGGAGGAGGAGGCGTTCGGCGCCGACGCCTGGAGCGCGGCGACGCTGGGCGAGCTCGTCTCGGCCGCGGGACGCAGGCTGCTGGTGGCAGAACGTGACGGGGAGGTCGTCGGCTACGTGCTGACCGCGCTGGCCGGCGACTTCGCCGACCTGCTCCGGATCGCGGTAGCGGCCAGCGCCCGGCGCGAGGGCGTCGCCTCGATGCTCGTCGACGCTGCTGTGCTCGCCGCGGCCGCGGACGGCGCCGACCGGATGCTGCTCGAGGTGAGCGAGGCCAATGCCGGGGCCCAGGCGTTCTACCGACGCCGGGGCTTCACCGAGATCGACCGACGCCCCGGCTACTACCGCGACGGCTCCGCAGCACTGGTGATGCTGCGCGAGTTGCCCGCCCCGGAGAGGATGGACCCGTGAACGACGCAGTGACGACTGACGCAGTGACGCAGGACGACGGCCCCCTGGTGCTCGGCATCGAGACCTCGTGCGACGAGACGGGCGTCGGCATCGTGCGCGGCCACACCCTGCTGGCCGACGCGGTCGCGAGCAGCGTCGAGGAGCACGCCCGCTTCGGCGGCGTGGTGCCCGAGGTCGCCAGCCGCGCCCACCTGGAGGCGATGGTCCCCACGATCGAGCGGGCCTGCGAGACCGCCGGCGTCAAGCTCTCCGACATCGACGCCGTGGCCGTGACCAGCGGCCCCGGACTGGCCGGCGCGCTGCTCGTGGGCGTCGGCGCCGCCAAGGCGCTCGCCTGGGGGCTGGGCAAGCCGATCTACGGCGTCAACCACCTCGCCGCGCACGTGGCCGTCGACCAGCTCGAGCACGGCGCCCTGCCTGAGCCCTGCCTGGCCATGCTCGTCTCGGGCGGCCACTCCAGCCTGCTCAAGGTGGAGGACGTGACGGTCGGCGTGGACCCCCTCGGTGCGACCATCGACGACGCCGCGGGGGAGGCCTTCGACAAGGTGGCCCGACTGCTCGGCCTGGGCTTCCCGGGCGGGCCCCACATCGACCGCGCCGCCGCCTCCGGCAACAGCGTCGCCATCACCTTCCCGCGGGGTCTCACCGCACGGCGCGACCTGGAGCGCCACCGCTACGACTTCTCGTTCTCCGGCCTGAAGACGGCCGTGGCTCGCTGGGTCGAGGCGCAGCAGCGGGCGGGGGCGAGCATCGACGTGGCCGACGTCGCCGCCTCCTTCCAGGAGGCCGTCTGCGACGTGCTGACCCGCAAGGCCCTCGATGCCGCGGTGACCCACGGCATCGAGGACATCCTGATCGGCGGCGGGGTGGCAGCGAACTCGCGTCTGCGCGCCATGGCGACCGAGCGGGCCGCCGCCAAGGGCATCCGGGTCCGCGTACCCCGGCCGGGCCTGTGCACCGACAACGGCGCGATGGTCGCCGCCCTGGGCGCCGAGCTCGTCGCGCGGGGACGTACGCCCTCGGCGCTGGACCTGCCCGCCGACTCCAGCCAGCCGATCACCACCGTCGTCGCCTGACGGAGCGAGCGGGTCAGGGGCGTGTGGCGAGGATGAAGGCTGGCTCCACGTCCTCACCCCTGCGCCCTTCGACGAGGCGGGACACCGTGCCGTCGACGGTCACGTGGTGCAGGTGCCAGGTCTGGTCGCCGTAGGTGAAGCTGGTGAGCTCGATGTCGCCCTGCGGGGTCCACGCGAGGTCCTTGACGATCCCTTGGTCGTCGTCCGGGAGGAACCACGTGACCTGCGTGCCGGTCCGGGCGTCCGCCAGTCCCATCCGGGTGGCGCCCGAACCGGACTGGTAGGCGTCGACCACGACGGCGTGGGTGCCGTCCGGGGAGAACGACTCCACGCCGACCTCGCAGCTGCGCCAGACCTCCTGGAGGGTGGACCGGTCGCGCACCGTGCTGCAGGGGTCCTCGCCGGGTGACGCCTCGGCGTCACGGGTGACGACGAGGTCGTCGTTGGCGGCCGTCACCGCCACTGCGTCGGCGTCGATCACCGTCCGGGTGCCGTCGCCGGCGACGAGCTCGGGGGCGCTGCCGTCGCCGTACGAGACCACGACCTCGCAGTCGCCGCCGTCCAGGCAGGCGCCGTCGCCGACCAGGTCGACCGGGGTGGCGGGGGAGGGAAGGGTGGCCACGACCCTGGTTCGCCCGTCCGCGCCGATCAGGGTGAGCTCGCCCGAGGGCGTGGAGAAGACCGCCAGGGTGGAGTCGTCGGAGACCGCGACCACGTCGTGGAGGTCGTGGGTCGTTGCCTCGGCGACCGCTGTGGGGATGTCGACCGACCGGCCGGAACCGTCGGCGAGGTCGATCGAGTACACCTTCCGCTCGCCGTCGACCGCGTACTCCACCAGCCACCGCTCACCGACACGCGTGAGGCCGTCCTGGGCGCCGGCCGGGAACGGGAACGCCCCGCTGAGCTCGCCGTCGCCGATCAGCCAGTCCCCCTCCGTGCCCTCGTCCAGCGGCGCGTCGGTGGCCAGGACGACCTTGTTCGGCAGGGTGAGTGCCGGGGCGAGGCTCGGGGAGGTGGTCGCTGGCAGGTCCTCCGGGGCGCCGGTCAGGGTCGTCACGACCACGGGGCCGGTGGCCATGAGCGCGAACGCCGCCAGTGCCGCCCCGCCCGCGCGACGGCGACGACGGATGCTGTCGGCCCGCCCCTTCACGTCGTCGAGCCCGAAGGGTGCCTGCGGGGTCGAGGGCACGTGGTCGCGCAGGGCGGAGCCCACACGCTGTCCGGTCAGATCGTCATTCATCGGTACTCCTCGGGTGAGAGGGAACGGGGGGCACGCTCACGCAGGCTGGCCAGGGCCCGGCTGCACTGGGACTTGACCGTCCCGACGGAGACGCCGAGCGCCGCGGCGGTCTCGGCCTCGCTGAGCTCCTCGTAGTAGCGGAGCACCACGACGGCGCGCTGCTTGGGGGAGAGGGTCTGGACGAAGGTCCACAGCGCCTGGTTGCGGCCGTCGTCGTAGGTGTCGCTGACCGGCGTCTCCGGGACGGCGTACGTCGCGTGCTCGCGCCGCTTGAAGGCGCGACGCCACAACGACGTGTGCTCGTTGATGAGGATGCGTCGGGCGTAGGCGTCGACGGAGCTGGCCTCGCGGACGCGCTCCCAGCTCAGGTAGACCTTGGCCAGGGCCGTCTGCAGGAGGTCGGCGGCGTCGTGGGGATTGCCGGTCAGCGCCCAGGCGGTGCGGTGGAGCGCGGGCTGGCGCACCTGCAGCCACGCCTCGAACTCGGCGTCGCGGGTCACCGCGGGCGTGCTGGTCATCGTCACCCCCGTGGTGCTCACTGTGGTCTGCATTCTGTCTCCTCCGGGGCCCGGGGCGGGCCTTCTCCCCCCAGACGTCGTCACCCCGCCTCGGGTTGCAGGTGATGTCGAAGGGACTGGTCCACATGGCGAACCCGAGTCTCATAACGGACGTATGCGTGTGCTTGCATGTCGTTGTGCAACGTGATGCACGTCGCACTGCATCTATCCGCGAACTACTACGAAGTGTCGTAGATATCTACTACTGTCCGTAGTAGTTCAGATGGTCGGAAGTGGCTCGACCATCACAAGGGCAAAGGAGCCCGACATGCGTTCAACACTCGACAAGCTCATCTCCTGGACCGGCCTCATCCTGGCCGGCGTCCTGGCTGTCGCCGGAGGACTCCTCACCTGGGGCTCGGTCTTCATCGCCGACCAGGTCGACCAGCAGTTCACCGACCAGGCCATCGTGATGCCGGAGGGGCCCGCGTTGGAGAGTCTCCCCGAGGCTGACCGCAAGGCCCTCGAGCCCTTCGCCGGCGAGAAGCTCGACAACGGCCCCAAGGCTCGTGCCTACGCCGACCACTACATCAAGGCCCACATGATCTCCGGGGGCGAGCAGACCCTTGAGCAGCACCCGGTGGAGCGTACGGCGACCGGTCCGGTCACCTACGAGGAGGCCAGCGGCTACGGTCGCGCGCTGAGCGCCGAGGTCGCCGAGGCTGGCGCCAAGGCCACCCCGGAGCAGATTGCGGCCGCCGAGGCCTGGATGGGTCAGCGTGAGTCGCTCTTCATGGGCAACACCCTGCGAGGCCTGCTCCTCTACGGATACGCCTTCGCCACGATGGGCACCATCGCCGGCTTCGCTGCCATCGGCGCCTTCGTCGGAGCTGCGCTCTTCCTGATCCTGGGCGTCCTCGGTCTCGCCCACTCGCGCAAGGTCGCTCGCGCGGAGGCCTGACGCACCCGGGAATGGTCGGCCCGTGAAGACGGGCCGACCACCCCGGGAGCAGGCTCGCAGACGACGAGACCCCCACGGTCACACCGTGGGGGTCTCGTGCTGCGTACGCCCGGGGCGTTCGCGCGTCAGGCCGGCAAGCCTCCGGCGCGCCCGACCTTGCGCCAGCCGTCGATCGTGTCCCAGATCCAGATCCCGAGGGCGGCCGCGAGGATCGCCGCATGCACGATCGAGGCGTCGAACGTGACTCCCTCCTCGGTCAGTGCCTGCACGAGCGCCGGGTTGAGCAGGCGGTCCTGGCTCGCCAACCATGCGATCGGGGCGGCAAAGAGCAGACCGGTCACGGTGTTGAGCGCGGCGAAGCCGGGCGTCCACCCGGCACCCGCCCGGTACTTCGCTGCCTCGAACGCGATCTCGCACGCCAGGGTCACCAGCACCAGCGGCATCCAGAACGACCACAGGTCGGGATCGATGACGGGGAGGCGCTCGCCGTCGATGCGGACCGTGGGCGCGACCTGCTGCCAGATGAGCAAGATGCCGAGGATCGCCAGCCAGGCGATGTTGGTGAGGGTCTCGCCGAGTGAGCCGCGCGGCCCCAGTGGAGGCTCGGGCAGTGACTCAGGCTTCCAGGGTGTGATCCCCAGGCTCTCCTGGGTGAGGCCGCCCTCGCTGCTCCGCTCGACGACCACGAAGCTCAGGGTGATCCAGAAGCTGATGTGGACCACCAGGGCCACCGCCATCCACGCGCCGTGCCCGGCGATGCTGCCGATGCTCTCGCCGGCGAAGGCGTCGATCGCCATCAGGATGACGGTGACGATCGGGACCACGGTCACCAGGACGGCGCGCATCACGCGGGACCACGCGGGGAAGAGCTCCGGGCCGATGAGTTGCTGGGGAGTGCCGGCGTACGAGGCGGAGAGCGCGTCGGGGTCGCCGAGCTCAACGAGCGCTGCGTGCTCCGCGGACTCCTCGTCGAGGATCGGGTTCTCCGCGCGCAGTGCCTCGACGCGGTCGGCGATCCCGGCTCGCAGCTCCAGGGCGACGTCGTCGCGCTGGTCCTCGCCCAGTCGCCGGGTCGCGGCGTGCACGTAGCGGTCGGTCAGGGTGGGCTTCGTGGCAGTCATCTCGTCACCTGAGTCTCTCGATGGACGTGTGCAGGCTCTGCCACTCGTCGAGCAGGGCCGTCAGGAGGGCTTCGCCCTCGGGGGTGCAGCGGTAGAACTTGCGGGGCCTGGACTCCTCGGTGTTCCACTCGCTGGTCAGCAGGCCCTGCTTCTCCAGGCGCCGCAGCAGGGGGTAGAGGGTGTTGCCGTCGACGGCGAAGCCGGCTGCGGCGAGCTCCTCCAGCAGTGCGTAGCCGTAGGTGGGGCGCGTGAGGGTGGCCAGCGCCGCCATCACCACGGTGCCGCGGCGCAGCTCCTGGAGGTGGCTGGCGAGGACGTCATCGTTCATGGCGGCGACATTAGTGTGCGTCGCACACTAATGTCCAGTAAATAATGTTGGGCGGCCGGTCAGTGTGCTCGTCAGTGCGCGTCGGCGCCGGTCAGTGGCGCCGGCGCGGCCGGACGTACGAGACGTCGGGAGGGCGGGAGGGTCAGAACGGGCGTACGTGAAGCACGCGGCCGACCCCGCCGACGCGGGTCAGCACGATGGTCGCCTCGACGTCGCCGGTGAGCCCCAGACGCTTGCGCAGCTGCTCGGGAACGATGTCGACGCCACGCTTCTTGATGGTGAGGGGACCGATGTTGCGCTCCACCAGCGCCGCCTTGAGCTGCTTCTCCCGGTAGGGGAGCTCCTCGATGACGTAGTACGACTTCATGAAGGGGGAGCGGAACGACTGGTCGCTCGTGACGTAGGCGATGTGGGGGTCGAGCAGGCCACCGCCGACGCCCGCCGCCACGGCGGTCACGAGTCCTGCCCGGATCACCGCGCCGTCGGGCTCGTAGAGGTGCTCGGCGAGGTCGACCACGGGGCGGTCCTGGCCCTGGTAGGGATCGTCCTCGTCGGTCAGGCTGACCAGGCCGTCGCCCGAGATGACGGTCGCGCGACGGCGTACGGTCGCCAGGCCGGGCGACCATAGCGCGGCCTCCTTCACCTCGCCCTGGTCGCTCACCCATTCGGCCTCGACGCCCTCGGGCACCAGGTCGTGGCCGACGCCGGGCGCGACCTTGACCACGGACGTACGCCGCAGCAGCTCCAGCACGAACGACCACGGAGGGGTCCAGCCGGTCTCGTCGAAGACGCGGCCGCGAGCTCCCCGGCGCGCGGGGTCGGCGAAGGCGGCACCGAAGCCGTCGAGGTCCAGGGAGGTGGAGTCGGCCACCATCGTGGCGCCGGGCAGTCCGAGCGCGTCGAGGTTGGCCTGGGCGACGCGGGCGCGGACCGGGTCAAGGTCGACGCCGGCAGCCGTCAGTCCGGCGCGGGCGAAGGCGACCAGGTCGCCGCCGATGCCGCAGCCGAGGTCGACCACCGAGCTCGGTCGCGCGGCCGCCAGTCGAGCCGCCCGGTGGGCCGCGACGCGGCTGCGGGTGGCCTGCTCCAGGCCGTCAGGGGTGAAGTACATGCGCAACGCGTCCTCGCCGAACTTGGCGACGCCCTTGACTCGCAGCTGCACCTGCGTGAGCGCGGCGGCCGCCCGCTCGGGGTCGGGCTCGACCCTGCGTACCGCCGCGGCGGCGGCCAAGGGGTTGCCTTCGTGGTCGGCGTACAGGTGCGCCGCCTGCTCCAGCAGCCGCTGGCCGTCGGGGGTGAGCAGCCAGGTGAAGGTGTCGAGGTCCACCCGTGCATCCTCCCCCATGTTCCAGCCGCCGGACTCCGCTCCTCCTGTGCTGGCACTCACAGACGGGGAGTGCTAACGTCTGGCTTGGCACTCTCATGTCGAGAATGCCAGCAGCCGTGAACGACCACGACCCCCGCGACGGCGCGGTCGAGAACGGCGGCACCCCGCGGGTCTCCGGCTGGCCGGACCACCCCGCACCCCCGTCCAGACACACAGACTCACGTGCAGAAAGTGGAGGTCGACATCGTGTCGGTCAACATCAAGCCCCTCGAGGACCGCATCGTCGTCAAGCCCCTCGAGGCCGAGCAGACCACGGCTTCCGGCCTGGTCATCCCGGACACCGCCAAGGAGAAGCCCCAGGAGGGTGAGGTCGTGGCCGTGGGCCCCGGCCGCTTCGCCGAGAACGGCACCGACCGCGTCCCGGTCGACGTCGCCGTCGGCGACAAGGTCATCTACTCCAAGTACGGCGGCACCGAGGTCAAGTACGCGGGTGACGAGTTCCTGATCCTCTCGGCGCGCGACGTCCTCGCCATCGTTTCCTGACGAACTGGCATCCCGCCCGGCGGCGTTGGGTGTGCCTGACACCGCTTCGTTCGAAGCACGTCGGCGCACCCGCCCGTCGGGCGGACGCCATTTCGCCGGCACCCCGGCCCTGAGAACTCGCCGGCACCCCGGCCCTGAGAACCACCAAGAGGAGCAGCAATGCCCAAGATCCTTGAGTTCGACGAGAACGCTCGTCGTGCGCTCGAGCGCGGAGTCGACGCGCTCGCCAACACCGTCAAGGTGACGCTCGGCCCCAAGGGCCGCTACGTCGTCCTGGACAAGAAGTGGGGCGCTCCGACCATCACGAACGACGGTGTCTCCGTCGCCCGTGAGATCGAGCTGGACGACCCCTTCGAGAACCTCGGTGCGCAGCTCTGCAAGGAAGTTGCCACCAAGACCAACGACGTCGCCGGTGACGGCACCACCACCGCCACCGTGCTGGCCCAGGCCATGGTCCACGAGGGCCTCAAGGCCGTGACCGCCGGCGCCAACCCGATGAGCCTCAAGCGCGGCATGGACGCCGCGGCCGAGGCCCTCAGCGACGCGCTCCGCGAGGCGGCCCGTGAGGTCGACTCCAAGGAGGACATGGCGTCGGTCGCGACGATCTCGTCGCGCGACGCGCACATCGGCGAGCTGCTCGCCGAGGCCTTCGACAAGGTCGGCAAGGACGGCGTCATCACCGTCGACGAGTCCAACACCATGGGCACCGAGCTCGAGTTCACCGAGGGCATGCAGTTCGACAAGGGCTACATCTCGGCCTACTTCGTCAGCGACCCCGAGCGCATGGAGGCCGTCCTCGACGACCCCTACGTGCTGCTCGTCCAGGGCAAGGTCTCCTCGGTCGCCGAGCTGGTGCCGCTCCTGGAGAAGGTCATGGCGACCGGCAAGCCGCTCTTCATCCTCGCCGAGGACGTCGACGGTGAGGCGCTCTCGACCCTGGTCGTCAACAAGATCCGCGGCACCTTCAACGCCGTCGCGGTGAAGTCGCCGGCCTTCGGTGACCGCCGCAAGGCCATGATGCAGGACATCGCGGTCCTCACCGGTGGCCAGGTCATCGCCCCCGAGGTCGGGCTCAAGCTCGACCAGGCCGGCCTCGAGGTGCTGGGCCAGGCCCGCCGCGTCGTGGTCACCAAGGACAACACCACCATCGTCGACGGCGCCGGTGAGGCCGCCGAGGTCGAGGCCCGGGTCAACCAGATCAAGGCCGAGATCGAGAACACCGACTCCGACTGGGACCGCGAGAAGCTCTCCGAGCGCCTCGCGAAGCTGGCCGGCGGTGTCTGCGTGATCAAGGTCGGTGCCCACACCGAGGTGGAGCTCAAGGAGAAGAAGCACCGCATCGAGGACGCTGTCTCCTCCACGCGTGCCGCGATCGAGGAGGGCATCGTCGCTGGCGGTGGCTCCGCGCTCATCCACGCCGTCGAGGTGCTCGAGGGCGACCTGGGCCTCGTCGGTGACGAGGCTGCCGGCGTCCGCGTCGTTCGTCGCTCCGTCGACGAGCCGCTGCGCTGGATCGCCGAGAACGGTGGCGAGAACGGCTACGTCGTCACCACCAAGGTGCGCGAGGGCGGCAAGGCCGAGGGCAAGGAGTACGGCTACAACGCCGCCACCGGTGAGTACGGCAACCTGGTCACCCAGGGCGTGCTCGACCCGGTGAAGGTGACGCGCTCCGCGCTGGTCAACGCAACCTCGATCGCTGCGATGCTGCTGACCACCGAGACGCTCGTGGTCGACAAGCCCGAGGACGAGGACGAGGGCACCGCTGCGGGTGGCCACGGCCACGGCCACGGTCACTGATCGCCCCCAGCCACACGGCTCCACGGCCCGCCACCCCTCGGGGTGGCGGGCCGTTGGCCGTACCGGGGGAGGGACACGTACGTTTGCTGCAAAGCGTCGGCGGGCCGGACCGGCTCGCCGCACCGGATGGACGACGTACGCGGAGGTGGCCCAGTGCAACAGGTCAAGGCAGTGGTGGCGATGAGCAAGGACGCCCCGGTCGAGGTGGTCACGATCAACGTCCCCGACCCCGGTCCGGGTGAGGCCGTGGTCAAGGTGCAGGCCTGCGGGGTCTGCCACACCGACCTGCACTACCGCCAGGGTGGGATCAACGACGAGTTCCCGTTCCTGCTCGGCCACGAGGCGGCCGGCGTCGTCGAAGCGGTCGGCGAGGGCGTCACCCAGGTCGCGCCGGGCGACTTCGTGGTGCTCAACTGGCGTGCGGTCTGCGGCGAGTGCCGGGCGTGCGAGCGGGGGGAGCCGCAGTACTGCTTCGCCACCCACAACGCCACCCAGAAGATGACCCTTGCCGAGGGCGAGCACGCGGGCACGGAGCTCACGCCCGCCCTGGGCATCGGTGCCTTCGCGGAGAAGACCCTGGTCGCGGCAGGTCAGTGCACCAAGGTCGACCCCGCGGCCCGTCCGGCAGCCGTCGGTCTGCTCGGGTGCGGCGTGATGGCCGGACTGGGCGCCGCCATCAACACCGGCAACGTGACCCGCGGCAGGACCGTCGCCGTCATCGGCTGTGGTGGTGTCGGCATGGCGGCCATCGCCGGCTCGGCCCTGGCGGGCGCGTCCAAGGTCGTCGCGGTCGACATCGACCCCCGCAAGCTCGAGCAGGCGCTCGCGATGGGTGCCACGCACACCGTCAACTCCGCCGAGGTCGACGCGGTCGAGGGCATCAAGGCGATCTGCTCCGACCACGGGGCCGAGGGTGCTGACGTCGTGATCGAGGCGGTGGGGCGGCCCGAGACCTGGAAGCAGGCCTTCTACGCCCGCGACCTGGCCGGCACGGTCGTCCTCGTCGGCGTCCCGACGCCGGACATGAAGGTCCCCGACCTGCCGCTGATCGACGTCTTCGGACGCGGTGGGTCGCTGAAGTCGTCCTGGTACGGCGACTGCCTGCCCAGCCGGGACTTCCCGATGCTGACCGACCTCTACCTGCAGGGTCGACTCGACCTCGACGCGTTCGTCAGTGAGGAGATCGGGATCGACGACGTCGAGGCCGCCTTCGACAAGATGCACCACGGTGACGTCCTGCGCTCCGTCGTCGTGCTGGAAGGATGAGCGCCATGAGCGCACGCATCGACCACGCCGTCGTCTCCGGGACCTTCTCGCTCGACGGCGAGACCTTCGAGGTCGACAACAACATCTGGGTGGTCGGCGACGACACCGAGGTCATCGTCATCGATGCCCCCCACTCCGTGGACGCCATCATGGAGGTGGTGGGGGACCGCACCGTCCGGGCCATCGTCTGCACCCACGCCCACGACGACCACGTGCGGGTGGCGCCGGCGCTGCGCGAGCGTACGGTCGCCCCGATCCTGCTGCACCCCGACGACAAGCCGCTGTGGGAGCTCGTCCACCCCGACCACCTGTGGGACGTCGACCTCCGCGACGGCCAGGAGATCGCGGTCGCCGGAGTGACGGTACGGGTGCTGCACACGCCGGGGCACGCCCCCGGCGCGGTCTGCCTGTACGTCCCCGAGCTCGGCGTCGTCTTCACCGGCGACACGTTGTTCCACGGTGGTCCGGGGGCCACTGGCCGTTCCTACAGCGACGCCGACGTCATCGTCGACTCGATCAGGCGGGTGCTCTTCGCCCTGCCCGACGAGACGGTGGTGCACACCGGCCACGGCCAGGACACGACCCTGGGCGCCGAGAAGGCGCAGCTCGGCGCCTGAGGTTCATCGACGGCCCCACGGTGTCTCGCAGTCCGGGTCCAGCGCAGGCACCGGGGGCGCGTCGACGCGTCGCCACACGGTCATGCCGCAGTAGGTCCCCACGACGGCGTACCTCTGGTTGATCGTCTCGCGCAGGTGGCGGGCTCCCAGCCCGCCCCACGCATCCAGGCTGACGGCGGCCACCAGCCAGGTCGGGGCGTCGGGGCCGGCGAGCAGTGCGTCCAGCTCGGAGAGGTCGGGGTCGAGGGTGCGCATGGGCAACGACCACAGGTGCTCGTAGGGCGAGCCCAGGCCGCTCGCCCACTGGATGTCGGCCCGCCCTCCGTAGACGACGAGGGTGTCGTCCGGCCCCGACACCCGTCCGATCTCCTTGCCGAGGATGTACTGGCGCGGGGGCTCCCCCCTCGCCCAGGCGGCCCAGGCCCCGGCCAGGGAGAACAGGGTGCTCGCCACGCAGAACGCGACCACGAGCGCCCCGAGGCGTGGCCGCCACCGCTGGGTGGGCGTGGTGTCGCGCGCCGTCGCCGTCGGGCTCGCCACCGTCAGCTGCGTGCAGGCCCAGGCCATCACCAGGGAGGGCGCCAGGGCGAAGAGGTAGGGCTTCCAGAAGCTCCCGCTGACGCCGATGGCGACGAGGTCGGCGGCCAGGGTGGCGAGCGAGGCAGCGACGGGTGCCGGCAGGCGCCGCAGCGACACCCGCGCCCTGGCCAGGCACCAGAGCACCACCAGTGCCATGCCGGACGTGGCGAAGATGATCGTCAGCTCCACCATCCGGTGCCGCGACGACGACGTCGGCTCGTCGAGGAGCACCCGAGCTGCGTCGTTGCGGAAGCCCAGCACGGCGTACTCGAGGCTCGCGAGGTCGGCACCGACAGCCAGCGTCCCCGCCACGGTGGCCAGGACAGGGACGGCCGCTCCGGCGGTCGCGGCTGCGCCCAGCACCACGCCCGCGCGGACGTCGACGCGCCGGGTCGCGACGGCCGCGAGCAGGAGCACGGCACCGAAGACGAGTCCGCCCAGCAGGCTCTGCTTGAGCCCGACCGCCGACATCGCCACCAGTCCTGCGCAGCCCGCCAGCCACGTCGAGCGGGTCCGCAGGGCCCTGAGCGCCAGCACGGCGCTGCCGAGCACCAACGGCACCCCGAGAAGCTCGCCCTTCGCGCCGACCGGGTCGATCTGCCCGGTGAGGAGCAGGGCGGCCGTCAGCACGGCCGCCCCGGCGACAGCCCTGCCGAGCTCGGTCGGTGGGCACGGTCGGGGGAGGCTGCGCGCCGCCTCCCGGGTGAACGCGGCGGCGAGCAGGACGGCGAGCCCGCATCCCAGTGCCGCGACGAAGCGCAGGAAGTACGGCCCGCCGATCGCGTCGGTGGCCTTGATGAGCAGCAGGAGCGACGGTGGCCGGTCGACGAAGTAGGGGTGGAAGAGGGAGTCGGGGAGGGGGGACCAGGCGCGTGCCGCCAGCAGGTAGCCGGCCTCGTCCGGGCGCAGCGGCCACAGGAACCCGCCCGCCCGACCCGCCACGGCCACGACGGCTGCCGCCCCCACGACCACCGAGGTCCTCCTGCTCGTGACGTCCACGCTGGCCCCTTTACCCAGCGAGGCCCGATCGCACCCGGGGGCGAGCGGTCCGCGTTCTCGTTCCCGCCGTGGGGCGGGCTAGAATCTGCGGGGTGGAGACCCCGGAGAAGTTCGCAACCCTCGGCCTGACCTACGACGACGTCCTGCTGCTCCCCGGTGAGTCGGACCTCGCCCCGGACGAGATCGACACCACCACGCGGCTGACCCGTGAGATCTCGATCCGGGTCCCGCTGCTGAGCGCGGCGATGGACACCGTCACCGAGTCCCGGATGGCGATCGCGATGGCGCGCCAGGGCGGCATCGGCGTGCTCCACCGCAACCTCTCCATCGACGACCAGGCCTACCAGGTCGACCTCGTCAAGCGGACCCAGACCGGCGTCATCTCGAACCCCGTGACCATCGGCCCCGAGGCGACACTCGAGGACCTCGACCGCATCTGCGGGGAGTACC
Source organism: Nocardioides jishulii (assembly GCF_006007965.1). NCBI lineage: Bacteria > Bacillati > Actinomycetota > Actinomycetes > Propionibacteriales > Nocardioidaceae > Nocardioides > Nocardioides jishulii. The sequence goes on along the minus strand of NZ_CP040748.1, from coordinate 2,777,126 downwards.
GGGTCTCCGGCCTGCCGGTCGTCGACGGCGCCAACAAGCTCATCGGCATCATCACCAACCGCGACCTGCGCTTCACGCCCGTCGCGGAGTGGGCGACCACCAAGGTCGACGAGGTGATGACCCCGATGCCCCTGGTCACCGGACCCACCGGCATCGACCGCGACGAGGCCACGGCCCTGCTGCGTGCCCACAAGCGTGAGCGCCTTCCCCTCATCGACCCCGACGGCACCCTCACCGGCCTCATCACCGTCAAGGACTTCGTCAAGGGCGAGCAGTTCCCCAACGCGTCGTACGACGCCGACGGACGCCTGCTCGTCGGGGCGGCCATCGGCTACTTCGGCGACGCCTGGGAGCGTGCGACCCGCCTGATCGAGGCCGGGGTCGACGTCCTGGTCGCCGACACCGCCCACGGCCACGTGCACCTGCTGCTCGACATGGTCAAGCGCCTCAAGTCCGACCCGGCCACCAAGCACGTCCAGGTCATCGGCGGCAACGTGGCCACCAAGGCCGGTGCGCAGGCGTTCGTCGACGCCGGGGCCGACGCGATCAAGGTCGGCGTCGGACCGGGCTCCATCTGCACGACCCGCGTCGTCACCGGCGTGGGCGTCCCGCAGGTCACCGCGGTCTACGAGGCCTCGCTCGCCGCCAAGGCTGCCGGCGTCCCGGTGATCGCCGACGGCGGCATGAAGCACTCCGGTGAGATCGCCAAGGCGCTCGTCGCCGGCGCCGACTCGGTGATGCTCGGCTCGCTCCTGGCTGGCTGCGAGGAGTCGCCCGGCGAGCTGGTCTTCGTCAACGGCAAGCAGTTCAAGTCCTACCGGGGCATGGGCTCGCTGGCTGCGATGTCGAGCCGCGGCAAGAAGTCCTACTCCAAGGACCGCTACTTCCAGGCCGAGGTCGCCAGCGACGACCAGATCGTGCCCGAGGGCATCGAGGGCCAGGTCGCCTACCGTGGCCCGCTCTCCGCGGTGGCCCACCAGCTCATCGGCGGGCTCAACCAGTCGATGTTCTACGTCGGTGCCCGCACGGTGCCCGAGCTCCAGGAGAAGGGCCGCTTCGTGCGTATCACCTCGGCCTCGCTGAAGGAGAGCCACCCGCACGGCGTGCAGATGACCGTCGAGGCGCCCAACTACTCGGGCATCTGACGTGCCGGGCGTCCAGCGCACCCGGGACTCCGGGCGTCTGGACGACAGATCCACACCTCCCGCTCGACGCAGCGGGAAGCCTTCATCTGGAGCGGGATCGCTCCGGGGCAGACGTTCTGGGAGAGTGACCACGTGACCGAGATCGAGATCGGCAAGAACAAGCGGGCCCGCCGGGCCTACGCCTTCGACGACGTGGCCATCGTGCCGTCACGTCGTACGCGTGACCCCGAGGAGGTCAGCGTCGCGTGGCAGATCGATGCCTACCGCTTCGACCTCCCCGTGCTGGCCGCCCCGATGGACTCGGTGATGTCCCCGGCCACGGCGATCGAGTTCGGTCGCCTCGGCGGCCTGGGCGTCCTCAACCTCGAGGGGCTCTGGACCCGGTACGCCGACCCCATGCCCCTGCTGGAGGAGGTCGCTGCCCTCCGCGGCGTCGACGCGACGCGTCGGCTGCAGGAGATCTACACCGAGCCGATCAAGGCCGAGCTGATCACCGAGCGCCTCAAGCAGATGCGTGAGGCGGGCGTGACCGTGGCCGGTTCGTTGTCGCCCCAGCACACCAAGGAGTTCGCGAAGACGGTCGTCGACGCCGGCGTCGACATGTTCGTCATCCGCGGCACCACCGTCTCCGCCGAGCACGTCTCCAGCCAGGCCGAGCCGCTGAACCTCAAGGAGTTCATCTACGAGCTCGACGTGCCGGTCATCGTCGGTGGCTGCGCGACCTACCAGGCTGCGCTGCACCTGATGCGCACCGGTGCCGCCGGCGTCCTCGTCGGCTTCGGTGGCGGTGCCGCGCACACCACCCGCTCGGTGCTGGGCATTGCCGTCCCGATGGCCTCGGCCGTCTCCGACGTCGCCGCGGCCCGCCGCGACTACCTCGACGAGTCGGGTGGCCGCTACGTCCACGTCATCGCCGACGGCTCGATCGGCCGGTCGGGTGACATCCCCAAGGCGATCGCCTGCGGCGCCGACGCCGTGATGGTCGGCTCCCCGCTGGCGCGTGCCACGAACGCACCGGGCCACGGGTTCCACTGGGGCTCGGAGGCCACCCACGGTGCGCTGCCGCGTGGCCAGCGCGTCGAGTTCGAGCCGGTCGGCACGCTCGAGGAGATCCTCTTCGGTCCCTCCCGCGTCGCTGACGGCACCATGAACCTGATCGGCGCCCTGAAGCGCTCGATGGCCACCACCGGCTACACCGAGCTCAAGGAGTTCCAGCGCGTCGAGGTCGTCGTCGGCTGACGCTCCGGCAGGCTGGGCGCATGAGGACGCTACGGGTCGCTGCTGGGCAGGCGCCCGCAGCGTGCCTCTCTGCGGAGGCCAACGTCTCGGCGGCGGTCGACCTGACCCGTGAAGCCGCGGCACAGGACGTACGCCTGTTGGTGCTGCCGGAGACGTTCCTGACCAACTACTGCTCAGCGGCCTTCTCGCGCCCACCCTCGGTCGAGGGGCTGCCCGAGCTCCTCGCACCTCTGCGGGAGACGACCCGGAGCTCCGGGGTGACGGTGGTGCTCTCAGCGCCCCTGGACCGTGGCGGGGCGAAGACGCTCTCGAGCATCGTGGTGAAGCCTGACGGCTCGGTCACCGCCCCCTACGACAAGCAGCACCTCTCCGACGACCTGGACCAGAGCCAGTTCGTGGCCGGTCAGCACGGCACGTCGATCGAGGTCGACGGGTGGGAGGTGGCACTCTCCGTCTGCTACGACGGTTCCTTCCCCGAGCATGCCTGCGCGGCCGCTGTCGACGGTGCCCGCCTCTACGTCAACAGTGGCGCCTTCTTCGTCGGGGGTGAGCACCGCCGCGACCTCTACTACCCGGCGCGTGCCCTCGACAACGGGATCTTCTCCCTCTTCTCCGGGCTGACGGGGGAGTGCAGCCACGACGGGACGGTCTTCGCGGGCGGTTCCGCGGTCTACGACCCTGAAGGACGTCCGCTCGCCCGGCTCGGTCGCGAGGCCGGTCTGGCCGTCGCAGACCTCGACCCCGCCCTGATGGCCGCCACCCGCGCCGCGCACCCGATGCACGCGGAGCGGCGTACGTCGTTGGGGTCCCGGGTCCGCTCCTGAGAGCAGGACACCGCCCGCGGCCCGGCCAGCAGACTCGTCGTTCCAGATCGTGGACCGCAAGGTAAAGAGCAGCTCGTTCGCCAGCGGACCGGGAGTCGTTCGACCTAGCCTCTGAGCGTCTGTCGAGGTCCGGGTCCTCGTCCAACTTGTCTTGGGTGGAGTGTCTGGATCTATGGTTCCTTCGCGTCGTGCCGTCCTCGGGACTGCTGTGTGGTCAGTTCCTGCCGTCACGGTGGCCTCGGCCACGCCGGCATTCGCGGCCTCCTTGGCCAGGCCTCAGCTCGTGTTCGAGAAGGGCGACTCCGGCTTCGCCCGAGCGAACCCGAGTGACGGGTTCTTCCGCCTCGACCTGAAGAACGCCTACGTCACGTCGGAGCGTGGCAACGTCGAGGCTGCCGAGCTCACCATGCGCGTCACGATGCCCGGCCCCACGGCGGACCAGGAGATGGTCTTCGAGCCCGGGGCACCCGTGGGCTGGTTGCGGGGCGTGCAGGTCACGTCCGACTTCCAGGGGACGTACACCTTCCGCACGCCGTTCTCCCCGGAGGACCAGGCGCGGCTCGACGGCTACCTCGTTCGCAGCGCCCATGAGCCCCACCAGGGCTACCCGCTGAAGCTGGAGTTCATGGCGGACGGCTTCACGTCGGTCACGGAGCTCTTCGTGGTCCCGGTCGTCTCCACGGCCTCCTTCGCCCACACGGACAGGTTCGAGGTGGTGGACGACGGTGGCACCCTCTACCTCGTCGGCAACGGCACCGATGTCTCCCTCAGGGGAAACGTGGACTGGGCCACCCAGTACCGACTGCGTGCGCGCGTCGAGTTCGTGCCGACCACCCCCGGCGCTCCGGCGCCGACAGAAGTCCAGGAGTTCGAGTCCTGGCAGTGGCTCGGCGGGGTGATGCCCGGTGACACCGTCACGGGCCCGGTGGTGCTGGAGTGCCTCCTTCCGCTCAACGACGGACTGCACATCACGATGGGCGACGCGCTGCTCGCGACTCTCGCCGACACGCCGGAGGGCGCCTTCATGGTCACCCTCATGCTCGTGGACATCCTCGCGGACCACGTGGTGCAGTCGGTGGACATCGGCCCGCTCGGCCGGCCCGAATGACGGCCGGGTCGTCCCGGTCGCGCTGAACCGCCCCCCGGGCTGCCTCACGACGTGGGGCGTCCGTGCGCGCTCGGCGCCAGGCCGTCAGTAGGGTCGCGGCATGCCCGGACGCCCTGACGACCGCCTCGCGGTCCTGATCGATGCCGACAACGCCCAGCCCGCGCTCTGCGACGCCCTGATGGCCGAGATCGCCACCTTCGGCGTGGCGACGGTCAAGCGGGTCTACGGCGACTGGACCACGCCTCAGCTGACGGGTTGGAAGAACGCCTCCAACCGGCACGCCATCCAGCCGATCCAGCAGTTCGCCTACACGACCGGCAAGAACGCGACCGACAGCGCACTGATCATCGACGCGATGGACCTGCTCTACGGCGACCGCCTGGACGGGTTCGTGCTGGTGTCCTCCGACTCCGACTTCACCCGGTTGGCCGCCCGGCTGCGCGAGTCCGGCAAGACCGTCTACGGCATCGGTGAGCGTAAGACCCCGGAGGCCTTCCGCGCTGCGTGCGACCGGTTCATCTACGCCGACGTGCTCGGGGTGGAGGACGAGGTGGACGAGTCCGACGACGACCGGGAGTCCACCGAGGACCCGGGCCCGGCAGCCTCGGTGCAGGCGGCTGCCAACCGGGTGCCCACGAAGCGGCTCAGGGGTGACGCCCACCTGATGCAGCTGCTCCGCAATGCGGTGTCGGCCTGCTCCGACGACGACGGGTGGGCCAACCTGGGCAACGTCGGGTCGACGATCGCCAAGCGGGCGCCGGAGTTCGACGCGCGCAACTGGGGCTACGCCAAGCTGATCGGTCTGGTCAAGGCGACCGAGGACTTCGACGTCGAGCGCGGCGACAACGGCCGCGGACAGGGTGGGGCCGTGCGGATCCGGCGCCGCCGGCGGTGAGCTGATCGATCCGAGGGCTGGGCGGTGAATGGACGTCACGTGGTGTTCACCCGGCCCGTTCACTGTTCTCCGTCGAGTCGCGTCCGTGTCGCCGGACGGCCCCGACGGGTTCACGCGGCCGGGGTGTGGTGGGGGCTCAACCAGACGAACCAGACTCCCGAGGAGCCTCATGTCACCCCACTCGACGACCACAGGTCGCCGCCGCGCCACGGCCGGCCTGGCTGCTGCCGCCCTGTTCGCCGGTCTGACCACCACCCTGGTCGGTCCGGCCGCCGCTTCCCCCCAGACTCTGCCCCAGGTCGTCTCCGCGGCTTCCGTCGCGTCGACGCCGGTGGTCAGCAAGAACGCCACCTGGCGTTACCTCGAGAACGACACGTTCCCCTCCGAGGGCCACACCGACCCCCTGTCATGGACCAAGGACGGCTTTGACGACGCCACCTGGAAGACCGGTGCCGGCACCTTCGGCGGCAAGATCTCCAGCGGCACCCAGAGCCCTGCCTACAGCAGCACCCACACCGCCTCGGTGCAGCTGGAGATGAACGGCGCCACGGGTGAGCGGGTGCGTACCTACTTCTTCCGCACCGCCTTCGACCTGACCGTGGAGCAGCTCAAGGACCTCGGCGCCCTGCGCGGCACCGTCAACCTCGACGACGGCGCGATCGTCTACCTCAACGGCAAGGAGGTGGCCCGCCAGGACGTCGACCCCGGCATGGAGGGCCTCAGCTACGCCAACGTGGGTGGCACCGGCTTCGAGTCGCTGCCCGTCACGCTGCTCAAGGACGACCTGAAGGTCGGACGCAACGTGGTCGCGGTCGAGGTGCACAACGACCGCGCGTCCTCGTCCGACATCTGGTTCGCGATGACTGACCTGCTCCCGCTCACCGCCGAGGAGCTGCGGCCCAAGCCGACCCGGGTCATCCTCACCCCCACGGACGACCCCTGCACCAGCCAGAACGTCACCTTCCAGGGCGCCGTCAAGACCCACACCACCGGCCGGGTGGAGATCCGCCCCAGTGCCGGTGGAGACCTCAAGTCGGTCCGGGCGCTGCTCCAGCCGATGTCGGTCAGCAACGACTTCGGACACTTCTCCGCCACGATCACCGGGCTGAAGCCGGCCACGAAGTACACCTACCGCGTCTCGTCGAACAACGTCTGGAGCGGCTGGCACGAGTTCGAGACCGCCGATCGTGACGAGAAGGAGTTCTCCTACCTCTACTACGGTGACGCGCAGGTCGGGCTGGACTCGACCTGGCCCTCCGTCGTCGCGCAGGCCGAGGCGCGTGTCCCCGACTCGATCGGCTCGGTGCACGCGGGTGACCTCATCGACACCTCGTCGAACGACACCCAGTGGAGCAACTGGTTCAGCGGCATGAAGGACTCCGCCGCCTCCACGAACGTGATGGCTGCGCCGGGCAACCACGAGTACTCCGGCGACAAGCTCATGACGGCGTGGAAGGCGCACTTCGAATACCCGCTGAACAACCCGAACGACTCGACCATCGGTGAGCTCGCCCGGCTGGCCGAGGGTGACTCGGACGCCGCGAAGCACCACCGCGCCTACTTCGACCACTGGTCCGACTTCGCCCAGGAGACGGTGTACTACGCCGACTACCAGGGCGTGCGGTTCATCACCGTCAACGCCACCCGCGACAGCACGTTCCTGCGTCCCGACGTGATCCCGTCCTGCTCGGGCGCGGACTGCGTGGGCGACGTCGCCGACCTGTGGACCCGCTACCAGGCCGCGTGGCTCGACCACGTGCTGGCCACCTCCGAGTCCAAGTGGAAGGTCGTGACCTTCCACCAGCCGGTCTACTCGACGTCGTCGGGCCGCAACGAGCCCGTCCTGCGCGAGCACTGGGTGCCGGTCTTCCAGAAGCACGACATCGACCTGGTGCAGATGGGCCACGACCACACGTACGCGCGTGGTTTCAACAACGACGACGTCACCGCGACCCCCGGCCTGACCGACGGCCCGGTCTACATGGTGTCGAACTCCGGTGCCAAGCACTACAACCTCGAGACCGACGCCAAGAACGTCTGGACGCTCAACGGCGCCACCCAGGTGCAGAAGGCCCAGGGCATCTCGACCTACCAGGTCGTCGACGTCGACGAGGACACCCTCACGGTGAAGTCCTACATCGCCGAGATCAACGACTCCTACCTGAAGCTCTTCCGCGACGGCGTGAAGCTGGACAAGTCGCAGTTCAAGGTCGGCGACCTGTGGGACGAGTTCACCGTCCACAAGACCGACGACGGCCGCAAGGCGGTCGTCGAGGCCGGGATGGACGCTCCCGCGTTCGAGGACCTCACCCCCGCCCCGGTGGTGCGCAGCGACCTGGCCGCAGAGACCCCGGTCCTCCCGGGTGAGCGCGTCGTGCTGAGCGTCGAGGTCGAGGGTGCCGAGCGCCTCCAGTGGCAGGTCAAGCCGGTCGACGGCGAGTGGACCGACGTGGAGGGCGCGACCTCCACGACGCTGAAGCTGGGCCGTGTGGCCTCCGACGACCTGGGCACCGCCTACCGTGTCGTCGCCACCACCCGGACCAGGGCCGTCACCTCGACCGAGACCGTCCTGGCCGACGGTTCCGCCGCTCCGGTGCTCGTCTCCGACCTGACCGAGCAGGTGAAGGTCACCTCCGGAAGCGACGTCACCCTCCAGGTGGAGCTGGACGCCGCGACGCCGGCGCGACTGCAGTGGCAGCGCCGTGTCAACGGCGAGTGGCTCGACCTGCGCGGTCGTACGGGCGAGACCCTCGTCCTGGAGTCGGTGCGGACCAACGCGGACTACCGCGTGGTCGCGAGCGCCGGTGTGCACACCACGACCTCGGCGACCAGCTCGGTCGTCGTGACCAAGCGGGCGGCGACGGTCGCGATCACCAAGGTGAGAGCCCGACAGGGCAAGAAGGCCGTCGTGACGCTGCGTAGCTCCGTCGACGGCGTGGCCGAGGTGAATGTCAAGCGCGGCGCCAAGACCCTGACCAAGATGGTGAAGGTCAAGGCCGGCAAGACGGTCGTCGTCCGACTGGGCACGCTGCCCAGGAAGGGCAAGGGCAAGGCCGCCGTCACCGTCGCGGTGACCCCTGCTGGCGTCGACCACTCCGCGGCGCGAGCCACTAAGAAGGTCTCCGTCCGGAAGTGATTCTGCATGCCGCCCCGTCACGCCCGTTGCTCGGCGCGGCGGGGCGGTGCTCTCCCGGTGGACGGCGGACGTGTGGAGCACCGCAGAAGTCGAAGGCCGCATGCTCGGACGTCCAGAGAGGCCTCGACGGTTCGTGCCGGTGTCCTCGGACTCCGACGGGTCACACCCACCTGACACACTGGACGGGTGAGCCGACCCATCGCGCTGAACCCTGACTCCCGCGCCGCCGCACTGGAAGCCATGGCTGCGGGTGACCTCGACGTGCTGGTCGTCGGCGGGGGAGTGGTCGGGGTCGGCGCGGCGCTCGATGCCGTGACCCGGGGCCTGAGCGTCGGCCTCATCGAGCAGCGCGACCTCGCCAGCGGCACGTCGTCACGCTCCTCCAAGCTGGTCCACGGCGGCCTGCGCTACCTGGAGATGTTCGACTTCGCCCTGGTGAAGGAGGCGCTGGAGGAGCGTGGGCTGCTGCTCACCCGCCTCGCGCCGCACCTGGTGCGGCCGGTGCCGTTCCTCTACCCGCTCGAGCACACGTACGAGCGCCCCTACGTCGGCGCGGGCGTCGCGCTGTACGACGCCATGGCGATGGCCGGCAAGTACGAGACCGGTGTGCCTCGCCACAAGCACGTGTTCCGCAAGGAGCTGGCGCGTCTGGCCCCCGACATCCGCACCGACTCCCTGCACGGAGCCATCCGCTACTACGACGCCCAGGTCGACGACGCGCGCCTGGTCATGACGATCGCCCGCACGGCTGCCAACAACGGGGCCCATGTCGCGACCCGCACGAAGGTCGTCGGCTTCCTGCGCGAGGGCGAGCGGATCGTCGGCGTGGAGGCCCGCGACCTGGAGAACGGCGTCGACTTCACCGTGCGGGCGCGCACCGTCATCAACGCCGCCGGTGTCTGGACCGACCAGATCCAGGAGATGATTGGCGGCCAGGGCGCCCTCGACGTCGACGCCTCCAAGGGGATCCACCTGGTGGTGCCCCGCGACCGCATCCGTTCGGAGTGCGGCTTCATCACCAAGACGCCCCACTCGGTCCTCTTCGTGATTCCGTGGGGTCGTCACTGGATCATCGGCACGACGGACACCCCGTGGGACCTGGACCTCGCCCACCCCGCCGCCAGCCGCACCGACATCGACTACCTCCTCGAGCAGGTCAACGCGCTGCTCAAGGTCCCGCTCGACCACGACGACGTCGAGGGCGTGTACGCCGGCCTCCGCCCGCTGCTCAAGCCGTTGCGCAAGGCGGGCGTCGAGGCGGAGACGACGAAGCTGTCGCGGGAGCACACCACCATCAGCCCGATCCCCGGCCTCGTGCTCATCGCCGGCGGCAAGCTGACCACCTACCGGGTGATGGCGCGCGACGCCGTGGACCTGGCGGTGGCCGAGCTCGACGACGTGCTCCCCTCGATCACCGACCGGGTGCCGCTGGTGGGGGCGTACGGGTTCGAGACCCGCACCAACCAGCGGGTCGCGCTCTCGCGCGACGCGGGGATCGGCATCGGGCGGATCGACCACCTGCTGGGGCGCTTCGGCGGGCTCGTCGACGAGGTCCTGACGCTGGTGGACGAGCGGCCCGAGCTGGCGAAGCCGTTGGCGCACGCCGACGAGTACCTCGCCGTCGAGGTGGTCTACGCCGTCACCCACGAGGGTGCGCGCCACCTCGACGACGTGCTGGCGCGCCGCACGAGGATCTCGATCGAGACCTTCGACCGCGGCGTGAAGGCGGCCCGCGAGGTGGCTGAGCTGATGGCACCCGAGCTGGGCTGGGACAAGGGCACGGTCGACCGCGAGGTGGACCACTGGTTGCGTCGGGTGGAGGCGGAGCGCCAGAGCCAGCAGATGGCCACCGACACCGAGGCCGACGAGGCGCGGGTGGCCGCGCCCGAGATCCTCTGATTGCCGGCGTCAGGCAACCCGTACCCGGGGGTAGCCTTGCGAGGCGCAGGTCACATACTCTCGGGACATGAGTGCCACGCCCTCCTCCCGCGGCCCCGTGACCGACGGCCCGCGCGACCCCGAGCTCCACACTGACGCGACCTACGCGCTGGACCTGGCGTACGTCGCACGACTGACCGCACGCATTCCGAGCTCGTCCGGACGCACGGTCGAGCACGTCTCGCCGTTGGGGGGCCAGCCGCTCGGCGCGATCCCGCAGAGCGAGGTCGTCGACGTCGAGCGCGCCTTCGCCCGGGCCCGGGCTGCGCAGCGTGCGTGGGAGCTGGTGCCCGTGGCGGAGCGTCAGGAGATCCTGCTGCGCCTGCACGACGTCGTCCTGGAGCGCCGCGAGGAGATCTGCGAGCTCATCTGCCTGGAGTCGGGCAAGGCCCGCAAGGACGCCTTCCTCGAGGTCGCCCACCTGGCGATGACGGCGCGCTACTACGGGCGTACGGCCGCCCAGCACCTGGCCACCACGCGGGTCCCGGGCATGTTCCCGGTGCTGACCCACGTCGAGGTCAACCGCATCCCCAAGGGCGTCGTCGGCATCATCTCGCCGTGGAACTACCCGTTCACCCTGGCGCTGTGCGACGGCATCCCGGCGCTGGCCGCCGGCAACGCGGTGGTCGCGAAGCCTGACCAGCAGACCATCCTCACCGGCCTGCTGGGCGCCGAGCTGATGGACCAGGCGGGCTTCCCCGCCGACCTGTGGCAGGTGGTCTCCGGCGCGGGCGCCGACGTCGGTACGCCGATGATCGCCGCGGCCGACTACATCTGCTTCACCGGGTCCACCCGCACCGGCAAGCTGATCGCGAGCCAGTGCGCCGAGCGCCTCATCGGCTGCTCGCTGGAGCTGGGTGGGAAGAACCCGATGCTCGTCCTGCGCGACGCGTCGGTGGAACGGGCCGCCGAAGGCGCAGTGCGAGGAGCATTCTCCAACTCGGGCCAGCTCTGCATCTCGATGGAGCGGATCTTCGTGGCCGACCAGGTCTACGACCGGTTCGTGGAGCGGTTCGTGGCGCGCACCGAGGCGATGACCCTGGGCGCGTCGACCAGCTGGGAGGTCGACGTGGGCACGCTGATCAGTCAGGCCCAGCTCGACACCGTCGAGGCCCACGTGGCCGACGCCGTCGCCAAGGGAGCGACCGTGCTCACCGGCGGCAAGGCCCGGCCCGACCTCGGCCCCTACTACTACGAGCCCACGGTCCTGGAGGGCGTCACGCCCGACATGACCTGCTTCGGCACCGAGACCTTCGGTCCCCTCGTCTCGCTCTACCGCTTCCACGACGAGTCCGAGGCCGTCGAACGGGCCAACGACGGGACGTACGGCCTCAACGCCTCGATCTACAGCCGTGACCACCAGCGTGCCCGGGCCACCGCTCGCCGGGTCAAGGCGGGCACGGTCAACGTCAACGAGCCCTACGGTGCCGCGTTCGGCTCGCTGGCCGCCCCGATGGGTGGCATGCGCGAGTCGGGCCTGGGTCGTCGCCAGGGTGCCGAGGGCATCCTGCGCTACACCGAGACCCAGTCGGTCGGCACGCAGCGCGGCCCGGCGATCGCGCCGCCGTTCGGCATCTCCGAGGAGAGGTACGCGGCCATCATGACCAGCAGCCTCAAGGTGCTGAAGAAGCTCGGCCGCGCCTGATGGTCGTGCCGCACTACGACGTCGTCATCATCGGCTCAGGGTTCGGCGGCTCGGTCAGCGCGCTGCGCCTGAGCGAGAAGGGCTACTCCGTCGCCGTCCTGGAGGCGGGCGCCCGCTTCTCCGACGAGGACTTCCCGCGCACGTCGTTCGACCTGAAGCGCTACCTCTTCGCGCCGGCGGCCGGCCTCTACGGGATCCAGCGCATCGACATGGTGCGTGACTGCATGATCCTGGCAGGAGCCGGCGTCGGCGGCGGCTCGCTCGTCTACGCCAACACGCTCTACGAACCGCTCGACCCCTTCTACTCCGACCCGTCATGGGCCCACATCACCGACTGGAAGTCGGAGCTGGCGCCCTACTACGACCAGGCCAAGCGGATGCTCGGCGTGGTGACCAACCCCGTGCGTACGCCCTCGGACGACGTGATGGAGAAGGTTGCCGAGGAGATGGGCGTGGCGGACTCCTTCCACCCCACCCCGGTCGGGGTCTTCTTCGGTGGTCCCGGACAGGACGAGGGCAGCGAGGTCGCGGACCCGTTCTTCGGCGGCGTCGGCCCGTCCCGGCGGACGTGCCTCAACTGCGGCGAGTGCATGACGGGGTGTCGTCACAACGCCAAGAACACGCTGGTCAAGAACTACCTCCACCTGGCCGAGCAGATGGGCGCCGTCGTGCACCCGCTCACCACCGTCACCCGGGTGCGACCCCGCGCCGAGGGTGGGTACGAGGTGACCGCGCGCTGGACGAAGGCGAAGCTCTCGCGGCGTACGGCGGTGAAGAGCTTCACGTGTGACCAGGTGATCTTCTCGGCCGCCGCGCTGGGCACCCAGAAGCTGCTGCACCGGCTCAAGAGCAGCGGCGACCTGCCGCACATCTCCGACCGTCTCGGCGTGCTCACCCGCACCAACTCCGAGGCCATCCTCGGGGCGATCGCTCCCGACCGCAGCGTCGACTACAGCTACGGCGTGGCCATCTCCTCCTCGATCCACCCCGACGCGGAGACCCACATCGAGCCGGTCCGCTACGGCCACGGCAGCAACGTGATGTCGCTGCTCCAGACCGTGCTCGTCGACGACGTCCCGGGCCAGAACCGGGCGCTCAACTGGGTCAAGGAGATGTGGGCGAAGCGCGCGGAGGTCTTCGACCTCTACGACCTCAAGCACTGGTCGGAGCGGGCGATCATCGCGCTCGTGATGCAGACCAAGGACAACTCGATCACCACCGTGCCGGCGAAGACGCCGTTCGGCTGGCGCATGTCGAGCGTCCAGGGTCACGGCGAGCCGAACCCCACCTACATCAAGGTGGCGTACGAGGCGACGCGGCGGATGTCCGACCTTCTCGGCGGGACGCCCGGCGGTTCCATCGGTGAGCCCTTCAACCGACCCCTCACCGCCCACTTCATCGGTGGTTGCACCATCGGCGACAGTCCGGACAACGGTGTGGTGGATCCCTACCAGCGGGCCTTCGGGCACCCCGGGATCCACGTCGTCGACGGCTCGGCGATCTCCGCCAACCTGGGGGTCAACCCGTCGCTCACGATCACGGCCCAGGCGGAGCGCGCGATGGCGTACTGGCCCAACAAGGGAGAGCCTGACGCGCGGCCGGCGTTGGGGGAGGCCTACCGGCCGATCCGTCCCGTCGCTCCGCGGCGACCCGCGGTGCCGGAAGCGGCCCCGGCTGCGCTGCGACTGCCTGTGGTGTCCATCACCTGACGGGTGTCCTACATGTCAAGAAAAAAGTTGAGGTTTTGCTGAATTTGGCCTGACGACACGGGGTCTGGGTCATGATTGCCCTGCAGGCCCGCTACATCTCTCCCTCCCTTTGATGCGCGGGTCGTGCCCAGCCGGTCCTTGACCTGGTGGGCAGTCAGGGCCCGGCCACCCTCCCTCCCGGTCGGGCCCTGGTGCATTTCCGGGAAGGTCGCCGTGGCGACCTCAGCGGCTCGTGAGCTACGTCGGCCGGATAGGATCGGGGGTATGACTGCGCCTGAACACGATCTTGTCCTGGTGGTCGACTTCGGGGCGCAGTACGCCCAGCTGATCGCCCGTCGCGTCCGCGAGGCCAGGGTCTACTCCGAGATCGTGCCGCACGGCACGACCGTCGAGGACATGCTGGCTCGCAACCCCGCCGCGATCATCCTGTCGGGTGGTCCCTCCAGCGTCTACGCAGCGGGTGCCCCGGCCCTCGACCCGGCCCTCTTCGCCTCGGGCGTGCCGGTCTTCGGCATGTGCTACGGCTTCCAGCTCATGGCCCAGGGCCTCGGCGGCGAGGTCGCCTCGACCGGGACGCGCGAGTACGGACGTACGCCCGTGACGATCAGCCAGCCCGGCACCCTGCTCGCCGAGCTGCCCGTCCAGCACAACGTGTGGATGAGCCACGGTGACACCGTCACCCAGGCGCCCACCGGCTTCTCCGTCCTGGCGTCGACGGAGGTCACCCCGGTGGCCGCCTTCGAAGACCTCGAGCGCCGCATGGCAGGCGTGCAGTGGCACCCCGAGGTCCTGCACTCCGAGCACGGCCAGCGCGTGCTGGAGCACTTCCTCCACGACATCGCGGGCTGTCGCCAGACCTGGACGATGCTCAACGTCGTCGAGGAGCAGGTCGAGAAGATCCGCGAGCAGGTCGGTGAGGGCCGCGCCATCTGCGCGCTCTCGGGCGGCGTGGACTCCGCGGTGGCCGCGGCCCTGGTGCAGCGCGCGATCGGTGACCGCCTCACCTGCGTCTACGTCGACCACGGGATGATGCGCCAGGGCGAGACCGAGCAGGTCCGCCGCGACTTCGAGGAGGTCTTCGACTCCCTCGACGTGGTCGACGCCGAGGAGCAGTTCCTCACCGCACTGGCGGGGGTCACCGAGCCGGAGACCAAGCGCAAGATCATCGGCCACGAGTTCATCCGGACCTTCGAGGCCGCCCAGGTGCGTGTCTTCGGCGACGCTGTGACGGAGGGGGAGGGCGAGGCCACTGCCTACCTGGTGCAGGGCACCCTCTACCCCGACGTCGTCGAGTCCGGTGGTGGCGCCGGCACCTCCACGATCAAGTCGCACCACAACGTCGGCGGACTCCCCGACGACCTCAACTTCGCGCTCGTCGAGCCGCTGCGTGCCCTCTTCAAGGACGAGGTACGTGCGGTCGGTGAGCAGCTGGGCCTGCCCGAGCGCATGGTGTGGCGCCAGCCGTTCCCCGGCCCCGGCCTGGGCATCCGGATCATCGGCGAGGTCACCAAGGACCGTCTCGACACGCTCCGTCAGGCCGACGCCATCGCACGCGAGGAGCTGACCAAGGCCGGCCTCGACCGTGAGATCTGGCAGATGCCGGTCGTGCTGCTGGCCGAGGTCCGCTCGGTCGGCGTCCAGGGCGACGGACGTACCTACGGCCACCCTGTCGTGCTGCGCCCGGTCACCTCCGAGGACGCCATGACCGCCGACTGGGCGCGCCTCCCCTACGAGGTCATGGAGAAGATCTCCACCCGGATCACCAACGAGGTCGCGGAGATCAACCGCGTCACCATCGACATCACCTCGAAGCCCCCGGGCACGATCGAGTGGGAGTGAAGAGCCCCACCCTCGTCGTCCCCGACCCGGGTCAGGCGGTCGTGATCCGTTTCGACGGCCGCGACGTCGTGCTCTGGTGGGGCAAGGGAGAGGGCGACAGGGAGGTGCTCGCAGCGCATGACGGGCGGCTCATGACCTGGGAGTCCGTCGAGGCGGCCGTCGCCCACGCCGAGGAGGCCGGGTGGGAGATCGACTGGGATGCCGGCATCACCTCCGACCAGTCCACCCTCATGGACTTCAGCGGCGCCCAGCGGCGACTGGAGAGCGAGCGTGCGCCCGTCGCCCCCGAGTCGGCGATGTTCCTGTGGAACTTCGCCACCGACGTCTCCCACACCCTCGACATCCCCTTCCACGACAAGGGGCGCCTGGCCGACGAGTGCTACGAGAAGCTCACCAAGGCCACGATCCCGAGCGTCTACGGGCTTGACACCTACAAGCTGCAGTGGACTCCGGCCGAGTTCAAGGCCGTACGGCGCATCATGGCCGACGCGGTGCACGTGGTGCGGGTCGGGCTCGGGGTGAGCTGACCCCGGGGGCAGGGCCACTTCTTCCCCTCTCTGACAAGATGGTGGGTCATGGGCAACAAGTTGTGGTTGCGTTTCCTTCTCGCCGCCGCGTGCGCGATGTGCGCGGTCGGCCTGACTGGCTGCGTCAAGCCCGACAAGGCCGTGGTGGCTCTGCTGCTCGCCTCGTCGCAGGCGAGCCGGTGGACCGAGATCGACGAGCCCGTCTTCTCCCAGCACGTCGAGGGACGCCTGCCAGGGGTGCGACTACGTCTCCTACGCGGATCGTGACGCCGACCGACAGGCGGAGCAGTTCCGTGAGGCGCTGGACGACGGCGCGGACGTGATCGTGCTCAACGCGGTCGACAGTGAGGCGGCAGGCCAGCTGGTCGAGGAGGCCGGTGACGTGCCGGTGGTCGCCTACGACCGGTTCCTGCCGGGCGCCGACTACTTCGTCTCCGCCGACCCGGCGGTCATCGGTCGCATGATGGCGCAGGGCATCGTCGACGCGAAGGGTCGCCGCTCCCGCGTGCTCATGGTCAACGGCGCTGCCGGTGACGCCAACGCCGCGGCGATCAGGGAGGCCGCCCTCGGGGTCTTCAAGCGCCACCGCGTGAAGGTCCTGGCCCAGGCCTCGCCCGACACCTGGAGCGCGGACGCCGC
This sequence comes from Nocardioides jishulii, assembly GCF_006007965.1. Classification (NCBI taxonomy): domain Bacteria; kingdom Bacillati; phylum Actinomycetota; class Actinomycetes; order Propionibacteriales; family Nocardioidaceae; genus Nocardioides; species Nocardioides jishulii. The sequence goes on along the minus strand of NZ_CP040748.1, from coordinate 2,760,482 downwards.
CAAGAAGTTCGTGCTGGACCAGAAGGGTCGCATCGGCCGGGTCGACGGGATCCTCGCGGGCAACGACACCCAGGCCGCAGGCGTGGTCGAGGCCCTTTCCGAGCTGAAGGTCCGGGGCAAGAACTATCCCTTCGTCACCGGACAGGACGCCGAGCTGTCGGCGGTGGAGCGCGTGATCGCCGGGACCCAGGGGCTCACGGTCTACAAGCAGATCAAGACGATGGCCCAGCGAGCGGCCGACCTCGCGATCGACCTGATGCTCGACGAGGAGCCCGAGGACACCACCGAGTACGACGGCGTCCCCGCGCTGCTGGTGGAGCCGGTCGTCGTCACCCGCGACACCGTAGCCCAGACGGTCCTGCGTGACGGCGTCTACACCCTCGACCAGCTCTGCCCGAAGAATCTCCTGAAGTCCTGCGAGGAGCTCGCCCTCCGCTGAGGGTCACGCGAGGTCCTGCCGCCAGGAGACCTCAGAGGCCCCGCGCCACTCGCCAGGCGTCGAACGCCTCGGCGCTGGACTTCTCCGGCACGTAGCCCAGGACCGTGCGGAGGCGGGTGTTGTCGAGCACCGGACGGTGGGCCAGGAAGACGGTCTGCTCCGGGCCGTAGCGGCTCACCCCGAGGCGCCGACCGACGCCCAGCACGACCTTCATGAGCGGCTCGGGAACGGCGATCGTGCCGCGGCCCAGACGGGCGGCGATCTCGTCGATCGTCAGGGCTCCGTCGCCGGCCACGTTGAAGATGCCGGTCACCTCGCCCGTGACGGCCCGCTCGATCGCGCCGACCACGTCGGTGTCCCAGATGAAGACGAAGGGTGACTCGGCCCCGCGGATCTTGAGCAACCGCTGCTTCTCGAAGAGCGCGGTGATCTGGTTGTCGACCGACTCGCCGAGGATCGTGCCGATGCGCAGGACGACCTGCTCCAGCTCGGGGTGGGTGGTGCGCAGCTCGGCCAGCATCTCCTCGACGAGCCGCTTGTGGCGGCTGTAGACGAACTCGTGGTTGCCCCGGACCGGGTCGTCCTCGGTGAGCCAGCCGCCGTGGGCGGCGCCGTTGTCGGGGTGGTAGCCGTACGCCGCACCCGACGACGAGACGACCACGCGGCGTACGCCGTGGCGCAGGCAGGCGTCGAGCACGTGGCGGGTGCCGGTGACGTCGACCGCGTACTCCAGGTCGACGTCCGAGTCCTGGCCCGGCGTCACGATGGAGGCCAGGTGGACGACGACGTCGACGTCGTGGTGGGCGAACGCCGCCTCGACGGCGTCCGCGTCCGTGACGTCCATCGTCAGCTGCTCGACACCGGCCGGCGCCTCGCCGCGGTGGCGCAGGTCCGCCGAGAGCACGGCGTGGCCGCGCCTGGCGAGACCGCGGACCACGGAGGTGCCGAGGAAGCCGCTGCCGCCGGTCACCAGCACCGTGAGGCTCATGCGACGACCTCGACCTTCGTGCGGCTGCGGACGCCCCACCACTGGGCGAGCGCGAGTCCCGCGATGATGTCCCAGATGCCCCACCAGGCCGCCACGAGCGCCATGCCGCCGAGGCCGTCGAAGTAGGTGAAGACGAGCAGCAGACCGAGGCCGGCGTTGCGGATGCCGACCTCGAACGTCATCGCCTTGGTGCTCGCCTCGGGCAGGCGCGTCATTCGGGCAATGGCCCACCCGAGCGCCAGCGCCAGTGCGTCGTGGAGGAAAACGGCGACCAGGACGACCCCGATGTGGTCGACGAAGATCGACCAGTTGTTGGCGACGCCCACGACGATCACCGCTCCCAGGCCGAGGAAGGCGACCGGACCCACGAGGCGGCCGGCCCGCTGCGCGAAGCGCGGCCAGAAGTGGGCGATCGTGATGCCGGCGACGAAGGGGACGCCGATGACCAGCCCGACCTCGACGAGCATGTCGAAGGCGGAGAGCTCGATGTCCTCGAGCACCTTGCGCCCGGTCGGGTGCAGTGCGCCCCAGAAGGCCACGTTGAGGGGCATCAGGAAGATCGCCAGCACGTTGCCGACGGCCGTCATCGAGACTGACAGTGCCACGTCGCCGCGGGCGCGGTGCGTGAGGATGTTGGAGACGTTGCCGGGCGGGCAGCACGCCACCAGGATCATGCCGAGCGCCACGGAGCCCCGGACGTCGAGCAGCAGCGTCAGCAGGAACGTCAGCGCCGGGAGCAGCAGGAACTGCGCCACCACGCCGATGGCGATCGTGCCGGGGCGCCTGAGCGCGAGCTTGAAGTCCTCGACCTTGGTGTCGAGCGCGATGCCGAAGAGGATCGCGCCGATCACGATCTTGAGGGTCGTCAGCGACCCCTCCTCGAAGGCGATCCGGATGCCGTCGACGTCGTCGGCTGCCAGGAGCATCATGCGGTGACCTCCGTCCGCAGCGCTGCGGACGCCTCGCGCACGGCGGTGCGGTAGGCGTCCTTGTTGACGTAGTAGCTCATCCGCTCGAGCCCCAGGTAGCGGTAGCCGGCCGTCAGGTCGGGACGTGGCCCTGCGATGGCGGCGTCGAGGGCCTCGGCCCGCTCGGGTGCCTCACCGCGGGCGGCGAGGTAGCCGGCGACCAGCTCGGCCTGTTCGTAGCGCCCCTGCCAGCCGAGGCCCGAGGCCTCGACCATGCCGAGGACGAAGAGGTTGCGGGTGGCCTCGTGGCCTCGTACGCCCGGGAAGATGTTGAGGTGCAGGTCGGGGGAGGTGCCGCTCCCGGGACCGGTCCAGTTGAGGTGCGCGGGGTCCACGAACGGGTAGTGCAGGTGGTAGCCGGTGGCCAGCACCACGGTGTCGTAGGTGCCGCGGGTGCCGTCCTTGAAGAGCACGTCGTGGCCCTCGAAGCGCGCCACGTCACCGCGTACGTCGATGTCGCCGTGGCCGACGTGGTGCAGGACGAGGGAGTTCACCACCGGGTGCGACTCGTAGATCTTGTAGTCCGGCTTCGGGAAGCCGAACTTCACCGGGTCGCCGGTGAAGAGTCGGAGCAACCGGCTGTCGAGGGCCTGCTTGATGCGCCGGGGCATCGGCTTGCCCTGGTTGAGGGTGTCGGACGGCTTGCCGAGCATGTACTTGGGCACGAAGTAGTAGCCGCGCCGCACGCTCAGGTCGACCGAGGCGGCGTGGTGCACGGCGTCGACCGCGATGTCGCAGCCGGAGTTGCCGGCCCCGATGATCAGGACCCGCTGGTCGGCGAAGGTGCGCGCACTCTTGTAGCGGCTCGTGTGCAGCACCTCGCCGTCGAAGCTGCCCTCGAAGGTCGGCACGGCGGGCTCGGCGAGCGTGCCGTTGGCGATCAGCACGCCGGCATGGCGGCGGGTGGTCGTGCCCTCCGGCCCGGTGCTGGTGACCAGCCACTCGGTGCCCGAGGGCTCGACCCGTGTCACCTCGGTGTCGAAGGCGAAGCCCGTACGCAGGCCGAAGTGGTCGGCGTAGGCGTCGAAGTAGCGCTTGAGGGCGCGGTGGTCGGGGTAGTCCGCGACCGAGGTCTCCATCGGGAACTCGGCGAACTCCGTGGTCGTGCGCGACGAGATCAGGTGGGCCGACTCGTAGACCGTGCTGCGTGGGGAGGAGATGTCCCAGAGCCCTCCGACGCCGCTGGCGGCCTCGTAGCCTGCCCACGGCAGCTCGTGCCGTTGGAGGGCACGGGCCGCGGCGAGGCCGGTGGGACCGGCGCCGATGACGGCCCAGGTCAACTGGTCGGTGGGGCTCACTGGGACAACCTCCTGGTCATGGTGCGGACGTAGGTGCGGGGTGCGAGCCGCCACAGGTGCCACGCGGCGCGGGCAGAGCGCCCGACGAACACCTGGTCGGTCCCGCGGGTGACGGCGTCGACGATCGCGCGGGCGACGTCGTCGGGCGTGATCTCGCCCCCGGTGGTGCTGCGCTCGGTCCCGTCGGCACGCCCGGCGGCCTCGGACATCCCGCCGGTGACGAACGTCGGGTGCACGAGCGTCACGCCGACGCCCGAGGCGGCGAGCTCGGGCCGCAGGGCCGTGAAGAGGCCGGTCACTGCGTGCTTCGCGGCGACGTACGCCGGCCTGCCGAGCACCGGGGCGAACCCGGTGACCGAGCTGGTGACGACAACCCTGCCGTGACTGCGTGTCAGGGCCGGCAGCGCCGCCTGGGTGCAGGAGACGGCGCCCAGGTAGTTGACCGCCATCACCTTCGCGTGGGTGGTGACGTCGTGGTCGGTGAAACGCCCGATGGCAGAGATGCCGGCGTTGTTGACCAGCAGGTCGAGCCGGCCGTAGCGCTGTTCGACGGCGGCGAAGGTGCTGCGTACGGCCGCGTCGTCGGTGATGTCGCACGCCAGGAAGGTGGGGTCGTCAGGGCCTTGGTCGGCACCGAGGTCGATGCAGACGACGCTCCAACCGGCCTCGTCGAGGCGGTGGGCCAGAGCGGTGCCGATGGCGCCGGAGCCTCCGGTGATCACCGCCACCGGGCGGTCCCTGCCAGGGCTTGTCCTGGGCACCTGTCCTCCTGTGGGCGTGAGTGGCTGCCACGACGTGGCCGCCTCGGGCGGCGATGCGCACCCCGTCGTCGACGGGGTGCGCATCTCGCGGGAACCTACCTTGAAATGAGTAAGTAAAGTGAATTACTCGCTTATCGAGGACTCGACTGCGGCGTCGGGGACGCTCTCCTTGCCGGTGCCGCCTCGATCGCCCTCGGCGTAGAGCTCGTCCACCACGTCCGCGTACTTGCGGTGCACGACCCGGCGCTTCAGCTTGAGCGAAGGGGTGAGCTCCTCGGACTCGGCGGTCCACTCGTGGGCCAGGAGGGCGAAGGCCTTGACCTGCTCGGGGCGCGAGAGGCGTTCGTTGGCCTTGTCGACAGCGGCCTGGACGAGGGCACGGATCTCGGCCTTGGCCGACAGGTCGGCCAGGGAGGTGAACTCCAGGCCCATCCGCTCCGCGACGACCGGGGCGACCTCGCCGTCGAGCGTCAGCACGGCCACCACGTAGGGGCGGTTGTCCCCGATCGCCATGGCGTGGCCGATCAACGGCGACTCCTTGAGATGGTTCTCGATGTTGGAGGGCGCGATGTTCTTGCCCGCCGAGGTGATGATCAGCTCCTTCTTGCGGTCGACGACGTAGAAGAAGCCGTCCTCGTCCTGGGTGCCGATGTCGCCGGTGTGCAGCCACCCCTGGGAGTCGATCAGCTGCCGTGTCGCCTCGTCCTGGCGGTAGTAGCCCGGCGTGTTGACCGGGCCGCGGACCAGGATCTCGCCGTCGTCGGCCAGCATGACCTCCATGCCCGGTGTCGGGACGCCGACGCTGCCGATGCGGAAGTGGTCAGGACCGTTGACCGTCACCGCCCCGCAGGTCTCGGTCATGCCGTAGACGTCGTACACCCGCAGGCCGAGTCCTGCCATGAACTTCGTGGTCTCGACGGGCATCGGCGCGGAGGCCGACGCGCACCAGCGGGCCTGGTCGAGCCCCAGGAGGAGCTTGAGGAAGCCCAGGATCGCCTCGTCCGCCTTGCGGTAGTTCTCCTCGATCTCCGGCGTCATGGTGCCGCCGGTCTCCTGCGCCTGCACCCAGGCGAGGCCGGCTGCCATCGACTCCTGCACCAGCGTGACGTTGTCGGGGTTGGGGTCGGCGGCGAGCTTGGCCGAGATTCCGGTCTGGATCTTCTCCCACACGCGCGGGACGCCGAAGAAGGCCGTGGGATGCACCTCGCCCAGGGTCGCGACGAGCTGGGCCGGATCACCGATGCAGTACTGGTGGCTCCCCTGGAGAGTGGGGCCGTAGACGCCCAGGACGCGTTCGGCGATGTGGGCGAGCGGCAGGTAGCTGATCTGGACCTGGCGCTGCCCCATGAGTCCGGCGGCCTCGATGGTGGTCTGTGCCTCGCACAGCACGTTGTGGTGGGTCAGCACCACGCCCTTGGGGTTTCCGGTGGTGCCCGACGTGTAGAGGATCGTGGCCGGTGTGCTGGGCGTGACGGCCTCGGCGCGTGCCTCGAGTGCTCCGGCGCGGTCGCGGCGGAGTGCGGCGCCGGCCGCCACGAGCTGGGACCACGAGAGGAAGTGGTCGCCCTCGGGCATGGCCGCCTCGTCGATGACCACCACGGTGGTGTCGGGTGCGTCGACCAGCGCCCCGGACCAGCGGGCGAGGTGGTCGGCGCTCTCGACGATGACGTGACGGGTGCCCGAGTGGTCGGCGATGTAGGCCACCTGGTCGGGGGAGAGGGTGTTGTAGATCGACATCGGGATGGCGGCGGCGTGCACCGCGCCCATGTCGGCGAGCACGTGCTCGATGCGGTTGGTCGCCATGATCGCCACGGGCTGGCCGGGCTCGACCCCCAGTGCGATGAGACCGGCGGCCACGTCGAGGGCAGCTTCGCGGGTCTGGGTCCACGAGAGCGTCCGCCAGCCCTCGCTGACCTCGTGCCGGTCGGAGTAGGCGGGTTCGTCGGGGAACTGCGAGGCGGTGGAGGCCAGGTGGTCGACCAGGGTGTGTCCGCCCAGGATTCGTTCGACACGCGCTCTCTCGGTGAGTACGTCCGTCATCAGATTTCCCTCCATGGATATCAGCCTGTGACCTGCGTCACGAGACGGTGTCAGGTGAGTCTCACTGAAGCGGGCGACAATTTCGAGGGGAAGCCCGAGAAAAGCACGGCGGCCCGGACCGGTCGGTCCGGGCCGCGCGGGCTGTCGTGCTGGCTGACGTCAGGAGACGAGCCCCTTCATCTGCTCGATCGTGGCCACCGGGTCGGCGGTGGCGGGGGTGACCGACAGGTTGGTCACGCCGGCCTCCCGGAAGGCGGCGATGCGCTCCTTGACGTAGGACTCCGGGCCGACGAGGTTGGCGGCCTCGAGCCACTCCAGCGGCACGGCGGCCTCGGCCTCGCGCTTCTTGCCCGAGAGGTAGAGCTCCTGGATCTCCTCGGCCTCCTTCTCGTAGCCGTAGGCCTTGGCGATGTCGTTGTAGAAGTTCTTGCCCTTGGCGCCCATGCCGCCGACGTAGAGGGCGAAGAGCGGACGCGCGAAGTCGAGCATCTGCTTCGTCTCCGGGCCGTCGCCGATGGCGACCATCACGTTGGCGACGATCTCCAGCGGCGCCAGACCCTCCTGGCGCTTCGCCGCGCCGGCGGCCAGGGCGTCGCCCCAGACGAGATCGGCCTTGCCGGGGTGGAAGAGGTGGGGGATCCAGCCGTCGGCAATGGTGGCGGCCTGCTCGACGCTCTTGGCGCCGAGGGCAGCGATGTAGATCGGGATGGTGTCGCGCTCGGGGCGGGTGAGCAGCTTCAGTGGCTTGCCCAGCCCGGTGACGGCGCCGCGCTCCTTGGTCAGCGGCAGCTGGAACTCGCCGTCGTTGGTGAGCACCTCGCGCTTGAGTCCGCGGCGGACGAGGTCGATGATCTCGGCCGTGCGGGCCAGCGGCTTGCGGTAGGGCACGCCGTGGAAGCCCTCGATGACCTGCGGGCCGGAGGCGCCGAGGCCCAGGATCGCACGACCCCCGGAGACGTTGTCGAGGCCGGCGGCGGTCTGCAGCAGGGCACCGGGCGTACGCGAGTAGATGTTGAGGATGGCCGAGCCGATCTCGATGGTCTCGGTCTTCGCGGCCAGGTAGCCCATCAGGGTGGGGGAGTCGAAGCCGTAGGCCTCGGCCACCCAGACCGTGTCGAGACCGGCCTTCTCGTAGGAGCTGACGGTGTCCGCCGCGCTGCGGGGATTGCCGTCGTACATGAGCATGGTGGCGAGCTTCACGGGCACCTCATTCTGGCTGCGTCTGCGGTCGTGGGCGGCCCGACGGACAGGCGCCCACCCCGGACTCTGACAGAGCCACTGTCACGATGGCAAGGGTTTCGAGCAGGTGTGTGCAACTTGTTGCACAAGTCGCCACCGGGCGACCTCGTCCGGGGCGGGGCCTTCCTACGGGCGCGGGTCGACGCGGTGGTCCCCGACCACCCCGGCGTCGCCCCCGAGCTCCGGGCCGCGTTCGCTGCGCCGGCCGCCCAAGGTCGCGGCGAGCAGACCCGCGGAACCGGCGAGCAGCCACGGGAGCGGCAGCACCCACCGCAGGTCGTCGACAGGCAACCACTCCGCGGTGACCGCGACCCAGATCAGCGCGAAGGCGGCGAAGGCCACGCCCATGATCAGGTGGGTGAGGTTGACGGGGTGGCGGCCCCCACGGCTCGTCGTGCCGACCTCGACCGGGACGGTCACGTCGTTCGTCTCCATCGTCCACTCCTCCTGTGCGCCGGGTCCGTCGGTGCTCATCGCTGCACCACCTCGATCTCGCCCACGCCGAGCTCGGCGGTGATCTCCATGCGTGGGCCCTCGTCGGGGCCGACCGAGGTCTGGGTGCTGACGGCGATGCCGCCGCGCTCCTGCCCGTCCGGGAGCATGATGGCGCCCGGACCGCCGACCTCGGCGCGCAGGTCGACGCGCAGCTCCTCGGGCAGCACGAGCACGATGCGGCCCGCCCCCGCCTCGACGAGGACGTCGCGACCGTCCAGGGCCTCGAGGTCGGTGACGTCGGTGAGGTCGAGCCTCAGCTCGCCGCGACGGAAGTCGTAGTGGTCACGGACCTCGCTGGCCGCCGTGGGCGCGTTGACCTCGCGACCGGCCTGGTCGTCCCAGCGCTCCGCGGTCAGGGCGCCCGCGGTGGCGACCGCAGCGACCAGCCCGAGGGCGATGATGCCCCCGGCCCGGCCCCAGAAGGCGCCGAGGACGAGCATCGCCGCGCAGATCGTCATCGCCAACGCCGGGTAGGCGCTGGCGGGCACGGCCACGCCAGCCAGGTCGACGGTGCCTAGCACGCCCATCGCCAGCGCGACCAGGGCGAGCGTGAACCAGAAGAGCACCGGACCACGCCGTCGTGGGTCGCGCGGACGGGCCAGCGGGGGCCGCGGGGCGGGTGGGGGCGTGGGAGTCCACGCGTACGTTGTGGGGCCCGGCCCCGTCGGGGGCGCTCCCGGTGCACCTGGCGATGCTGCGACCGGTGCCCGCGCCGGTGCGGCCTGAGCCGGTGCCGGAGTCGGGTCCGCCGGGGCCCCAGCGGCGTACGCCATGCCTCCCGGCGTGCCGGGCGGTGGGGTGGCGGCTCGTTGGTGCGGTGCGCGGCGCGAGTAGAGGAACCAGCCGACGACCGCGACCACCGCGAGCGGCCACGGGAACCAGTAGAGGCCCCACGAGTCACCCACGAGCGCCAGGCAGGCCAGGGCGGCGACGACGGCCAGGGCGACGCTGCGGTTCCGCTCGTCGAGGGGGATGGTGGCGTCCGTCCTTCCGTCCTCGGGCAGGAGCAGCCACAACGCCGCGTAGAGCAGGATCCCGGCGCCGCCGAAGAGCGCCAGCACGCCGAAGGCCACCCGCAGCACGAGCGGATCGAGGTTGAAGTGACGAGCCAGGCCTGAGGCCACACCGGCGACCATGCGGTCGGCCGGTCGGTGCATGCGGTTCACGTCCTTGACGTGCTCCCAGTCCACGTGGGGGCCGTCCTGCGGCATGGGGCCACCGGGTGCTGCGTCGGCTCCGGCGGCGCCGGGCTGCCCGGGAGTCGGGTCTGTCGTCTGGTCCATGTCTCCAAGCCTCGTCGTCGACTCCGCTGCGCGCCATCGGGAAGAACCCTGAACGTGCACCGGGGCATGCCGGGGCACCTCAGGGTCGGCTCGGGGTCAGCCCTCATGGTCGCGCACCGCTCCGCCTGACACGATGGAGCCACGATGAACGCCCCCGATCCCGCCGCACCGACGGCACACGCGCACGCCACGGAGCAGCCTCTGGCTGCACCGCAGTGGCGCCGTGCCACGCGCAACTCCACCGACCCGTTGGTCGGCGGCGTCGCCTCAGGCCTGGCCGAGCACCTCGGCCTCCCGGTGCTGTGGATCCGGCTGGGCTTCCTCGCGGCCACCGCGCTGAGTGGTCTCGGCACCGTGCTCTACGCCGCGCTGTGGCTCTTCCTCCCCACCGACGCCCGGTTCGAGGAGTCGGCGCCCGGCCTGGAGAGCGCCACCCGCACCGGCAAGCGTCCCGGCCTCGGCCACCGCCTCGGCGACATGGGCCAGGCCCTCGCGCTGGGCGTCCTGGGCATCGGTCTGGTGCTCATGGTGGAGACGGTGCTGGGGCGCGGTGCCATCGTCTTCCCGGTGCTGATCGCCGGGGTCGGCGTGGCCCTGCTCTGGCGACAGGCTGACGAGGCGCAGCGAGAGCGGTGGCTCGACTCCAGTGGCCGCGTCGACCCCTTCCGGGCCATCTTCGGTGCTGGCACGACGGCGTCGTACGTCCGTCTCGCCGCGGGCGCCGGCCTCGTGGTCGTCGCCACTGCTCTCTTCGCCGTCACCGGGGGCCGGGTCGAGGTGGCGCGCGACGTCTGGCTGGCCACGCTGCTCGGCATCGCCGGGCTGGCGGTGGTGGTGGGGCCGTGGGTGGTCCGGCTCGCGTCCGACCTCGGGGCCGAGCGTGCTGAACGCATCCGCACCCAGGAGCGTGCCGACATGGCCGCGCACCTGCACGACTCGGTGCTGCAGACGTTGGCGCTGATCCAACGCAACGCCTCCGACCCCACGCTCGTCGCTCGTCTGGCGCGCGGGCAGGAGCGTGAGCTGCGCGCCTGGCTCTACACCGGCGAGGCCGCCGACGCGGCGACCGTGGCGGGTGCACTGCGGGAGGTCGCCGGTCGCGTGGAGGACGAGCACGCCGTCGTCGTGGACCTCGTGACCGTCGGCGACCGCGCCATGGACGAGTCGATGCGTCCCCTCGTCCAGGCGACCCGTGAGGCGATGGTCAACTCGGCCAAGCATGCCGGGACCGCCAGGGTCGACGTCTTCGCCGAGACCACGGAGCACGGCGTCGAGGTCTTCGTGCGTGACCGGGGCGTCGGCTTCGACCCCGGGAGCGTGGGGGAGGATCGCCACGGTGTGCGGCACAGCATCATCAACAGGATGACCCGACACGGTGGCACGGCGCAGGTGCGCTCGGCCCCCGGCGAAGGCACGGAGGTCCGGCTGAGCATGCCGGTCGGCGAGGAGGCATGAGGACGCATGGGTGATCCGGTGAAGGTGCTGGTGGTCGACGACCACGCGATGTTCCGGGTGGGTGTCAAGGCGGAGCTGCAGTCGGCGGCGGCCGGAGCCGTCGTGGACGTGGTCGCTGAGGCGGCCGACGTCGACGAGGCGGTGGCACGCATCGCGGAGACGGCACCCGACGTGGTCCTGCTCGACGTGCACCTGCCCGGGGGCGGGGGCGTCGAGGTGATGCGCCGCGTCCACGCCGCCATGCCCGGCGGCGCACCCCGGTTCCTGGCGCTCAGCGTGAGCGATGCGGCCGAGGACGTCATCGGCACCATCCGCGGTGGTGCCCGGGGCTACGTGACCAAGACGATCACGGGCCCTGAGCTGGTCGACGCGATCAGGCGGGTGGCCGACGGCGACGCCGTCTTCTCTCCGCGCCTCGCCGGATTCGTGCTCGACGCCTTCGCCGGCTCCATCCAGGTGGCTGCCGTCGACGAGGACCTCGACCGCCTCACCGAGCGTGAGCGGGAGGTGATGCGCCTGATCGCCCGCGGCTACGCCTACAAGGAGGTGGCCAAGGAGCTCTTCATCTCGACCAAGACCGTGGAGACCCACATGTCGTCGGTGCTGCGCAAGCTCCAGCTGAGCTCGCGTCACGAGCTCACCAAGTGGGCCTCGGACCGCCGCCTGCTCTGAGCGCACCCAAGGGGGCGGCGGCCTTTTCCGACACCTTGTCGGTACTGGGTACCCTGACGCCCATGAACACCCTGGGTCTCGTCCTGCTGCTCGTGCACGTCCTCGGCTTCTCCGCGCTCCTCGGTGGCCTCCTGGTCCAGGTGCGTGATCCCGAGAAGAAGGTCAACGCGCTCATGCGTGACGGCGTCGGCACGGCCTTCGTCGCCGGCATCGGCCTGGTCGGCGTCCTCGAGGCCGGCGACAGCGCCGTTGCCCACGACAAGATCGGCGTGAAGTTCGCCATCACGCTCGTGCTGCTGGTGCTGATCATGATGAACCTGCGCAAGCCGCGCATCCCCAACGGTCTCTACTGGGCCCTGCTGGCCATGACCGTCCTCAACATCGTGCTGGCGCTCTTCTGGAACGCCAAGCACGGCTACTGATCCCTGGCTCCACCCACGTCCTCACGCAGACGGCCGCCGCCCCTCGGGGCGGCGGCCGTTCGCCATGTCGGGGGGTACGCCATGTCGGGCCTTCGTCGTGCGCCCCGTGGTTGGTCAGTCGTCGCCCTTGAGGGAGAAGGACCGCAGCCGGTCGCCGGTGAACCAGACCCCGCCCACGATCACCACCAGCAGCGCCGCCACCGCCCACCACAGGGCGATGTCGGGTCCTGACACGTCGTCGCTGAGCGCCGCGGCCACGCGGTTGCCCCACTGGTAGATGCTGAGCCACGCCACTCCGGAGAAGACGTTGGCCAGCGTGCCCTCCCACAGCAGCACGAAGAGCAGCCCTGCCACCACGGCGTGCTTCCAGACCGTGCTCAGCGTCAGGAAGAACGCTGCGTACGCCGCCGCGCTCAGCGCCGCACCCACCGTGCGCGCCACGAGGGTCGAGGAGTCGTCCGGGTTGACGGCGAGTCCGGTGACCAGCATCAGCACGGGTCCCAGGAGCAGGACGGCACCGAGCGCGACCGCGTACTTGCTGGTCGCCACGGAGTGGCGGCTGATCGGCTTGGCGAGCAGGTAGACGATCGACCCGTCGTCGACCTCCGGCCCCATCACCGCGCTGGCGCCGACGAGTGCGAGCAACGGCAGGACCACCGAGAGCCCGAGCCCGAACAACGTGTCCGTGGCGGCAGCCGGCTCGTCGGTGAGCATCCGCACCAGGATGGTCAGTCCGACCAGGGCCGCCGGGAAGAGCAGGAGAATGATGAAGCGCTTGCGGCCGGCCAGGGCGGCCAGGGCGAGTCGCAGGATCGTCGGATTCATCGGGCCACCAGGTAGGAGAAGACGCTCTCGAGGGACTCGTCGCTGGGCGAGACCTCCAGCAGCGCGATGTCGCGTTCACGCGCCCAGCGGGGGAGTCCGTGGGCGAACCGACCGAGGTCGGAGACCTCGACGTCGATGCCGGCCTCGGTGAAGCGGACGGCCCGCACCGAGGGCTGGGCCACCATCAGGGTCGCCAGGGCCCGGTCGTCGTCGGAGCGGAGGAAGTACTGGACCGGGCGGTCGGTCATCAGCCGGCGGATCGCCCCGAAGTCGCCGGAGGCGGCGTGCCGCCCGGAGACCACGACCTCGATGTGGCGGGCGAGCCGCTCGACCTCCTCGAGGATGTGGGAGCTGAAGAGGATGGTGTGCCCGTCCTCGCCCATCTGGCGCAGCAGCTCCATCAGCTCCATGCGCTGGCGCGGGTCGACGCCGTTGAACGGCTCGTCGAGCATCAGCACGGCCGGGTCGTGCACCAGCGCCGCCGCGATCTTGACCCGCTGGCGCATGCCCTTGGAGTAGGTGTCGATCTTGCGGCCGGCGGGCTCCACCATCGCGACCCGTTCGAGCGCGCGCTCCGTGGCCGCGGCCGCGTCGGGCATCGAGTGCAGGTCGGCGTTGGCCCGGACGAACTGGCGGCCGGTGAGGTAGCCGAAGCTGATCTCGCGTTCGGGGACCAGGCCCAGGAGGCGGTAGGCGTCGGTGTTCCGCCACACCGGCTCGCCGTCGAGGGTCACCGTCCCGGCGGAGGGAGCGAGGAAGCCGGACATCATCGCCATCAGCGTGGTCTTGCCCGCGCCGTTGGGGCCGAGCAGGCCGGTCACGCCGGGGCCGATCCGCATGGTGACGTCGTTGACCGCCACCACGTTGCCGAACCACCGCGAGACCTTGTCCAGAACGAGCTCGGTCATCAGCGGCCTGCCTTCCTGAAGCGCCGGACCAGACCGAGGACCAGCAGTGCGACGACCACGAGGGCCACGACGACGAGCAGGGTGACCGTGCCGGCGCCGTCGGGCGGTGTGATCACGTTGTTGCCGGCGTCCATGTAGGCACCCAGCCCGTTGACCAGCGACCACGGCGAGAACATCGCCGCGAGCTCCCCGACCCGTGGGTGGTCGGTGGTGTAGGCGACGCCCTGCACCATCTGCACGGCCAGGTTGCTGACCAGGACGACCAGGATCGTGCCGACGACCCCGAAGCCGCGGCGCAGGGCGATGCTGGAGACCAGGGCGCTGATCGAGCCCAGCAGCAGCGCGAGCAGCAGCGACAGGGGCAGCGACTTGCCGAGCAGCTCGAGCTCGTCGCTGACGTCCAGGCCGTTGAGCAGGGCCCCGCCGAAGAGCACCACGTGCGGCGCCAGGATGAAGATCAGCAGCGCCGTCACCCAGGCGGCCCAGCGGGTCAGGGTGAAGGCCGCTGCACTCAACGGGCGGGCCAGGTAGAGCACGATCGAGCGGGAGCGCAGGTCGCGGGAGAAGATCACCGGGGCCTGCGCCGCGGCGAAGACGCTGATCGGCACCTGCAGCGTCGAGGTGTAGGCGGTGTAGCTCATCACCTGGGAGTCGAAGCCGACGATGGCGACCACGCCGACCATGATCGCGGCCGGCAGCAGCGTCAGCACCCCGAGCAGCACGGGCAGCACCTTCGAGCGCCCGGAGCGACCCAGGCCGTACGCGTGGCGCAGCGAGGTGACGAAGAGGGAGAGGGCGATGCGCCCGTTGGACTCCCGGGGACCGTCGTAGGCCCGGTAGCCGATGTCGTGGATGACGCCGCCGGGAGGAGCCGCGGGAGTGGCCGGGTCAGACACGGTGCGCTCCTTGCGTGAAGACGTCCTCGAGGTGGCCGTGGTCGGGCTCGATCCTGACCAGCGCCAGGTCGAGGTCGGTGACCGTGTCGCGTACGAGGCGGTGCACGTCGACGCCGGGAGGGGGCGTGTCGATCCGCACCTTGGTGCCGCGCGGATGGCACCTCAGACCCGTGGCGGCCAGGGCGTTGCCGAGCTGGTCGCGCTCGACCGTGCCGCCCAGCACCTCGACGATGGTGGCGCCGGTGCCCTCCAGGAACTGGCTCGTGGCCGAGGAGCGCAGCAGCACCCCCGCGTCGAGCACGACGACGTGGTCGCTGACGCGCTCCAGCTCGCCGAGCAGGTGGGAGGTGACGAGCACCGGAATCTTGAAGTCCGTGCTGATCCGGCGTACGAGCCGGAGCATGTCGAGGCGCGACGCCGGGTCGAGGCCGTTGGTGGGCTCGTCGAGGAAGACCAGGCTCGGGTGGTGCACCAGCGCCTGGGCCAGCTTGGCCCGCTGCTTCATGCCGGTCGAGTAGCCGCCGAGAAGCCGGTAGCGCTCCTCGTCGAGGCCGACGATGCGCAGGGTGTCGGCGGCGCGCTCCCGAGCGGGAGCAGCGGGCAGGCCGGACATCCGTGCCAGGTGGACGACGAACTCGCTGGCCGTCACGTCGGGCGGGAGGCAGTCGTGCTCGGGCATGTAGCCGACCAGGGCGCGGATCCGGTCCGCCTCACGGGCGACGTCGTGGCCGAGCACCGTCGCGGTGCCCGCCGTGGGGGTCTGCAGGCCCAGCAGGATCTTGATGAGCGTCGACTTGCCGGCGCCGTTGGCGCCGACCAGGCCGGTCACGCCCGGGCCGATCGACAACGTCAGCTCGTGCAGGGCCATCACGCGACCGAAGTCCATGGACAGCCCCGTCGTGGTGATGACGGGGGCCTCGGGAGGGTGCTCGGGATGGTCTGACGTCACACGGGCAGCCTATCCGTGCGCCGCGTCCGGCGGGGAGGAGTGGGCCGCGCAACAGGGCTGAGGGGCCCGGGCGAGGAGAGACCAGGACGGTCGGCGTGGGGCCGTAGGGTTGGGGACACCATGGAAAGCCCCTTCACCCTCCCCGGACTCGAGCACCTGCAGACCTCCCGGGCCGGCCGCGAGCGGTCCTCCGGGCCCTCCGCCGCTGGGGCCGGTACGGGGGCCCCGGCCCGCCGTGGTCCGTCGCGTGAGGCGTTGCTCGAGGGACTCAACGACCCGCAGCGCGCGGCCGTCGTCCACCAGGGGACGCCGCTGCTGGTGGTCGCTGGCGCCGGCTCCGGCAAGACCCGGGTGCTCACCCGCCGGATCGCCTGGCTGGTGGCCGAGCGCGGTGCCCACCCCGGCTCGATCCTCGCGATCACCTTCACCAACAAGGCCGCGGCCGAGATGAAGGAGCGCGTGGAGGAGCTGGTGGGCAAGCGGGCGCGGTTGATGTGGGTCTCCACCTTCCACTCGGCCTGCGTGCGCATCCTGCGCAAGGAGGCCGACAAGCTGGGCTACAAGTCCAGCTTCTCGATCTACGACAGCGCCGACTCCAAGCGGCTGATGGGCCTCGTGCTGAAGGACCTCGAGCTCGACCCGAAGAAGTACCAGCCCAAGGCCGTGCTCAACTGGATCTCCGACCGCAAGAACGAGCTCGTCGACGTCGACACCGCGGCCAAGGACGCCAAGAACGCCTTCGAGGAGGCGTACGTGTCGGCCTACCGCGCCTACCAGCGGCGCCTGGCCGAGGCCAACGCCATGGACTTCGACGACCTGATCATGTCGACCGTCCACCTCTTCATGGCCTTCCCGGACGTCCGCGAGACCTACCGCCGTCGCTTCCGCCACGTGCTCGTCGACGAGTACCAGGACACCAACCACGCGCAGTACGCGTTGATCCACCAGCTCTGCGCCGACGCCCCCGAGGCTGGCGCCACCGACGGGCGCGCCGAGCGCGTCCCCCCGGCCGAGCTGATGGTGGTCGGTGACGCCGACCAGTCGATCTACGCCTTCCGCGGCGCCAACATCCGCAACATCCTCGACTTCGAGAAGGACTTTGCCGACGCCACCTCGATCCTGCTGGAGCAGAACTACCGCTCCACGCAGACGATCCTGGCCACCGCCAACCAGGTCATCTCCCACAACAAGGGCCGCAAGCCCAAGCGACTGTGGACCGACTCCGGTGACGGCGAGAAGATCGTCGGGTGGGTGGCCGACGACGAGCACGCCGAGGCGCGCTTCGTCTCGGACGAGATCGACCGGTTGGTCGACGCCGGCCACCGCCCGGGCGACATGGCGGTCTTCTACCGCACCAACGCCCAGTCGCGGGTCTTCGAGGAGATCTTCATGCGCACCGGCCAGCCCTACAAGGTCGTGGGCGGCGTCCGGTTCTACGAGCGCAAGGAGGTCCGTGACGCGCTGGCCTACCTGCGCGTGCTGGTCAACCCGGCCGACGAGATCTCGCTGCGGCGCATCCTCAACACCCCCAAGCGCGGGATCGGCGACCGGGCCGAGGCGTGCGTCGCGGCCTACGCCGAGCGCGAGCGGATCACGTTCTTCGAGGCACTCACCCAGGCCGACCAGGCGCCCGGCATCGCGACCCGGTCGTTGAAGAACATCCAGGGCTTCGTGGAGGTGATGACCGAGGTCCAGCAGATGGTGGAGGCCGACGAGCGCCCCGACGTCGTGCTGGAGTCGATCCTCGACCGGTCCGGCTACCTGGCCGAGCTCGAGGCCTCCGACGACCCGCAGGACGGGACGCGCGTGGAGAACCTCGCCGAGCTCGTGGCGGTGGCCCGGGAGTTCTCCGAGGACCCGCAGGCCGGTCCCTCGGCCGACCCTGCCGACGTCGAGGCGGGCACGGTCGCCCCCGGTCTCGCGGACTTCCTGGAGCGGGTCGCCCTGGTGGCCGACAGCGACCAGATCCCCGACGACGACGGCGACGCGGGCGTGGTGACCCTGATGACCCTGCACACGGCCAAGGGGCTGGAGTTCCCCGTCGTCTTCCTCACCGGCCTCGAGGACGGGATCTTCCCGCACCAGCGCGCCCTCGGAGACCCCACCGAGCTGGAGGAGGAGCGACGCCTCGCCTACGTGGGCATCACCCGCGCCCGTGAGCGGCTGTACGTCTCCCGTGCGGTCGTCCGCTCGGCCTGGGGTGCGCCGTCGCACAATCCCGCCTCGCGCTTCATCGACGAGTTCCCCGTCGACCTCGTCGACTGGAAGCGCACCGCTGACCAGGCGCCGCGGTGGGGACGCTCCGACGCCTTCGCCAACACGAGTACGCGCACGGGTGCCCCCACGGACGCAGGTCGCCGCAACTTCTCCTCGGCGGCCGCGCGGATGGACGCCGCCTCCAAGGCCAAGTCAGCTCGTGACATCCCGTCCCTGGCGCCCGGTGACCGGGTCGTGCACGACTCCTTCGGGATGGGGACCGTCGTGGCGCTCGAAGGGATGGCCGAGAAGGCCGTCGCCTCGGTCGACTTCGGCTCGGCCGGGGTCAAGCGGCTGCTGCTGCGCTACGCGCCGCTCGAGAAGCTCTGACTTCCACCCGACGAACGCACGAGAGCCCCGGCCGGTGGCCGGGGCTCTCGTCAGTTCTGCAGGAGGTGTGACCTCAGGTCACGGCTGGAGGCCGTGGGCCAGCAGGGTGCTGTAGGGGTCGACCGGGTCGCCGCCGCCGGGACGGATCTCCAGGTGGAGGTGGGGGCCGGTGGAGTTGCCCGTGCTGCCGAGGGCGCCGATGACGTCGCCGCCCGAGACCTTGTCGCCGACGCTCACGTTGTAGGACGACTGGTGGCAGTACCAGACCTCCGTGCCGTCCTCGAGGGTGAGGATGGTGCGGTAGCCGTACGAGCCAGCGCTGCCGACCTCGGTGATGGTGCCGTTGGCGACCGCCTTGAGCGGGGTGCCGCTGGCGCCGGCGAAGTCGAGGCCCGTGTGGACCGTGGACCACAGGTGGCTGGAGAGACCGAACGTGGCCGTGAGGCGGTAGCCGCTGACCGGCATGTGCCACAGGTTGGCCTCGACGATCGCCGCCTGCTTGTTGGCCTGGGCGTGGAGGGTCTGCAGCGTCTTGCTGCGCGCGTCAGCGGCTGCTTCGGCGGCCGCGAGCAGCTTGGCCTCGGACTCCTCGACCTTGGCCTCGCGACGAGAGTCGCGACTGACCACGCCGTCTCGGTCGGCGAGGGCAGCGGAGGCCGCGCTGGTCAGGGCGTTGCTGGCGCTGACCTCGGCGGAGGTCACGCGGTCGGAGCCGTCGTTGGGGCCGAGCGCGGCGCCACCGATGGAGACGGCCAGTGCCGCGGCACCCGCGAGCACCGGGAGGGACGGGAGGCCCTTGAAGAGCGGGCCACGGCTGCCGGCACGGGTGGCCGCGCGGCGCCGGCCGGCGCCGGAGGCGCTCGGCGTGGAAGGAAGGTCGACGGAGGAGATCGCGGGAAGTCGGGCGGGCACGGCCACGTCGGCCGCGGTCGGCTCGACCGCAGGGGACTCGACGCGGGTGGTGGACTCGGTGGCCTCGACGAGAGGATCTCCGGAAACGCGAGAGACCCGGCTCGCCGCGGCGGGCGCCTTGCGGGCGCCGCCCTGGGGGGCGTTCCGGGTCAGGAGGGGCTTGCGGGCACGTTCCGCCGAGGCTGTACGGCCGGAGCCGCGTTCAGCTCGATGGTTTCCCATGTTTAGCACCTTGTGGGTCGGGGACGATGGACTGTTGCCCGGGTAAGGGCGACCGGAGCGACTGTAGTGGAACGGTTGACCCGGATGTAATCCTCAGGTCTCCGATTTTGGGACAGAGATCGACGCGTCCGCAGGTGAACTGGTCAAATCGCCCGACCCCCAAGGGTTCTCAGGCGTCAACCGGTGGTTCATCTCACGATTTAGGTATGCCGATTCGGGTATTCGGAGCGCCTGACAACGGGTGAGGCCGGTCACACGAAGGCCGCCGCGGTGTCTCAGAATCGCGCCGCGGGGCGAGCGCGGTTTAGTGTGCATAAGTTGGAACGCGCTCCCCTGGACTTCGTTCGGGGCGGCCCGCGCGCACGCGAACTTAAAGGATTGAGTGGATCGTGGACCTGATGGAGTACCAGGCGAAGGAGCTCTTCGCCAAGCATGGAGTGGCCACCACTCTCGGAAAGGTCGTCGAGACCGCCGAGGACGCCAAGGCTGCAGCCGAGGAGATCGGTGGTGTCACCGTGATCAAGGCGCAGGTCAAGGCCGGTGGCCGAGGCAAGGCCGGAGGCGTCAAGATCGCCAAGACCGCGGACGAGGCGTACGAGTACGCCAAGGCGATCCTCGGCATGGAGATCAAGGGCCTCACGGTCAACCGCGTGCTCGTCACGCCCGCCACCCCGCCGGTGGAGGAGTACTACTTCTCCTTCCTGCTCGACCGTGCCAACCGCGGCCACCTGTGCATCGCGTCCGTCGAGGGTGGTGTGGAGATCGAGGAGGTCGCCAAGACCAACCCCGAGGCCGTGCGCCAGATCCGCATCGACGCGCTCGAAGGTGTGACCCCCGAGAAGGCCGCTGCGATCGTCGACGAGGCCAAGTTCCCGGCCGAGCTGCGCGACCAGGCCATCGAGATGGTCCAGGCGCTGTGGAAGGTGTACGTCGAGGAGGACGCCACCCTCGTCGAGGTCAACCCGCTGGCTCGCCTCGAGGGCGACAAGCTGGAGGCCCTGGACGGCAAGGTGTCGCTGGACGACAACGCCTCGGAGTTCCGTCACCCCGACCACGCGGCCTTCGAGATCCGCGAGGAGGCTGACCCGCTCGAGGCGAAGGCCAAGGACAAGGGCCTCAACTACGTCAAGCTCGACGGCCAGGTCGGCATCATCGGCAACGGCGCGGGTCTGGTCATGTCGACCCTCGACGTCGTCGCCTACGCCGGCGAGGCCCACGGCGGCGTCAAGCCCGCCAACTTCCTCGACATCGGTGGCGGCGCCAACGCCCAGGTCATGGCCGACGGCCTCGACGTGATCCTCCACGACCCGCAGGTCAAGAGCGTCTTCGTCAACGTCTTCGGTGGCATCACCGCCTGTGACGAGGTCGCCAGCGGCATCGTCGGCGCGCTCGACATCCTCGGCGACGAGGCCACCAAGCCGCTGGTCGTGCGTCTCGACGGCAACAACGTCGAGGAGGGTCGTCGCATCCTCAACGAGGCGAACCACCCGCTGGTGACGCTGGTCGACACGATGGATGGCGCGGCCGACAAGGCCGCCGAGCTGGCGAACGCCTGAGACAAGGAGAACTTGAAATGACGATCTACCTGAACAAGGACTCCAAGATCATCGTCCAGGGCATCACGGGTGGGATGGGCTCCAAGCACACCGACCTGATGCTCCAGTCGGGCGCCAACATCGTCGGTGGTGTCAACGCCCGCAAGGCTGGCACCACGGTCGAGCTCAACGGTGAGACCCTCCCGGTCTTCGGCACCGTCGAGGAGGCCATGAAGGAGACCGGCGCCAACGTCTCGGTCGCCTTCGTGCCGCCGGCCTTCACCAAGGCCGCCTGCATCGAGGCCATCGACGCCGAGATGCCGCTGCTCGTCGTGATCACCGAGGGTGTGCCGGTCCAGGACTCCGCCGAGGTGTTCGCGTACCTGCAGGGCAAGAAGACCCGCATGATCGGCCCCAACTGCCCGGGCATCATCTCGCCCGGAGAGTCGCTCGCCGGCATCACCCCGCACACCATCGCGGGCAAGGGCCCCATCGGCCTGGTCTCCAAGTCGGGCACCCTGACCTACCAGATGATGTACGAGCTGCGTGACTTCGGCTTCACCACCGCCATCGGCATCGGTGGAGACCCGATCATCGGCACGACCCACATCGACGCCCTCGAGGCCTTCGAGAACGACCCGGAGACCAAGGCGATCGTGATGATCGGCGAGATCGGTGGAGACGCCGAGGAGCGCGCCGCGGCCTACATCAAGGAGCACGTGACCAAGCCGGTCGTCGGCTACGTCGCGGGCTTCACCGCCCCGGAGGGCAAGACCATGGGCCACGCCGGCGCCATCGTCTCCGGCTCCTCGGGCACCGCGCAGGCGAAGAAGGAGGCCCTCGAGGCCGCTGGCGTGAAGGTCGGCAAGACGCCGTCCGAGACCGCCGACCTGATGCGCGAGATCATGCAGAACCTCTGATCCACAGAGTACGAACGCCCCGGCCATCGGTCGGGGCGTTCTGCATTTCTGGGCGGCCAGGCCGCCCGCGCTCACTTCTTCTCGAGGCGCAGTCGCGGCAGGCGTTCCAGGGCCCGCTTGGACAGGGTGATGAACTCGTCCCGGGTGATCTGGAGCTTGCCGGCCGGCACGAAGCCGACCTGGGAGACGGTGTTGCCGTGGCGCATGATCGCCATGTAGACCTCCAGCGACCGGTTGCCCGGCAGTTCGGACTCCACGCGCCACGCCGTCAGCTCGCTCTTGCGGCCACGCTGGTTGAAGATCTGGGTGACCTCGGTGCTGACCTCGTCGGAGCAGCGGGCCATCTTCGTGCGTACGCGGTCGACGAAGCGACGCGTCTGCGCAGCGTTGCGTGCCACCCCGGCCGTCTGCGTGAGGCCGAAGGTCGGGTTCTTCTTCGCAGCCTCGGGGAAGAGGAAGGTGCGCGAGAGGTGGACGCTGATCGCCTTGCCCGTGAACTGGGTGTTGTCGCACCGCGTCGCGGCCTCGTTCTTGCTCACTTCCTTGGGGGTGGTCCCCACCCACGGCTCGCCGGCCCCCCGGATGGGCGGCATGTCCCACTCGCCCAGCATCCCCGGGACCTCGCCAGCCGCAGGGACGACCTCGCGTCGCGGCTTGGGCGGAGCGGAGCAGTCACCGGTGCCGGGCCTGCCGCACAGGGCGTTGACGGAGGCTCCCAGGACCGAGGCGGACTTGTCGGGGTTGGTCGTCCCGTCGCGCACCTCGGTCATGGTCGTGGTGACGACCTGACCGGTGCGCGCCACGCCCACCTGGGCGATGCGGGTGGCGCCGCGCCACCGGCGCAGCGTCACGATGCTGGCCTCGTCACCCACGCCGGGCAGGGCGTGCACGGCGACGAGCTGGGTCCAGGGCGTCGAGCAGGCGGTGAACCAGCCGAGCGCCGTGCGGTAGGTCTCCTCGGCCTCCTCCGTGGTCCGGGAGAGCTCGACCATCTGCACGGCGGAGGCGCCGGGCTTGCGCTTGGCCTTGGGCTTGGGCTTGCCCGAGAACGTCCGCACGTAGGCGCCGAGCCCGTCAGGGTCGGCGAAGCTGGCGTTCTGGCACGGCAGGACGAGGCCGTCGCCGGTGGTGTTGTCGTGGGTCTCGCCGGCCGACCACGTGAGCGACCGGTTGACGCGCGCCAGCTGGCCGGCCTGGAGCAGGGAGCTCTCCGACAGGGTCGGGACCTCGGCCACGGTGTCGACCTTCAGCGGTCGTCGGCTGAACCCCTGGTCGGAGAGGGCGGCGGCGTCGTCGCTGCCCTGCGCGACCACCGTGCCGCTGGCCACGACGAGCGCCGTGGTGGCGAGCACGCCGGCGATGGCGTGCGTACGACGCCGGGTCGTTCCGGCGCGGCGCACGATCGTGGAGCGGGGCCAGCGTCCTGTCGCGACGCCACGCAGGCCCTCGAGCCGGAGGCCGACCTCGTCGGTGGTGCATCCGCGGGCCCGGGCGAAGTCGGTGTCAGCACTCGCCACCAGGGTCTCGGCGGCAGAGGCGGTCACCCCGATCTCGCGGGCCAGCTGACCCATCGGCACGGGGGAGAGGTGGGTCAGCACCAGCGCCTTGCGCTGCTGGAGGGAGAGCCCGTTGAGTGCCTCGAGCGTCTCGGCGACGTCGTCGGGCAGGTTGCGCTCGCGGTGCCACGGACGGGCGGTGTGCCGGTTGCGGGCCCGACGCCACACGTGGGGGCGCAACCACCCGATCTTGTCCTCCTGCCGCTGCACCTTGTTCCAGTGGTGCCAGGCCACGGCGAAGGCGTCGCGAACAGCCGTCCGCGAGACGGCGAGGTCTCCGGTGAGTGCGTAGGCCTCGACGAGGAGTTGGTCGCGGACGTCCTTGTAGAGGGCGTCGAACTCTTCGGGCTGATCCATGACGTACACCACGGTACGCGGCACACCCGCGCCGTGCACTTCGACGTACCGGGTGGGCGGGCGGCGTGGCTGTCCGGACTGGACCGGGTCGACGCGCGATGATGGCCGGGTCATGGCTCCCGCACTTCCTCCCACCTCGACCGTCTCGACGCCCACTCCCCAGGAGCAGGAGGCGTCCACCTCCGGCCGCCCTCGTCCCGCCCTGCTGTGGGGGATCGTGCACGGGCTCCTCGCGGTCGCCGGCCCCCTGGTGCTGGCGGGCGTGCTGGGAGTCGCCTCCTGGTTCCTCAGCGACGCCGGCGCGCACGGCAGCGCCTCCGACGGCGTACGCCACGGGGCGATGGCCTGGCTGGTCGGCCACGGCTCCGGCTTCATGGTCGACGGCGTCGCCGTGACCGTCGTGCCGCTGCTCCTGACCGCCGGCCTGGCGTGGTGGGTGTGGCGCTGCGCGCTGGGCCTGGGGGAGCGGGTGTGGGCGCACGGCCCTGACGTCCACCGCCTCTCCGACGGTGAGCGCGACTGGACCGTGCCCGCGGCCCTCCTCGGCTTCGGGGTCGCCTACCTCGCCAGCCTCCTGGTCGTGGTCAACCTGGCCTCCGGGCCCACCTTCGACCCCTTGCTCGGTCGCGTCCTGCTCTGGACGCTCGTCCTCGTCCTGGGCGTCGGCGCCCCTGGCGTGGCCACCGGGTCGGGCCGCGCCGCGGGATGGGTCTCGCAGCTGCCGCCCGTGGTGCGCCACGCGGTGGTCGCCGCCCGCCGGGTGCTGGTGTGGTGGCTGGTGGTCTGCCTGGTGGTGCTGGTCGCTGCGCTCGGACTGGGCCTGGGGCAGGCCCTGGAGATGGTCGACAGCCTGGGCCTCTCCGGCGCCGAGGCGCTCCAGCTCGTCCTGCTCAACGTCGGCTTCGCCCCCAACGCCGTCCTGATGACGAGTGCGTTCCTGCTCGGACCCGGCTTCGCGGTCGGGGTCGGGACCGTCGTGTCGCCGACCGTCGTGACCTTGGGACCGCTGCCCCTGCTGCCGTTGCTCGCTGCCCTGCCCGAGGCCGGCACCCCGTCGGCCTGGTGGGGCGCCAGCGCTGTCGTGGCCGTCGCCGTCGCTGCCTGGGCCGCGTGGCGCCACCAGGGGGAGCGACCGACCCTGCGCTGGGACGAGGGCGCGCTGCGCGGCTGTGGCGCGGGCCTCGTCGCGGCGGCCCTGCTGACCCTGCTGACGGCCGTCGCCGGGGGAGCGGCCGGACCCGGTCGCCTCCGCGAGGTCGGGGCGCAGGCCGGCGAGGTCGGGCTGCACGCCGTGGTCTGGCTCGGCCTGGGCGCGTTGGCCGGAGGCCTGGCGATCACGTGGTGGCAGCGGCGTACGTCGGTGCCCCTCGAGGACGTCGTGGTCGAGGAACCGCCGACGCCGGTCGGCGAGCCGGAGTCCTAGACTCCCCGCGTGCCCACCGTTGACCACACCCCCGCTCGCCTCGTCGTCCTCGTGTCCGGATCGGGCACCAACCTGCAGGCGCTGCTCGACGCGTGCGAGGACCCTGCGTTCGGCGCGAAGGTGGTCGCCGTGGGCGCCGACCGCTTCGACGTCGAAGGACTGGCTCGGGCCGAGCGTGCCGGCATCCCCACCTTCGTCAAGCAGCTCTCCCAGCACGACTCCCGCGACGCGTGGGACCTCGCGCTGCGCCGCGCGGTCGCCGGCTTCGAGCCCGACCTGGTGGTGCTCGCCGGCTTCATGAAGCTGGTCAGCGCCGACTTCCTCGAGGCTTTCGAGCACCGGGTGGTCAACACGCACCCCGCCCTGTCGCCGTCCTTCCCGGGCGTACGCGGCCCCGCCGACGCCCTGGAGTACGGCGTCAAGGTCACCGGGTGCACGCTCTTCGTCGTCGACGCCGGCGTCGACACCGGCCAGATCATCGCGCAGAGCGTCGTCGAGGTGCTCGACGACGACACCGTCGAGTCGCTCCACGAGCGGATCAAGGTGGCCGAGCGGGCGATGCTGGTCGACGCGGTGGGACGGATGTGCCGTGAGGGGTGGAGCGTCGAGGGCAGGCGTGTCCGCATCGGCTGAGTCGACTACGCTGGGCGCACACGACTGGCGAAGGTGGGCAACCACCGGGGAGTGGCCCCAGCAGGGGAACTGACGAGCATCGACCGCCTGGGTGCTCTCTCCACGAGACAACAAACCGAGGAGAAGCAGTGTCTTCCGTGCCCACCGCCCACCAGCCCCACGCCTCCGGCGCCCATCAGCACAGCGCCGACCGACAGGTCCCGATCCGTCGGGCGCTGGTCTCGGTCTACGACAAGACCGGTCTCGAGGGCCTCGTCCGTGGCTTGCACGACGCCGGTGTCGAGCTCGTCTCCACCGGTGGCTCCGCCGCCCTGATCGAGAAGCTCGGCCTGCCCGTCACGAAGGTCGAGGAGCTCACCGGCTTCCCCGAGTGCCTCGACGGCCGCGTCAAGACCCTGCACCCCCGCGTGCACGCCGGCATCCTCGCCGACCGCCGCCTCCAGGACCACGTCGACCAGCTCGACGAGCTCGGCGTCGCTCCCTTCGACCTCGTCGTGGTCAACCTCTACCCGTTCACCCAGACGGTGGCCTCCGGCGCCACCCCGGACGAGTGCGTCGAGCAGATCGACATCGGCGGCCCCTCGATGGTGCGTGCCGCCGCCAAGAACCACCCCTCGGTCGCCGTCGTCACCGACGTGACCGCCTACGACGCCGTGCTGGCCGCCGTGGCCGCCGGTGGCTTCACCTACGCGGAGCGCAAGAAGCTCGCCGCCGCGGCCTTCGTCCACACCGCCTCCTACGACGTCGCGGTCGCGAGCTGGATGGGGTCGGTGCTCACCGACTCCTCGGTCGACGAGGAGGGCACCTCGACCGGCTTCCCGGCGTGGATCGGCGCCACCTACGAGAAGTCCACCGTGCTCCGCTACGGCGAGAACCCGCACCAGAAGGCGGCGCTCTACGTCAACGGCTCCGGTGCGACCGGTCTCGCGCAGGCGGAGCAGCTGCACGGCAAGGAGATGTCCTACAACAACTACGTGGACACCGATGCCGCGCGCCGAGCGGCAGGCGACTTCGCAGAGCCTGCCGTCGCGATCATCAAGCACGCCAACCCGTGCGGCGTGGCCGTCGGCTCCGACATCGCCCAGGCGCACCGCCGGGCCCACGAGTGCGACCCGGTCTCCGCCTTCGGTGGCGTGATCGCCTCCAACCGCCCCGTCTCGGTCGAGATGGCCGAGCAGGTCGCCGAGGTCTTCACCGAGGTCATCGTGGCTCCGGGCTACGAGGACGGTGCCGTGGAGATCCTCGCCCGCAAGAAGAACATCCGCATCCTCGTGGCTCCGGTCGACGGTGGTGCCCCGGTCGAGACCCGTCCGATCTCGGGCGGCCTGCTGGTGCAGACGGTCGACCACGTCGACGCAGTGGTCGAGGGTGGCGGCGACGACCCGACCAGCTGGACCCTGGCGACGGGCGAGGCAGCCGACGAGGCGACCCTGGCCGACCTCGCGTTCGCCTGGAAGGCCTGCCGCTCGGCCAAGTCCAACGCGATCCTGCTGGCCAAGGACGGCGGCTCGGTCGGCATCGGCATGGGCCAGGTCAACCGCGTCGACTCCTGCCGCCTCGCCGTCGAGCGCGCCAACACGCTCGTCGAGGGCCAGGAGCGCGCTCGCGGTGCCGTCGCAGCCTCCGACGCCTTCTTCCCCTTCGAGGACGGCCCGCAGATCCTCATCGAGGCCGGCGTCAAGGCGATCGTCCAGCCCGGTGGCTCGGTGCGTGACGCGCTGACCATCGAGGCCTGCCAGGCGGCCGGCGTGACGATGTACTTCACCGGCACCCGCCACTTCTTCCACTGATCCGCGAGAGGGACCACACGCGAATGACTGCACGCAAGCTCGACGGCTCCGCCACCGCTGCGGCGATCAAGGAGGAGCTCCGGGGCCGGGTCGCCGCGCTCGCGGAGCAGGGCATCACCCCCGGTCTCGGCACGATCCTGGTCGGCGACGACCCCGGGTCGCGCTGGTACGTCGGTGGCAAGCACAAGGACTGCGCCGAGGTGGGCATCGCCTCGATCCGCATCGACCTCCCCGAGACCGCCTCCCAGGAGGAGATCGAGGACGCCGTCCGCCAGCTCAACGACGACCCGGCCTGCACCGGCTACATCGTCCAGCTCCCGTTGCCGCGGGGCCGCGACGAGAACAGGGTCCTCGGGTTGATCGACCCGGCCAAGGACGCCGACGGCCTGCACCCCACCAACCTCGGGTGGCTGGTGCTCGGGACCGAGGCGCCCCTGCCGTGCACGCCGTTCGGCATCGTCGAGCTGCTGCGTCGCCACGACGTGCAGATCAACGGCGCCGAGGTGGTCGTCGTCGGACGCGGTGTGACGGTCGGCCGCCCTCTGGGTCTGCTGCTGACCCGTCGCTCGGAGAACGCCACCGTGACGCTGTGCCACACCGGCACCGTCGACCTGGCCTCGCACGTGCGCCAGGCCGACATCGTGGTGGCGGCCGCAGGCGTCCCCGGGATCATCACCGCCGACATGGTGAAGCCCGGTGCGGCCCTGCTCGACGTGGGCGTCTCCCGCGTCGACGGCAAGATCGCCGGCGACCTCGCCCCCGACGTCTGGGACGTCGCCGGGTGGGTCTCGCCCAACCCCGGTGGCGTGGGGCCGATGACCCGCGCGATGCTGCTCGCCAACGTCGTCACGATCGCCGAGGCCCAGGCGGCCCGGCGCGACGCGAAGGCCTGAGGGTGACGGTGGAGGACGGCGTGGTCCCTCAGGGGGAGCGACCCCCTGAGCCCCCCTACGAGGTCGAGGACGGGCCGGTCGAGCGCCGCTACCCCTCGACAATCGGCGGCGCCCTCTACCTGGCCATGCTCGCCGTGGTCCTCGTCGGCATCCTCGTGGTGGTCTTCGGGTCGTGGCGCGTCGGCATCCGCATCTTCGCGGGCGCCCTGGTCGCCGGTGCCGCCCTGCGGCTGGCGCTCAAGGAGCAGGACGCCGGGATGCTGGCCGTACGCTCCAAGCCGGTCGACGTGGGTCTCTACCTGGTGGTCGCGGCATCGCTCGCCACGCTGGCCAGCGTGATCCCGGACCAACCCGTCTGAACGCGCTCGACTGACAGGTCAGCGCTGGGCGGTGCTCGCCCCAGCGCTGACCTGGTCAGGGCTCAGATGAGGCCCAGCTCCGTGACGGCCTTGCGCTCGTCGGCGAGCTCGGCGACCGTGGCGTCGATCTTGCCGCGCGAGAAGTCACTGACCTCAAGGCCCTCGACGATCGTCCAGTCGCCACCCGAGGTGGTGACGGGGAACGAGGAGATCAGGCCCTCGGCCACGCCGTACTCGCCGCTGGACTTCACGGCCATCGAGACCCAGTCGCCCTCGGGGGTGCCGAAGAGCCAGTCACGGGCGGCGTCGATGGTCGCCGAGGCGGCGGAGGCGGCCGAGGAGGAGCCCCGCGCCTCGATGATGGCTGCGCCACGCTTGGCGACGGTCGGGATGAAGGTCGACTCGAGCCACTCCTGGTCGTTGACCAGCTCGGCGGCGTTCTGCCCCTTGACCTGGGCGTTGAACAGGTCGGGGTACTGGGTGGCCGAGTGGTTGCCCCAGATGGTCATGTGGGTGATGTCGGTGACGGCGGCGCCGGTCTTGGCGGCGAGCTGGGAGATCGCCCGGTTGTGGTCCAGGCGGGTCAGTGCCGAGAAGCGCTCGTCAGGGATGTCGGGCGCGTTGGTCATGGCGATGAGGGCGTTGGTGTTGGCAGGGTTGCCGGTCACCCCGATGCGCACGTCGTCGGCCGCCACCTTGTTGAGGGCCTTGCCCTGAGCCGTGAAGATCGCGCCGTTGGCCGAGAGCAGGTCACTGCGCTCCATGCCCGGACCGCGCGGCCGTGCGCCGACCAGCAGCGCGAGGTTGACGCCGTCGAAGATCTTCTCGGGGTCCGAACCGATCTCGACACCGGCCAGGTTCGGGAAGGCGCAGTCGTCGAGCTCCATGACGACACCTTCGAGGGCCTTCAGCGCGGGCTCGATCTCCAGGAGCTGGAGCTGGATCTGGCGATCCGCGGCGAGGGCGCCGGACGCAAGACGGAAGAGCAGGCTGTAGCCGATCTGACCGGCGGCACCGGTCACGGCCACCTTGAGTGGGGCAGAGGTTGACACAAGGGCTCCTCAAAGATGGGTGAACAAAGCGAGTTCGCACCGACTCTAGCCATCTGGAGGCCTCGGGCGCCTCCTCTTGAGGCGCTGGCATGCTGGAGCCATGGAGTCTGCTCGTGCCCCCCGCCACGACGTCGACCCCACACGTCCGTCCCTGCGCCGACGGGGCGGCGTACGTCGCACGCTGCTCTGGGTGCTCGCGCTGGCGCTGCTGGTGGCTGTCGTGGTCGCGGTCGAGATCGGCTCCCCGCGCCGCATCGCGCCCACCGGCGTCGACGAGATCACCGGCCCGCCGACCGAGTTCGTGGCCGAGGTCGACCATCCGTGGCTCCCGCTGGCGCCCGGCGCGAGCTGGGCGTACGCCGGTGAGGTCGACGGGGAGGCAGCGACCGTGAGGGTCACGGTGCTGGGCGACCCGGTCGACGTCGACGGCATCGGGGCGACCGCCGTGCGCACCGTCGTGGAGCGCGAGGGTGAGGCCTCGACCGTGGAGCACTGGGTCGCCCAGGACGTGGTCGGCAACCTCTGGCTGCTGGGGCGTGAAGGACTCTGGGACGTCTCCGACGGCACGCCCGCCGGACTGGTCCTGGCCGCGGCTCCCCGCCGCGGCGACGCCCACCTCGTGCAGCCCCTCGCCGGTGAAGAGCGCTGGGTGGTCGAGGTGGGGGAGTCGGTCGACGACGTCGCCGTGCCGGCCGGACGCTACGACGACGGGGTGCGGCTCCTGCTGCGCAACGGGGCCAGCCGTGGGGAGGAGCGCGTCACCGAGGTCACGGTGGTCCGGGATGTGGGTGTGGTCCGCGCGGTCGGACCGGACGTCCGCCTCGAGCTGGAGGAGTGGCAGCCGGGGCGGTGAGCCTCACTGGTCGCGGTCCTCGACCTCGTAGACCTCGACCACCTCGTCGACCTCCTCTGGCTCGTCGGCCTCGTCCAGCGGCTCCCTGCCGAAGAGCAGGGCGTAGGTGACGCCGGCGATCGCGGCCCCCAGGAGCGGGGCGCAGACGAACAGCCAGAGCTGTTCGATCGCGTCGACCCCGACGAAGAGCGCCGGGCCGATCGAGCGCGCCGGGTTGACCGAGGTGCCCGTGGCGCCCATGGAGGCGAAGTGGATGATGGTCAGGGCCATGCCGATGGCCGTGGGGGCGAAGAGGCCGGTGGCTCGGGCGCGGCGGTCGGTGACCGCGAGGATGACCCACAGGAACATCAGCGTCATGAGGGTCTCGAGCACGAAGGCCTGGCCGACCTCGTAGCCGTTGACCGACTGGTCGCCGTAGCCGTTCTGGCCGAGGCCGCCCCTGGCCACGTCGTAGCCCGGGAAGCCCTGCATCAGGAAGTAGAGCGTCGCGCCCGCGAGGATTCCTCCGAGGAGCTGCGAGGCCCAGTAGATCGGCACCTGCGGCCAGGGCAGGCGTCCGCCGACGGCGGCGCCGAAGGAGACCGCCGGGTTGAAGTGGCCACCGGAGATGTGGGACATCGCGGCGGCCATGACCATCACGACCAGGCCGAAGGAGAAACCGGTCGCGACGTAGTTGCCGCCGCTCATGAGGGCAGCGCCGACACCGAACAGGACCAGGGCGAAGGTGCCGATGAACTCGGCCGCAATCTTGTGCCCGGTCGTGGGCTGTGCGTTGATGGAGCCAGTCTGGGATTTGCTCGCCATGTTTCACCTTCCCACGGTGACGGGCGAGGGGCCAGACCCATTTCCGGTCAGGTATCTTGATATCAAGCAATCCGTCTGGACCCATCCGACAAGGAGTCGCTGGCACCATGGCCAAGATCATCTACACCCACACCGACGAGGCGCCGCTGCTCGCGACGTACTCCTTCCTCC
Organism: Nocardioides jishulii; assembly: GCF_006007965.1. Lineage (NCBI taxonomy): Bacteria > Bacillati > Actinomycetota > Actinomycetes > Propionibacteriales > Nocardioidaceae > Nocardioides > Nocardioides jishulii. Next base: position 2,728,778 of record NZ_CP040748.1, on the reverse strand, counting down.
CCATCGTCTCGGCGTACGCCGCCAAGGCCGGGGTCGAGGTCGAGACCCGCGACATCTCCGTGGCCGCCCGCATCCTGGCGCAGTTCGGTCTGGCTGACGACGCGCTCGCCGAGCTCGGCGAGCTGGCCACCACCCCTGAGGCCAACATCATCAAGCTGCCGAACATCTCGGCCTCGATCCCGCAGCTCAAGGCGGCCATCGCCGAGCTCCAGGCGCAGGGCTTCGACATCCCGGACTACCCGGAGAACGCCGACACCCCCGAGGCCGCCGAGATCCGCGCGAAGTACGACAAGATCAAGGGCTCCGCGGTCAACCCGGTCCTGCGCGAGGGCAACTCCGACCGCCGCGCCCCCGCCTCGGTCAAGAACTACGCCAAGGCCCACCCGCACCGCATGGGCGCCTGGAAGTCGGACTCGAAGACCAACGTCGCGACCATGGGCGAGCACGACTTCAAGGCCAACGAGAAGTCCGTGACGCTGCCCGCCGACGACACCCTCCAGATCGTCCACACCTCCGAGGGCGGCGAGAAGAAGGTCCTCAAGGAGGGCCTGAAGGTCCTCGAGGGCGAGGTCATCGACGCCTCCGTGCTCGAGGTCGCCGCGCTCAACGTCTTCCTGCGCAACGCCATCGCCAAGGCCAAGGCCGAGGGCGTGCTGTTCTCCGCGCACCTCAAGGCCACGATGATGAAGGTCTCCGACCCGATCATCTTCGGCCACGTCGTGAAGGCCTACTTCGCCGACGTCTTCGAGAAGTACGGCGACGACCTCGCCGCGGCCGGCCTGTCGGCCAACGACGGCCTCGGCACGATCCTCCCGGGCCTCGACAAGCTGCCCAACGGCGCCGAGATCAAGGCGGCCTTCGAGAAGGCGCTGGCCGAGGGCCCCGCCCTGGCGATGGTCGACTCCGACAAGGGCATCACCAACCTGCACGTGCCCTCCGACGTCATCATCGACGCCTCCATGCCCGCGATGATCCGCAGCGGCGGCATCATGTGGAACTCCGAGGGCAAGGAGCAGGACACCCTCGCGGTCATCCCCGACTCCTCCTACGCCGGCGTCTACCAGGTCGTCATCGACGACTGCCGTCGCAACGGTGCGCTCGACCCCTCGACCATGGGCACCGTCCCCAACGTGGGCCTGATGGCGAAGGCGGCCGAGGAGTACGGCTCGCACGACAAGACCTTCGAGATCCCCACGGCCGGCACGGTCGAGGTCATCAACTCCGCCGGTGAGGTGCTGCTCTCCCACGACGTCGCCGCCGGCGACATCTGGCGCGCCTGCCAGACCAAGGACGCCTCGATCCGTGACTGGGTCAAGCTCGCCGTCACGCGTGCCCGTGCCTCCGCCACCCCGGCCGTCTTCTGGCTGGACGAGGCGCGTGCGCACGACGCCCAGCTGATCGCCAAGGTCACCACCTACCTGGCCGACCACGACACCGACGGCCTCGAGATCAAGATCCTCTCCCCGGAGCTCGCCACCGCCTACACGATGGAGCGCCTGCGCAAGGGCGAGGACACCATCTCGGTGACCGGCAACGTGCTGCGTGACTACAACACCGACCTCTTCCCGATCCTCGAGCTCGGTACGTCGGCCAAGATGCTCTCCGTCGTCCCGCTGATGAACGGTGGTGGCCTCTTCGAGACCGGCGCCGGTGGGTCGGCCCCCAAGCACGTGCAGCAGCTCGTCGCCGAGAACTACCTGCGTTGGGACTCGCTCGGTGAGTTCTTCGCCCTGGTGCCCTCGTTCGAGCTCTACGCCGAGCAGTCCGGCAAGGACGGCGCCAAGGTGCTGGCCGCGACCCTCGACAAGGCGACCGAGGCGTTCCTCAACAACGACCGCTCCCCGGGTCGCAAGCTCGGCACGATCGACAACCGCGGCTCGCACTTCTACCTGGCGCTCTACTGGGCCCAGGAGCTGGCGAACCAGACCGACGACGCCGAGCTGGCCGCGGCCTTCAAGCCCCTTGCCGAGAAGCTCGCCGCCGAGGAGGAGACGATCGTCGCCGAGCTCCTGGCGGTCCAGGGCAAGCCCGCCGACATCGGTGGCTACTTCCGCCCGGACGCCGAGAAGACCGAGAAGGTCATGCGCCCGTCGGAGACGTTCAACTCCGCACTGGCGACTCTGTGACATGAGGCCGTGACCACCGCAGGGTGATCACGGAGGGGGCCCGGTCGACCGACAGGTCGACCGGGCCCCCTCCCGTTCTCCGGGGCCGAAGGGCTCCCCGAGCCGCACGAAATAATGAGAGGCAGGAGCCCGGACGCCGGGCGTAGGGTCGAGGACGATGACGCAGACGCTCCCCACCATCGACGAGGTCACGCCCGAGGTTCCGCCCTCCTCGACCCCTGACGACCCGCGTCGCCGGGTCGACTGGAGGAGGCTGCACACCCCGGCAGCCGTGGCGGCCCTCGTCTGCGCCGCCATCGCCTCTGTCGGCGCCACCCTGGGGACCGTGGTGGCCGGACGCCTCGCCCAGGACCCGGCCGGATCGCTCGTCGGCCTGCTGGCCCTCTGCGTGGTGGGCGCCTCGCTCATCGACACCGCCGGCAAGGTGGTCTGGGTCGGGGTCTCCGACATCGCGGAGGGCCGCCTGCGCGAGGACCTGCTCGACGCTGCCCTCGCCCAACCCCTGGCCACGCTCGGCGAGCAGGCGGTGGGCGAGATCCTCGACCGGGTCGACGACGACACCCACGAGGTGGGCAACCTCGTCCGCTGGCAGCTGTGGATGGTCGCGCGCACGGTCTTCGGGGTCCTGCCGATGTGGATCGTCGCCGGCCTGACGTGGTGGCCGTCCTGGCTGCTGTTCCCGGCCCTGGGCGGACTGACCTTCGTCGCGGTCCGCCGCCTCCTGGGGGAGATCTCCCGGCGCAAGGTGATCGAGGAGATGGCGTGGACCGACCACGCCGCCGCCCTCGAGGAGGGCATCGCCGGGCGCGACGACCTTCGTACCAGCCTCGGACAGGCCCACGTGGTGGCCCGCCTGGCCCGTCTCTCCGCGCTGGTCCACGCGAAGTTCCGCGACGTGGTGCGGGTGGAGGCCCAGGTCTGCCTGCGGGCGGGCGTGCTGCTGCACGGCCTCCTGGCCGGCATCGGCGTGGCGGGGATCGCCGTGGCCGTGGCCGGAGACCTCTCGGTCGCCGGGCTGGTCACCCTCTTCCTCGTCTCCTCCCTCTTCGTCGGCCAGGTCGCGATGCTGGCCAACCACCTGCCCGACCTCCAGGCGGGACTCGGCGCGGTGATCCGACTGCGCCAGATGCTCGCCTCCGAGCCGGAGCCCACCGGCGGCACGGCCCTGGAGGCACCCGGCGCGGTCGCCATCGACGTGACCGACCTGGACTTCTCCTACGCCGAAGGTTCGTTCGCGCTCCAGGGCGTCACCCTCCACGTCCCGGCCGGCCAGACGATCGCCCTGGTCGGGCGTACCGGATCGGGCAAGTCCACCCTCGCCTCGTTGCTCTCCCGGGCGGTCGAGCCGCCCCGCGGCACGGTCCACGTGGGCGGGGTCGACGTACGCGACCTCGACCTGCAGCACCTGCGGGCAGCGGTCGGCGTGGTCACCCAACGCACCGAGATCCTCGCGGGGACGCTGGCCGAGAACGTCACCCTCTTCGACCCCCGCCCCACGGCCGACGTCGAGGACGCGCTGGCTCAGCTCGGCCTCACCGACTGGGTGGCCGGGCTCCCCGACGGTGTCGACACCCTGCTCGGCCCGGGTGGCACCACCCTCTCGTCCGGCGAGGAGCAGCTGGTCGCCTTCGCGCGCCTGCTGGTCCGTGACGTCAAGGTCGTGGTGCTCGACGAGGCCACCGCCCGCATGGACCCGCTCACCGAGCGCCGCGTGGTGGCCGCCGCCGACCGGCTCCTGGTCGGGCGCACCGGTGTGCTGATCGCGCACCGCCTCTCCACCATCGAGCGCGCTCCGTGGGTGGCGGTGCTCGACCACGGCCATGTCGTCCAGGCCGGCGAGCGCAGCGCCCTGGCCGTGTCTCCCGGCCCCTTCCACGACCTGCTCACCGCCAGTCGGATCGACGGCGCTGGCACCACGGTCGACGCCACTGCCGACGCTGTGCGTGACAGGGAGCCCGATCGGGAGCCCGGTTCGGAACTTGGTGCTGAGCCTGACTTCGGGGCGCAGCCCGACGACCACCCCGCCGCGCCGGGAGTGGGAGGGCGGCGTCGTTCCGGTCCGCCTCCGGAGGCCGCCGAGGTCGGGACCGGCCCGTCGCTGGCCGCCGGGGTGGCCCACGCCCTGCGCGTACGTCCGCTCTGGGGCCTGCTGGGGGCGGCCGGCTTCCTGGGGGCCTCCCTCACCGGAGCCCAGGGCGCCGTCACCGGGCTCGTCTGGGGACACCTGGTCGAGGACGTCGACACCGGGGTGCCGACGTGGCTGGTGGTCTGCCTGGTGGCGTCGCTCATGGTCGCGCCCCTGATGCTCGCCGACGCCTTCTACCGCTACCCGCGGTGGTGGGTCGAGGTGCTCCTGCGGGTGCGGATGCGCGTGCTGCACGGCCAGACCGCGCAGCACCGGCTGCCGCGTACGCCGCCGGGTGAGGTCGTGGCCCGCGCCATGGACGCCGACCGCTTCGTCCGCTACTCCGACCGGTGGGTCGACTTCGTCAACGGGATCCTGATCGCTGCCGTCACCGCAGGGCTGGCCGGCACCTGGGTGGCCGGGGCCGTCCTCGTCGCCGTCCTGGTCGCCTCGGCCCTGGCCTCCGCCGTCGGTCGTCCGATCGCCGGTCGTTCGGCTGCCGCGGCCTCCGCGGCGCGCGCCCGCTTCGGGCGTGCGCTGGTCTCCGTGCTGGAGTCCGCGCGCACGGTCAAGCTGGCCGCCGCCACCGGTGCGGCGCGCGGGCACCTGCTCCACGTCGACTCCGGTCGCGTCTCCGCCGCGGTCCGGGAGCACCGGGTGCAGGGCGTCCTCGACGGCGTGCCGATGGTGATGGTGCAGTGCGGCGTCGTCGCCGCCTGGATGGGGCACGTGAGCGGCGGCTGGAGCCTGGGCACGACGCTGCTCGTCGCCAACGCCGTCTCCGGCTTCGACTGGTTCGGCCGGGTGGCCGGCATGGTCGTCACCGAGGCGCCGGGCACCCGCGCCTGGCAGCAGGAGACCAGCCGGTTCGCCGGGGGAGCGGACCTGATGGACCTCCCGCCGGGCATCGACCTGGTCCATGGCACCGCCCCTGAGCCGCCCGTCGTCGAGCGGGTCCCGTTGGAGGAGCTCACCCTGCGTGGCTTCTCCGCCGTGCACGACGACGGGACGATCGGCGTCCAGGGCGTCGACCTGACGGTGCGGACGGGGGAGCAGGTGCTGCTGCTGGGCCAGGTCGGCTCGGGCAAGTCGAGCCTGCTGGCCGCGCTCGCCGGCCTCGTCGCCCACGGCGGATCGATCACCTGGAACGGCGTCGAGGTCGGAGACGCCGAGGTGTTCCTGCGGCCCGGTCAGGTCGCCTACGTGGCGCAGGTGCCGAGGGTGCTGTCGGGCACCTTCGCCGACAACGTACGACTCGGGCACGAGCGCCGCTTCGACGACCCGGTGGCTGCGGCCCGCCTCGGCCCCGACGTCGCCGAGGCCGGTGGACGCGACGCCCTGGTCGGGCACCGCGGCGTACGCCTGTCGGGTGGGCAGGTGCAGCGCCTGGCGCTGGCCCGTGCGCTGGCGGCCGACGCGGAGCTGCTGCTGGCCGACGACGTCTCCAGCGCGCTCGACGCCCGCACCGAGGTGGAGCTGTGGCGTGCTCTGCGGGAGCGGGGCACCACCGTGATCGGTTCCACCGCCAAGCGCTCGGCGCTCGAGGTCGCCGACCGGGTCGTCGTCCTGGTCGACGGTCGGATCGCCGAGGTCGGGCCGTGGTCGGAGCTGTCGGCTCGTTGGTCCCACCTCGCCGGGTGACGTGGAGCACTGCAGTGGCCCCGCGAGGGGGGAATGAGCCGTACGTCCTGGTGGTTCTCACCTGCGATGACTGCCACCGACACCGTCCCTGATCCCTCGAAGGCCGCCGAAGCAGGCGGCCCGGTCGACGCCGGTGGCCCCAGTCGCCAGCGGATCACGGTGGCGATGCTGGCCCTGGCGATGGGTGGCTTCGCGATCGGCACCACGGAGTTCGTCTCCATGGGGCTGCTGCCGCAGCTGGCACGCGGCGTCGGGGTCTCCGAGCCCTCCGCCGGCCACGCGATCTCCAGCTACGCGCTCGGTGTCGTGGTCGGAGCCCCGCTCATCGCCTTCTTCGGCTCGCACTGGCCCCGCCGGGCGACGCTGGTCGCGCTGATGGCGCTCTTCGCCGTCGGCAACATCGCCACGGCGTGGGTGTCGTCGTACGAGTCGCTCCTGGTTGCACGGTTCGTCTCCGGCCTCCCGCACGGGGCGTTCTTCGGTGTGGCCTCGCTCGTCGCGGCCGGACTGGCCCGACCCGGGCGTCAGGCCAAGGCGGTCGCGACGGTCATGCTCGGGCTCTCGGTCGCCAACCTCATCGGGGTGCCGGCCGCCACCTGGCTGGGGCAGACCATGGGGTGGCGCGCCGCCTTCTGGGTGGTCGCCGCCCTGGGGCTGCTGACCCTGCTCCTGGTGCTCGCCTTCGTGCCGTCCGTGCCCGGGGACCACACCTCGTCGTGGCGCCGCGAGATGCGGGCCTTCCGCAACCCGCAGGTGCTGCTCACGCTGGGGGCCGGATCGCTGGGCTTCGGCGGCATGTTCGCCGTCTACACCTACGTCGTGCCGACGATCGACAAGCTCGGGGGCCTGAGTGAGGGCGCGGCCCCGGTCTTCCTCTTCGCGTTCGGCCTCGGGATGGTCGTGGGCACGTGGCTGGCCGGGGAGCTGGCCAGCTGGTCGCTCTTCGGCTCCCTCTTCATCGGCGGAGGCGGTCAGGGGCTCCTGCTGCTCGCCTTCGCCCTGCTCGCCCACACCGGGCTGGTGGGTGCTCCCGATCGTCTTCGGCATCACCGTCACCGGTTCGGTGCTGGTCGTGGGCCTGCAGATGCGCCTGATGGCGGTGGCCGGCGACGCACGGACCCTCGGCGCGGCGATGAACCACGCCGCCCTCAACGTCGCCAACGCGCTCGGGGCCTGGCTGGGTGGTCTCGTGATCGCGGCGGGTCTCGGCTACCGCGCTCCGGGTGTGGTCGGTTTCGGGCTCGCCACGCTCGGCCTGGGGACGATCCTGGTCTCCTACCTGCTGGAGCGCCGCGGCGTCACCCGGCACGCCTGAGCCCTCGCGGCGCCCGGAGGTCGGGCCCGCGGCGGGTCAGGTCAGGCGTAGGACGTCAGGCGTACGACATGCCCATCGCGGTGCGCACCTCGGCGAGGGTGGCCTCGGCGACCTCGTTGGCCCGCTCGTTGCCGCGCCGCAGCACGCCCTCGACGTAGCCGGGGTCGGCCGCGAGCTCGGCGCGACGCACCCGCAGCGGCGCGAGCTCGGTGTTGATCGCCTCGGTGAGCCGCTTCTTCAGCTCGCCGCCGCCGCCGTTGCCGATCTCCTCGGCCACCGTCGCCGGCGCCACGCCTTCGCAGAGGCCGATCAGCTCGAGCAGGTTGGCGACCTCGGGACGGTTCTCGGGGTCGTAGGTGATGAACCGCTCGCTGTCGGTCTTCGCACCCTTGATCTTCTTGGCGGTCTCGTCGGCGGTCATCCGCAGCTCGACGACGTTGCCCTTCGACTTGCTCATCTTGGTGCCGTCGGTGCCCAGGATCATCGGCACCTCCGAGAGCAGCGCGTCCGGCTCGGGGAAGATGGCGCCGTACCGCTCGTTGAAGCGTCGCGCCACCACGCGGGTCTGCTCGATGTGGGGGAGCTGGTCCTTGCCGACGGGCACGACGTTGCCCTTGCAGAAGAGGATGTCGGCGGCCTGGTGCACCGGGTAGGTGAGCATCAGGCCGCTGATCGCCTTGATCCCGGCCGTGGCGGCCTCGTCCTTGACGGTGGGGTTGCGCTGGAGCTCGGCGACGCTGACCAGGCTGAGGAACGGCAGGAGCAGCTGGTTGAGCGCCGGCACCGAGGAGTGCGTGAAGAAGGTGGCCTTCTCGGGGTCGACTCCGGCAGCCAGGGAGTCGAGCAGCAGGTTGCGGACGTTGCCCACGATGTCGCCGGCGACCTCGCGGTCGGTGATCACCTGGTAGTCCGCGATGATCTGCCAGATCTCGGCGCCGAGCTCCTGCAGCTTGAGCCGGTTCTTGATCGACCCGAAGTAGTGCCCGATGTGGAGGGCGCCGGTCGGGCGGTCCCCGGTGAGCATCCGGAACTTCTCCGGGTGGGCAGCGATCTGGGCCTCGACCTCGGCGCTGCGAGCGGCGGAGGCGCGGTAGGAGTCGGTCACCGGGCCATTCTAGGCCGCGGCGGAGGGGTGGGGCGGTACGGGCGTCCGGGCCCGGCGGCAGGGGTCTGGAAGGTACGATTCACCGCGTGCAGACCATCGGCGTGGCCATCGCCCTCCCCGAGCCCTGGGCGAGCGACCTGCAGGAGTACCGGGTCGACCTCGGCGACGAGACGGCGTACAGCATCCCGACCCACATCACGCTGATCCCGCCCACCGAGGTCGGGGACGACCTCACCGACGTCGTCGCTCACCTGGAGCAGGTCGCCGCGTCGCAGAAGTCCTTCCGCATCCACCTGCGCGGCACCGGGACGTTCCGCCCGGTCTCGCCGGTGGTCTTCGTCGCCGTGGCCGACGGCATCGCTGGATGCGAGCAGCTCGCCGCCAGCGTCCGCACCGGACCGCTCCAGGTCGAGCTCGAGTTCCCGTTCCACCCGCACGTCACGGTCGCGCACCACCTCGACGAGGCGACGCTCGACCGCGCCTACGCCGAGCTCGCCTCCTTCGACTGCTCGTTCGAGGCCACGGAGTTCCACCTCTACCTCCACGACGAGGGCAGTGGCTGGGTGCCCACGAGGGGCTTCCACCTCGGCTGATCCTCGCTGCGAGCTGGCACGGGAGCCGTGAGGCTCCGCCAGGGGCGACCCCGGACGTACGTCGAGTGACCCACGTCACGTCCGGGTGGCGACACGCTCCGTGAGATGTGTTGTAACTCTAGTAATTCAGTTGGTTATATAGGGTCCATGACCCAGACACTCGCCCCCACCCCGGTCGTCGCCGACCGGCGCACGCCCACAGCGCCGCCCTCAGCGCCGTCCCGGGGTGGCTCGTACCGCGTCCCTGCGCAGGTCTACCGGGTGATCCGCGTGCTCAGCCCGCTCATGGCCGTCGCGCTGTGGCAGGTGGCCTCCAGCACCGGCCTGCTGCCCGAGCGCATCCTCGCCTCACCCGCTGCCCTCCTCGAGACCACGCGCACCCTGACCGAGTCCGGGGAGCTGCAGGAGGCCGTGCTCGTCTCGCTGCGGCGCGCCACGGTCGGTTTTCTCCTCGGCGCTGCCTTCGCCGTGGTGCTGGGCGGGATCGTAGGGCTCAGCCGACTGGGCGACGCCCTCATCGACCCGCTCTTCCAGATGCTGCGGATGCTCCCGCTCTTCGGCCTGGTGCCCCTCTTCATCATCTGGTTCGGCATCAAGGAGGAGCCCAAGATCTACCTGGTCGCCCTCTTCGTCGTGGTTCCGCTCTACCTCAACCTGGTGGCCGCGCTGCGCGGAGTCGACAAGGACCTGCGGGAGGTGGCGGACTCGCTCCGGCTGAACACGGTCGAGCGCTGGCGCCACCTCTACGTGCCGGCGGTGACGCCCGGCGTGCTGGTGGGCGTACGCCAGGCCTTGGGCATGGCGTGGATCGCGCTGATCGTCGCCGAGCAGGTCAACGCCGGTGCGGGCCTCGGCTACCTCATCAACAACGCCCGCGACTTCCTGCGCACGGACGTCATCGTCGTGGGCCTGCTCTGCTACGCCGTCCTCGGACTGGTGACCGACTCCGCCGTGCGTCTCCTGGAGCGCAGGGCCCTTCGCTGGAGGGGGGACGCCGCATGAGCGACGTCGTCAGCCAACTCACCGCAGTCTCCCGACGGTTCGGGGGGAGGGGTGGTGACAGGACCAGCGGCACCGTCGTGATCGACGGCGTCGACCTGACCGTCCGACGGGGGGAGTTCATTGCCCTCCTGGGCCACTCGGGGTGCGGCAAGTCCACGCTGCTGCGCATCGTCGGTGGCCTCGACCGCGAGGCCGAGGGAGACGTCGACACGACCGACAACACGGCGATCGCCTTCCAGGACCCTCGGCTGCTCCCGTGGCGCACGGTGCTCGACAACGTGACGCTCGGCCTGCGGGTGCCCGACGCCCGGGCCAAGGGCCGGGCCATCCTCGCGGAGGTGGGCCTGGGGGACCGGGGCGGGGCCTGGCCCCGGGAGCTCTCCGGCGGTCAGCGTCAGCGCGTCGCGCTGGCCAGGGCCCTGGCCCGCGAGCCCGAGCTCCTGCTGCTCGACGAGCCGTTCAGCGCCCTCGACGCCCTGACCCGCCTCACCGCCCAGGACCTCGTACGCCGGCTGGTCGCCGCCCACCGTCCGGCCGTGCTGATGGTCACGCACGACGTCGAGGAGGCGCTCCTCCTGGCCGACCGCGTCCTGGTCATGGCCGACGGAGGGTTCGTGCACGACGAACGTCTCGACCTGCCCCACCCGCGCCGCCGCGACGACCCCGAGATCGTCCGCCGCCGGGCCCACCTGCTCGACCTGCTGGGGGTCTCCCAGGACGAGCCGCTCACCCGTCCCACCGAACGGATCGCCTGAGCCCTGCATCGGACGGACGTGCTGGCACCGCCGAGGGGTCCCCGCCCACGTCCGCCGCGTACGTCCACGCCCGTCACCGAACCGTGCGGACCACCGCACGGCCGTCAGTCCCGCCACAGAGAGATGAACCATGCGACTCCACGCCCGCCGATCCACCCGCCGATCCAGTAGGCGCGCCGCCGCCGCGGTCCTGGCCACCCTGCTCGCCACCAGCGCGCTGGTGGCGTGCTCCGCCGAGGGCGACGACGACGGTCCCGTCCTGCGCGTCGGCGTCCAGAAGGACGGCATCCGGTCCGTCCTGACGGCCTCGGGCCAGCTCGATGACCTCCCCTACGAGATCGAGTGGTCCGAGTTCGCCGCGGGTCCGCCGATCATCGAGGCGGCTGCTGCCGACCAGATCGACGTGGCCTGGGTCGGCGCCGCCCCGCCGATCTTCGGCGCCGCCTCGGGTGCGGACTTCAAGATCGTCGCCGCCGTGAGCGAGCAGGACAAGAAGCAGGACTCGATCCTGGTGCCGAAGGGTTCCGACGTCAGTTCCGTCAAGGAGCTGAAGGGCAAGAAGGTCGCGGTCGCGAAGGGGACGAGCGGCCACGGCCACCTGCTGATGGCGCTGGAGGCCAACGGGCTCTCGCTCGACGACATCGAGCCCCAGTACCTCGCTCCCGCCGACGGCCAGGCTGCTTTCCAGTCCGGTGCCGTCGACGCCTGGGCGATCTGGGACCCCTTCGTCACCCAGGCCGTGATGGAGAACGACGCGGTCGACCTGACCGTGGACCAGCCCGAGACCGACCCCTACCTGCAGTTCGAGATCGCCTCGGGCGCGGCGTTGGAGGACGACGAGACCCGCGACCAGATCTCCGACTTCCTCGAGCGCGTGCGTGAGGCCTTCCTGTGGGCCCAGGACCACCCGGAGGAGTTCGGCAAGGGCTGGGCCAAGGAGTCCGGCCTCCCGGAGGAGGTGCTCGTCGAGGTGGCCAACAAGAAGCTGACCGACGTGGGCCCGGTGCGTGGCGAGCACGTCGAGCTGATCCAGACGCTCGCGGACAAGTTCACCGACTCGGGCGAGATCCCGGAGAAGGTCGACATCGCCGCAATCGTGGAGCCTGGCCTCATCGAGTGACCTGCATCGAGTGACCTGCATCGAGCGACCTGTATCGAACGACTGGGCGCTGACCACAACGCCGAAGGCCCGGCTCCCTCGCGGGGGCCGGGCCTTCGTGGTGTCTGCAGCGACGTGGCTCAGAGGCCGTGCTTCATCGCCGTGCGCAGGTCCTTGTTGAGCTGCGAGATCACGTCGAGCGGGATCTCCTTCGGGCAGGCGGCGGTGCACTCACCGATGTTGGTGCAGCCGCCGAAGCCCTCGTGGTCGTGCTGGCCGACCATGTCGACCACGCGGGTCCAGCGCTCCGGCTGTCCCTGCGGCAGCTCACCCAGGGCGGTGATCTTCGCGCCGAGGAAGAGCGAGGCCGACCCGTTGGGGCAGGCGGCGACGCAGGCGCCGCAGCCGATGCAGGTCGCCACGTTGAAGGCACGCATGGCCTTGTCGCGCGGGGCCGGCACCGAGTTGGCCTCGGGGGCGGAGCCGGTGTTGACGGAGATGAAGCCGCCGGCCTGGATCATGCGGTCCAGGGCCGAGCGGTCCACGACCAGGTCCTTGAGGACCGGGAAGGGGTCCGCGCGCCACGGCTCGATGGTGATCGTGTCGCCGTCCTTGAAGCTGCGCATGTGCAGCTGGCAGGTGGTGGTGACCTCGGGCCCGTGCGCCTGGCCGTTGATCATCAGCGAGCACGTGCCGCAGATGCCCTCACGACAGTCGGAGTCGAACGCGACCGGGTCCTCGCCCTGCTCGTTGAGCTGCTCGTTGAGCTCGTCGAGCATCTCGAGGAAGCTCATGTCGGGCGAGATGTCCTTGACCTGGTAGGTCGCGAGTGCTCCAGCGGACGTGGCGTCCTTCTGGCGCCAGATCTTCAGAGTCAGATTCATGCTCACTTGTAGCTCCGCTGCTTCATCTCGATGGCCGTGTAGATCAGGTCTTCCTTGTGCAGGACCGGCTGGCCGTCCTCGCCGCCGAACTCCCACGCGGCGACGTAGGCGAACTCGTCGTCGTGACGCAGGGCCTCGCCGTCCTCGGTCTGCGACTCGGCACGGAAGTGACCACCGCAGGACTCGCGACGGTTGAGCGCGTCGATGCACATGAGCTCGCCCAGCTCGATGAAGTCGGCCACGCGGCCGGCCTTCTCGAGGGACTGGTTGAGCGTGTCGGCGGTGCCGAGCACCTTCAGGTTGCTCCAGAACTCCTTCTTGAGGTCCTGGATGAGACCGATGGCCTTCTTGAGGCCGGTCTCGGTGCGCTCCATGCCGCAGTACTCCCACATGATCCGACCGAGCTCCTTGTGGAAGGAGTCGGCCGAGCGGGTGCCGCCGATGGAGAGGAACTTGTTGATGCGCTCCTCGGTCTCGGTGCGGGCCGCGACCACGTCGGGGTGCGACTCGTCGATCTTCTCGAACGGGCCGTCCGCGAGGTAGTCGCGGATGGTGTTCGGGAGCACGAAGTAGCCGTCGGCCAGACCCTGCATCAGGGCCGAGGCGCCGAGGCGGTTGGCGCCGTGGTCGGAGAAGTTGGCCTCGCCGGTGACGAAGAGACCCTCGACGTTCGACTGGAGGTGGTAGTCGACCCAGAGGCCGCCCATCACGTAGTGCACGGCCGGGTAGATGCGCATCGGCGTCTCGTACGGGTTCTCGCCGGTGATGCGGGCGTACATGTCGAAGAGGTTGTCGTACTTCTCCTTGACGCCGTCGAGGCCGAAGCGCTCGATGGCCTCGGCGAAGTCGAGGTAGACGCCGCGGCGGACGAACTTCTCGTTGCCCTCCTCGTCGACCTCACGCACGGCCGGCCCGACGCCCTTGCCGGCGTCGCACTGGTACTTCGCGGCACGCGAGGCGATGTCGCGGGGGACCAGGTTGCCGAAGGCGGGGTAGATCCGCTCCAGGTAGTAGTCGCGGTCCTCCTCGGGGATGTCGCGCGGGTCCTTCTCGGCGTCCTCGGGGTTCTTCGGGACCCAGATGCGGCCGTCGTTGCGCAGCGACTCCGACATCAGGGTCAGCTTCGACTGGTGGTCGCCGGAGACCGGGATGCAGGTCGGGTGGATCTGCGTGTAGCAGGGGTTGGCCATGTAGGCGCCCTTGCGGTGCGCGCGCCATGCGGCGGTGACGTTCGAGCCCATCGCGTTGGTCGACAGGTAGAAGACGTTGCCGTAGCCACCCGAGGCGAGGACGACGACGTCGGCCAGGTGGGTGGAGACCTCACCGGTGACCAGGTCGCGGGCGATGATGCCGCGAGCCTTGCCGTCGGCCACGATCAGCTCGAGCATCTCGTGGCGGGTGAACTGCTCCACGGTGCCGGCGGCCACCTGGCGCTCCATGGCCTGGTAGGCGCCGATGAGGAGCTGCTGGCCCGTCTGGCCGCGGGCGTAGAACGTACGCGAGACCTGGACGCCACCGAAGGAGCGGTTGTCGAGCAGGCCGCCGTACTCGCGGGCGAAGGGGACGCCCTGGGCCACGCACTGGTCGATGATGTTCGCGCTGACCTCGGCCAGGCGGTACACGTTGTTCTCGCGGGCGCGGTAGTCGCCGCCCTTGACCGTGTCGTAGAAGAGACGGTGGACGGAGTCGCCGTCCTCCTTGTAGTTCTTGGCCGCGTTGATGCCGCCCTGGGCAGCGATCGAGTGCGCGCGACGGGGGGAGTCCTGGTAGCAGAAGGACTTCACGTTGTAGCCGGCCTCGCCGAGCGTGGCGGCGGCGGCGCCACCGGCGAGGCCGGTGCCCACGATGATGATGTCGAGCTTGCGGCGGTTGGCCGGGTTGACCAGGCGGTTCTCGAACTTGCGGTTGGTCCAGCGGTCCTTGATGGGGCCGGTCGGGGCGACCGGGTCGACCAGCGGAGCGCCGAGCGTGTAGTAGCCGGCCGCGTCGTCAGAGACCTGAACCGGCGGCTGGTTGGTCTGGGTGGTTCCGTCCAGGAGAGCCATGAGGAAGTCTCGGTCCTTACTTGGTGACGATGCCGAAGAGCACGGAGAGCGGGACGAGCGAGAAGCCGCCGGCGATGACGATCGCGACGATCCATCCGGCGCGCTTGGCGTTGGTGCGCGAGCGGGCGCTGTTGGTGAAGCCCAGCGTCTGCATCGCGCTCCAGGTGCCGTGGTGCAGGTGCATGCCCAGCGCGACCATCGCCAGCAGGTAGATGAGGGTCATCCACCACAGCTCGAAGGACTCGACGAGGAGGTTGTACGGGTCGTTCGTGGGTCCGCCGCTGGGGTTGACCTTGACGATCGTGAAGTTGAGCAGGTGCCAGATGAGGAAGACGAGGATCGTCAGGCCGCCCCAGCGCATGGTGCGCGAGGAGAGCGACGACGCAAGGTTCTTCTTCACCGTGTACTTCGCCGAACGCGCCTTGCGGGCACGGCCGGTGAGGACCACGGCCGACCACACGTGGGCAACGAGGGCGACGATGAGGACCACGCGCATGATCCACAGCAGGCCCTCGTGGGGCAGCAACGGGTAGCCGATCTCACGCAGGTGGTGCGCGTACGCGTTGAACGCGTCGTGGCCTGCGAAGACCTTCAGGTTGCCGTACATGTGGGCGAGCAGGTAGCCGATGAAGACCAGGCCGCTGACTGCCATCGTGATTTTCAAGGCGATCGTCGACCGGGTCGACCTGGATCCCTTGACGAGAGTCCGGTTGGAAAGTTGGGTTGCCACGAGGTCCACCGTATCGCTCGGAGGTCTGGCTTGTCGCAGCGGAGCCCTTGACTTGGGGTGTGACATATCCCTTGTTACCGGCGAGTCACAGCCGTGTTGCCGGATGCTCCTCCACACAGGTCCGCGCTGTCGATGCAGGTCAGAGGTGGTTTCGGCGGGATCACGGCGGCGCTGCGGACGCTCTGCTGCTCGGGCTCCTCGGGTCTGTCATCCGACCACGGCGAGGGGGCCGCGGAGGTGGCGCCTATTCTGCAAGGCATGACCAAACCGATCGACCAGATCGCGCTGACCTCTCCCGAGGACTCCGCGACTGCCGCCGACTGGGAGCGTGCGACGGCCGCCGTGCTGCGCAAGTCCCGTCGGATGAGCGAGACCGACGCTGACGCCGACGTGTGGGAGAAGCTGGCCCGCACCACACTCGACGGGATCTCCGTCGCGCCGATCGGCACCGTCACCGACCTCGAGGGCCTGAGCACCACGGGCCGGCCCACGCGTGCCGGTGACTGGGACATCCGCGTGCACGTCGTCGGCCCCGACGCGAAGGCAGCCAACGAGGCGCTGCTGGTCGACCTCGAGAACGGCGCGACCTCGGTCTGGATCGAGCTCGGGCAGGGCCTCGAGGTCGCGGACCTCGAGGACGTCCTCAAGGGCATCCACACCGACCTCGCCCCGGTCGTCCTCGACGCCCCGGGCGCCCGCCTCGCGGCTGCGACCCAGCTGGTCGACCTCCTCGACGGCGTCACCCCCGCCCCCGGCACCAACCTCGGCGCCAGCCCGGCGCTGGGCGGTTCGTCGGCCGACGAGGTCGTCGCCGTCGCCCGCCTCGCCCTGGCGAAGGGCACCTACGGCGTCGTCGTGGACGCCTCCGCGCTGCATGACCTCGGCGCCTCCGACACCCAGGAGCTCGGCTACGCCGTGGCCGTCGGGGTCGAGGTGCTGCGTACGCTCACCGACGCCGGACTCTCGCTCGCCGAGGCGCTCGGCGTGGTCGAGTTCCGCTTCGCCGCGACCGACGAGCAGTTCCCCACCATCGCCAAGCTCCGCGCCGCCCGCCGCCTCTGGGCGCGCGTGGCCGAGCTGAGCGGCGCGACCGAGCCGGTCGAGCAGCGCCAGCACGTCGTGACCAGCCGTCCGATGATGAGCAAGTACGACCCCTACGTGAACATGCTGCGCGGCACCGTCGCCGCCTTCGCCGCCGGTGTCGGTGGCGCCGAGGCGGTCACCGTGGTGCCGTTCGACGCGACACTCGGACTGCCCGACGCGTTCGGTCGCCGGATCGCCCGCAACACCTCCAGCCTGCTCATCGCTGAGTCCCACCTGGGGAAGGTCACCGACCCTGCCGGTGGCTCGTACGCGGTGGAGAAGCTCACCGACGACCTCGCCGCCGCAGCGTGGGAGGAGCTCGGCCGCATCGAGGAGGCCGGTGGCGCCTCCGCGGCGCTCGCCGACGGCTCGATCCAGTCCCGCGTGGACGCCGTCGTCGCCGCCCGCGAGGAGCGCATCGCGCGCCGCAAGCAGCCGATCACCGGCGTCAGCGAGTTCCCGAACCTCGCCGAGACCCTGCCGGCGCGCCCCGCCCACCCGAGCGCCGACGCGGTCCGCCGCTACGGCGCCTCGTACGAGGCCCTGCGCGACGAGCCCGCAACGAAGCCGGTCTTCCTCGCGACCCTGGGCCCGATCGCCCACCACACCGCGCGGGCCACCTTCGCCAGCAACCTCTTCGCCGCCGGCGGGATCGGCGTCACGGTGGCCGGACCGACCTCCGGCGTCGAGGACCTGGTCGCCGCCCTCGACGGCGAGACCGTCGCCTGCCTGGCCGGCACCGACGCCGCGTACGCGGAGTGGGGCGCTGCCGCCGTCGAGGCGCTGCGTGCCGCTGGCGTGCAGCACGTCATCCTCGCCGGCAAGCCGGGCGACCTGGCCGTCGACGACTCCTGCGCGGTGGGCCTCGACGCCCTCGCGTTCCTCAACCGCACCCGGGAGGCGCTCGCATGAGCATTCCGTCCAACTTCTCCGGCCTCCCGCTCATCGGCGGTGCGGCTGCCGCCGCTCCGTCGACGGACCGCGAGGCGTGGACCAGCCCCGAGGGCATCGACGTGCTGGGTGTCTACGGCCCCGAGCACCTCGAGGGTCTCGACGGGCTCGACACCTGGCCGGGCCTGAGCCCCTTCCTGCGTGGCCCCTACCCGACGATGTACACGACGCAGCCGTGGACGATCCGTCAGTACGCCGGCTTCTCGACCGCCGAGGAGTCCAACGCGTTCTACCGCCGCAACCTGGCCGCCGGCCAGAAGGGCCTCTCGGTCGCCTTCGACCTGGCCACGCACCGCGGCTACGACTCCGACCACCCGCGCGTGCGCGGCGACGTCGGCATGGCCGGTGTCGCGATCGACTCGATCTACGACACCCGCACACTCTTCGACGGCATCCCGCTGGACCAGATGTCGGTCTCGATGACGATGAACGGCGCCGTCCTGCCGGTGCTGGCCCTCTACATCGCTGCGGCCGAGGAGCAGGGCGTCAAGCCCGAGCAGCTCGCCGGGACCATCCAGAACGACATCCTCAAGGAGTTCATGGTCCGCAACACCTACATCTACCCGCCGCAGCACTCGATGCGGATCATCTCCGACATCTTCGCGTTCACGTCGCAGAAGATGCCGCGGTTCAACTCGATCTCGATCTCCGGTTACCACATGCAGGAGGCCGGAGCGACCGCCGACCTCGAGCTGGCCTACACGCTCGCCGACGGCGTCGAGTACATCCGCGCCGGCCTCGACGCGGGTCTCGACATCGACAAGTTCGCCCCGCGCCTCAGCTTCTTCTGGGCCATCGGCATGAACTTCTTCATGGAGGTCGCCAAGATGCGTGCGGCCCGTGCCCTCTGGGCGCGCCTGGTCCGCGAGTTCGACCCGAAGAACCCGAAGTCGCTGTCGCTGCGTACGCACTCGCAGACCTCCGGGTGGTCGCTCACCGCCCAGGACGTCTTCAACAACGTGGGGCGCACGGCGATCGAGGCGATGGCCGCGACGCAGGGCCACACCCAGTCGCTGCACACCAACGCCCTCGACGAGGCCATCGCACTGCCGACCGACTTCTCCGCGCGCATCGCCCGCAACACCCAGCTGCTGCTCCAGCAGGAGTCGCGCACCACCGAGATCATCGACCCGTGGGCGGGTTCCTACTACGTCGAGAAGCTCACCCACGACCTGGCCACCAAGGCCTGGGCCCACATCGTGGAGGCCGAGAAGGCCGGCGGCATGGCGAAGGCCATCGAGCAGGGCATCCCCAAGATGCGCATCGAGGAGGCGGCCGCCCGCACCCAGGCGCGCATCGACTCCGGCGCCCAGCAGGTCATCGGCGTCAACACCTACCGCCTGGCCGACGAGGACCCGCTCGACGTGCTCAAGGTCGACAACGACGAGGTCTACCGCGCCCAGGTCGCCAAGCTCGAGCGGCTGCGCGCCGAGCGCAACCAGGCCGACGTCGACGCAGCGCTCGAGGCCCTGACCAACTCCGCCGCGCAGGGGGCTGCCGGGGGCGGTTCCCTGGACGGCAACCTGCTGGCCCTGGCCGTGGACGCCGCCCGCGCCAAGGCCACCGTCGGGGAGATCTCGGACGCACTGGAGAAGGTCTACGGTCGCCACCAGGCGGTCATCCGTACGATCTCCGGTGTGTACCGCGACACCGCAGCCGACGCCGGCGACGCCAAGCTCTCCGAGGTCCTTGCCGCGACCGCCGAGTTCGAGGAGGCCGAGGGGCGCCGTCCGCGCATCCTGGTGGCCAAGATGGGCCAGGACGGTCACGACCGCGGCCAGAAGGTCGTCGTCTCCGCCTTTGCCGACATGGGCTTCACCGTCGACGTCGGCCCGCTCTTCTCCACGCCCGAGGAGGTCGCCCAGCAGGCGATCGACGCCGACGTGCACATCGTCGGTGTCTCCTCCCTGGCAGCCGGTCACCTGACCCTGCTGCCTGCGCTCAAGAAGGCGCTGGCCGACCAGGGCCGCGAGGACATCATGGTGGTCATCGGCGGCGTCATCCCGCCCGATGACGTGCCGACCCTGAAGGAGATGGGTGCTGCGGCGGTCTTCCTGCCCGGCACGGTCATCGCCGACTCCGCCCTCGACCTGCTCGCCAAGCTGCGTACGGCCTGAGCCGTCCGTACCTGAGCTGACGCCTCCATGGCACTCGACCTCGACACGCTGTACGACGGCGTCACCGCCGGTGTGCGGGGCCAGGTCTCCCGAGCAATCACGCTCGTGGAGTCCCGGCGCCCCGACCACCGGGCGATGGCGCGGGACCTGCTGGCCCGGCTCGCCGCGAACGCCTCCGGCGAGCCGGCCGTGCGGGTCGGGATCTCCGGTGTCCCGGGCGTGGGCAAGTCGACCTTCATCGAGAGCCTCGGCACCCACCTGACCGGGCAGGGACTCTCGGTGGGGGTGCTGGCGGTGGACCCCTCCAGCGTGCGCACCGGGGGATCGGTGCTGGGGGACAAGACCCGGATGCCGCGGCTCTCCGTCGACCCGCACGCGTTCATCCGGCCCTCCCCGTCGGCGGGCACGCTCGGCGGGGTGGCGGCCGCGACCTCACAGGCGATGAGCGTGCTGGAGGGCGCCGGCTACGACGTCGTCCTGGTCGAGACCGTCGGGGTGGGGCAGTCGGAGATCACCGTCGCCGGCATGGTCGACACCTTCCTCTTCCTCACGCTGGCGCGCACCGGTGACCAGCTGCAGGGCATCAAGAAGGGCATCCTCGAGATCGCCGACGTGATCGCGGTCAACAAGGCTGACGCTGATGGCGCCGGGGGAGTGGACCGCGCCGGTGAGGCGCGTGCGGCCGCCCGTGAGCTGGCCGGTGCGATGCGCATGGTGCGTGGCCCCAAGGAGTGGGCGCCCCCGGTGGTGACCTGCTCGGGCCTGACGGGCGTCGGTGTGGACGACGTCTGGGCTCGGGTCCTGGCCCACCGTGAGCACCTCGGTGCCGAGGGACTGCTGACCAAGCGGGCCCAGCAGCAGCTCGACTTCACCTGGTCACTGGTGCGCGAGACGTTGATCGAGCGGCTGCGTCACAACGAGTCCGTGGCTGCGATCCGTGACGAGGTCGCCGGCGAGGTGCTGGCGGGACGTCTCAGCGCCCCGGCCGCGGCGGACCAGATCCTCGCGGCGTACGACGGCAGCTGAGCCGTCAGACCTGCAGCTCGAGTCCGGCCTCGGCGAATCCGTCCCACGTCTCCTGTGACCAGTCGGTCCTCGGAGCGGTGTACATCAACGCGAAGACGTGGTCACCGATGTGACGGGCCACGTAGTAGGACCGGTAGCGGCGCCCGTTCCAGCTCGTGAACGTGACGTCGAGGGAGACGAACTCCAGCGTCCCGGCGCTCGACGCGACGATGGTGGTCCCGTAGACCGGGTCGCTGACCTTCGTGGTGTCCAGGTTGTGCACGAGGGAGTAGTGGTACTTGGAGAGCCACCTGCGTCCGGCTCCTTCGGCGTCGTCGACGCGGCGCTGCTTCCACCGGAAGAGCGTGAGACTGCTGTCCCCACCCTTCTCGGAGATCTCGACGATCCCGTCCTGCCTCTCGGAAGGAGCCGACCACCCCTTCGGCTCCGGGAGCGTCCACGAGGGGCTGCCGCCCAAGGTGCGCACGGTCCCGGACAACGGCACGTCCGGTCCGGACTCGGTCTCCTTCGCCCCGGGGGCGGTCCCGACGGGCGACCCGGTGCTGGGATCGTCGTGCTCGGCACAGGCGCCGGCCGCGGCCAGCAGGAGGACGACGGCCAGGCTCGCCAGGGGCCGTCGCAGGTGTCGTTGCGGCACGTCAGTCCCCACTCGCTCCGTCGATCTTCAGGAGGTCGACGTGCTGGGCGTTGGTGTTGCCGGCGATGACGGCCGCACTGTCGCCGTAGACGTCGAGCGTGGCCCGCCAGCACCCCTGGAACTCACGTGCGCTGCCGTCGATGAGGCTCGCGAACTCTCCGGCGCCCTCCACGAGATCGCCCCGCATGCCACGCAGGTCGCCGCGGGCGCCCTGGAGTGACTCGCTGGTCCGGCGGAAGAGGCGGGTCACCTTCCGTGCGACCTCGTCGGTCATCCGGATTGCTCGTGTCATGGTCGGCTCCTTCCCAGGGTCATCGCAGCAGCTTCGGCAGGGGGGTCACCAGGATCGGCGAGGACGGTCGCGGCAGGTTCCGGACGATGTCCGGGATGGCCTTCGTGACGGCGATGACCGTCGTCCCGGTCTTCACGGCGCCGTCGAACATCTCGGCGGTGTCGAGCACGGCGTCCAGGCCCGGCATGTTGCGCGTCGCCCACTCGGCGGTGGAGCCGACGCCGGCGTCCAGCACGTTGCCCAGCCCACGGCCGAGGACCTCGTTGGCGTGGTCGGGCACCTTGATCTCCAGGCCGCGCACCCGGATGGTGAGGTCGTCCAGCTGGTCGAGGTCGCCGATCTTGCCGCTCAGCCAGTCCCCGGCCGCGTCGCCCGCGAGCTCGCCGACCAGCTCCGGCATCTCGGTCTCCTCGAGCACGGCGAGGAGCTCTGCGCGGGTGAGGTGGTCGGCGATCCCCGACTCGTCCATGGCGCGCCGCACCATGGCGGCGACCTCACCCACGTCCTTCATCCCCGGTTGGGCGCCGCCCTCCATGACGTTCTGGAGGGTCGGCTCGAGGTGCAGGACGAAGGACTCCAGGACGTCCGGCGGCACCTCCTTCTGCAGCCGGTCGACGAGGTCGCGCAGGTTGTCGTTGTACGCCCCGGCGAACCCGTCCTTGTCCAGCGCGTTGCCCCCGGCCTCGAGGTAACCGGGACCCTGGACGCCGGGCGGGCGGACCTGCTGCCCGGCGAGCACCCCTGCGATGTTGCGCAGCGAGTCCGTGCCCGTCTGGGTGTACTGCGAGTGGCCGGTGACGCCCTCGGGTCCGCTCCAGTCCGTGTCCAGCCGGATGACGCCCGGCATGTCGACGGGGTCCGTACCGTGACCGGCCGTGACCGAGACCGGGTCGCCGAAGGCACGCAGTGCGTAGACCGGCACGTCGGGCGGCAACCCGAGGTCGTCCTTGTGCTCGATGTTCTCGCCGAGCCCGGGTGACCCGAAGAGCACCACGCGGTCCGGCGTCATCCCCAGCTGGATCGCCTTCGAGGTGACCAGGGTCCCGTAGGAGTGGGCGATGATCGTCAGCTCGGAGTTCTCGCCGCGGACCAGGCCGTCGGTGAAGTCCTTGAGTGCCTGCCCGCCCACCTCGGACTTCTGGGCGGAGGAGGCGTCCGCGAACTCCGGGGTGTCGTAGCCCAGCCAGGCGATCGTCGCGCTGCCGGCGGTCAGGGCCTGGATGTTGGAAGCCTTCTCCAGGGTGGCGTCGAAGTTGTCGATCCGGTTCGTGATGCCCGGCACCACGGTCCCGACGAACGTCGCCCGGTCGAGGTCGCCCTTGACCACCGCGAGCCGGCCGTCGTCCACGACCTCGTTGCCGTCGTACGTCGGGGGCTCGAACGCCAGGACCTGGTGCGGCAGCTTGTTGACCGGCAGCTTGTGCAGGTCCTCGAGCATCGCGATGCGGTCGACCAGGCGGGTGTACTCGGCCCACCGGGGATGGTCGGTGCCCGGCGGTGGTGTCCAGTACCGCTCCAGCTGGGCCTGCTCCGAGGCGATGCCCGCGGCCAGGTTGGCCCGGTTGGCTGCGTAGCGGGCCTTGTTGGGGATCCCGTCGAGGTTGCCCACCCGCACCGGGTCGACGAGGACCAGGAGGGAGAGGTCCTCGGAGGAGAGCGTGCTGGTCCAGGCCTGGATCCGCTCGCTGCGGGTGGCCGCATCGAGTCCCGCCAGCGCGTCCAGCTCGGCGTCGAGGCGTGCCACGAGCTCCTCGCCGCGGGCCGCGTCGCCCTCGGCCGGCACCGCGAGTCCGTAGGCCTCCAGCGTGGTGACCACCTCGTGGTGCCCGGCGGCGAGCGGCAACCGCGACGCGAGCTTCTCACGCACCAGGTCGGTCCAGTGACGACGACGGAACCTGTTCCGGAAGCCGCCGAGAGCCGTGAGCCGCCGGAGGCCCGACGGCGTGAAGGGCATGGCCTCGGTCATCGCTCGCGCGGCGGACCGCGTGTCCGCCCGCAGCGTCTCCCGCAGCTCCTCGAACTCTCGGTTGAGCTGGCGCTTGGTCGCGCTCAGCGCGCCCTGCGCGTCGTCGATCGCCCGGTCACGCCGGCCATCGGCCTGCGTGTTCGCGTCCTGCGCGGCGGCCTCGTCCTTCTTCGACGAGGCGATGTCGTGCAGGCGCTGGGTGTGCCACTGGTTGGCGCTGGCGACGGCAGCGCCGTGGGCGTCGAGCGCCGCCTCCCAGCGGCGGTTCAGCGACGGGAGCTCGTCGAGGGCGTCACGGTAGGAGTCGGCCAACCGGCGCAGCTCGCGGCTCACCTTCTTGAGCCGCTGGTCCGCAGCGTCCAGCTCCTCGCCCAGGGCGCGCATCTCGGACTTGACGCGGTCGGCGGCCCCACCGTTCCACTGGGCGTCCACCTCGTCGGGCGTACGCAGGACCGGCGGAGTGCGGTCGGCGAGCATGTGCAGGACCCGTTCGACGCGCCGCCGCGCCGCGTTCACCTGGTCGGGGTGGACGTCGAGCGTGAAGTGGTCGTCCGACATGCCTGTCACCCCCGTGTCCCCCTCACGACCCGCCACCGGCAGGGTTCGCCGGTGGTGCGGGTCCACCTTCTCGTGACTCGACCCAGTGGGGGAAGAGCGTGCGCCTGATGAGACGGGGCGTCAGCGGTCGGGGTTGTCCACGCAGGGCGTCTCGCCGAAGGCGAGGACCTGGTCGGGGCGTGAGACCAGGGTGGCCGAGAAGGTCTCGTCGTGGAAGTTGAGCGTGTCGCCCTGCACCTCGGTCTCCAGGCCGAGCTCGCGCGCCCGTTCCTCCGCCGCGGCGAGGGCTGCGGCGGGGTCGGCGACCGTGACGCCGTCGGCGCTCTCGAGCCGGTACTTGACCTTGGTGCGTTCGTTGCCGCCCAGCCCGCCGCACGGGATGAGGTCAGGTTCCGCCAGACCCGCGTCGGCGTCGGGGGCGGCCACGGCCAGGATCTCGGCGAAGGCCTCGGCCATCCGGTTCAGTGCCTGCTCCGGCTTCACGTCGCTCTCCTTCTCGGTCCGGGGGTCGTTCTGGGACGCACACGCCGTCACCGCCGTGAGAGCGAGGACGAGCGCAGACGTACGGAGGAGGCGTCCCACGATGTTCTCCTTCGGTGCTCGTCCATGCTTCCCACCCGAGCGGCCGCCTGGGTCAGGCGCCCACCTTGCCGTGCATTGAAGCAGGCGACGGGTCGAGTGCGCCTGATGAGACGACCCTCTGCGGACGATCCGCGGTCCCCGCACAGGCATACTTGCCACGACCACCACGGGAGGGGAGTGGCACGTGAGGCTGAGTCTGACGCTCGTCGACGGCAGGAACGACCGGTCGGTCGACGCACTCGTCGACGGTGACCTCGCTGCGCCGGTGGCCGACCTGGTCCCTGCGCTGCTGGCGCTCCTCGGCGAGAAGATGCACCCCGAGTTCGCCGCTCGGGTCGCGGTGTGGGTCGACGGTCGTCGCGTCGACTCCGCCACCCCGGCAGGTGAGGCGGGCGTACGACCGGGCGCCGTCGTCGCGCTCTACGAGGCCACCGACCGCATCGCGCGCTCCGTGCCGCAGGGCGTGGCCGAGCTGCGCGTCGTCTCCGGACCCGGAGCCGGACGCGTCCACCGCCTGCCCCTGGGCAGCAGCACCATCGGGTGCGGTGGACCGGACTGGTCGCTGCCTGACCTGCGGCTTCCACCGGACGCGCTCACGCTCGAGGTGACCCCCGACGGTGGCGTCACCGTCCGGGCTGCGGACGGCGTCGCGGCGAAGCTGGAGGACGAGGAGGTCGAGGCCACCGAGACCCGCGAGTGGCCGGTCGGGGCCTACCTCTTCGTCGGCGACACGGTGCTGGCCCGCACCGAGCTGGGGGAGGGGCTCGCCGAAGTCACCGTGAACCCCTCCGAGGCCGTCGTCGACTACAACCGTCCGCCGCGCATCGCCCCGCCGCCGCGTGAGCGCACCTTCCACATGCCTCCCGAACCGACTCAGCACCGCGGCCGTCCCTTCCCGTGGGTGATGGTGCTGGCGCCCGCGGTGATGGCGGTCCCGATGGCGCTGATCCTCGACAACATGCGCTACCTGCTCTTCGGCCTGATGTCTCCGCTGCTGGCCATGGCCAACTACATCAGCGACAAGATCACCAACCGCAAGGAGTACGAGGAGAACGTCCGGGAGTACGAGGAGAAGAAGGAGAACCTCCTCGCCCGTGTCGAGAAGGCGCGTCTGCTCGAGCGGGAGGAGCGACGCGTCGCCCTTCCCGACCCGGCGACCCTGCTCGCCCAGGCCATCGGCCCCGGCGAGCGCCTGTGGGAGCGGCGTCCGGAGGACGCCGACCACCTGCGCCTGCGGGTCGGGCTCACCGACATGGAGCCCGAGGTGACCATCGAGGAGGAGCGGCGCGACAAGTCGCTCGAGCCCCCCGAGGTCGATCCGCTCATCGGCGTGCCGACGTGGCTGGGCCTGGCCCAGCTCGGGGTCATCGGAGTCGCCGGCGAGCCCGAGAGCGCCGTGCCGATGGCGCAGTGGCTCCTGGGTCAGGTGGCGCTCCTGCACAGCCCCAAGGACGTACGCATCGTGGCGCTGAGCGACCCCGAGGGGCACACCGACTGGGAGTGGCTGCGCTGGCTCCCGCACCTGCGAGACGAGGCCGACGGGGTCGGCATCTCGATCGGGGCACGGCAGGAGTCGGTCGGACGCCGGCTCAACGAGCTGCTCCAGGTGATCGAGGCCCGTGAGGCCGCCCGCGGCGAGAGCCGCTTGGGGCAGGACCACGTCGTCCTGCTCGACGGGGCACGTCGTCTGCGTACGCTGCCCGCCGTCGTCGAGCTCCTGCGTCGCGGCCCCAAGGTGGGGGTACGGGTGATCTGCCTCGACGAGCAGGTCCGTCAGCTGCCCGCCGAGTGCAAGGCGATCCTGTCGCTGCACATGGGGCGCCTCACCATCCACGAGACCTCGGCCGAGGACACCACCGACGTCGTCCCCGACCTCGTCGAGCCCGGGTGGTGCGAGACCGTGGCCCGCTGCCTGGCGCCGCTGCGTGACACCACGCCCAGCGAGGAGTCGGCCGGTCTTCCCTCCTCCTCCCGCCTGCTGGAGGAGATCGACCTGGACCCGCCGACCCCCGAGGGGATCGCCCAGCGGTGGCGGGGCAGCCCGACCACCGACGTCATCCTCGGGGCCGGGTACGACGGCCCGTTCCGGCTCGACCTGCGCCGCGACGGTCCGCACGCCCTGGTGGCCGGAACGACCGGTTCCGGAAAGTCGGAACTGCTGCAGACGCTCGTCGCCTCCCTCGCCGTGGCCAACCGTCCGGACGACATGACGTTCGTGCTGGTCGACTACAAGGGCGGGTCGGCCTTCAAGGACTGCGCGAAGCTGCCGCACACGGTCGGCATGGTCACCGACCTCGACACCCACCTCGTCGGGCGCGCGCTGGTCTCGCTGGCCGCCGAGCTGCACCGACGTGAGCACCTGCTCGCGGGGCCCGGCGCCAAGGACCTCGAGGACTACTGGGCCCTGCGCCGCAAGCAGCCCGAGCTGCCCTCGATCCCACGCCTGGTCCTCGTCATCGACGAGTTCGCCTCGATGGTGGCCGAGCTGCCCGACTTCATCACGGGCCTGGTCTCCATCGCCCAGCGAGGACGCTCGCTGGGCATCCACCTCGTGCTCGCGACCCAACGTCCCAGCGGCGTGGTGACACCGGACATCAAGGCCAACACCAACCTGCGCATCTCGCTCCGCGTCACCGACCAGAACGACTCCAGCGACATCATCGACGCGCCCGACGCGGCGCTGATCGGCAAGAACCAGCCCGGCCGCGCCTTCGTACGCACGGGCGCCTCGACGCTGATGCCGTTCCAGTCGGGCCGGGTGGGTGGCCGCAGCCCCGCCCGGGGAGCGGTGGAGAAGATCGCGGTCGAGGCACTCGCCTGGCCGATCACCTGGGACCAGCTGGGGCTTCCGATGCCCCAACGTCCCAAGGTGAAGGGCGAGGAGACCGATGAGGCGGACACCGACCTGTCCGCGCTCGTGGAGGCGGTCAACGCGCTCAACGACTCACTCGGCATCCCGCCGTCGCACCGACCCTGGCTCGACGCGCTGCCCACTGCCATCACGCTGGCGGACCTGCCCGACGTGCCGCACCTCCAGGGCCACCTCCCGCCGCCGGCCGCGTGGGGACTGGTCGACGTGCCGGCCGAGCAGGCGCAGCGTCCCGACACCTTCCAGCTCGGGCGCAGCGGCTCGCTCTACGTCATCGGCGGACCGCGCAGTGGGCGGTCGACGGCGCTGCGGACGCTGGCCGGAGCCCTGGCCGACAAGGTGCCCGTCTCGGACCTCAACATCTACGGGCTGGACTGCGGCAACGGAGCCCTGTTGGGCCTGCAGGCCCTCGCCCACACCGGTGCCGTGGTCACCCGCTCGCAGACGAGCCGGGCGAGCCGCCTGCTCGACAAGATCACCGAGGTCGTGGAGGAACGGCAGACCACGATGGGTCGCGCCGGAGTCTCCGACCTCGCCGAGCTGCGCGCCAGCCTCCCTGCGCACGAGCGCCCGCCCTACGTGCTGCTCCTGCTGGACCGTTGGGACGGCTTCATGGCCACTTTGGGTGAGGTCGACGGCGGACGGATGGCCGAGCAGGTGCAGAACCTGCTGCGCGACGGTCCCGCCGTGGGTGTCTACGCAGCGGTGTCGGGCGACCGCACCCTCACCTCCGGCCGTATGTCGTCACTGGTCGAGGACAAGCTGGTGCTGCGGATGCCGGACCGTGGCGAGTACAGCAGCGTCGGCATCCAGACCAAGTACGTCCCGGACGAGATGCCGGACGGCCGGGCGCTGACCCCGGACCCGGTGCTCGAGCGTCAGGTCGCGCTGCTCTGCGACGACGTCTCGGGTGCGGGTCAGAACACCGCACTGCGGGAGATCGCGGAGCGCCACCGCGAGCGTGACAGCGACGCCAGTCCTGTGCAGCGCCCGTTCTCACTCAAGGAGATGCCCAGCACCGCAGACTGGGACGCCGAGATCGACGACCTGGTGGCTCGCGCCGCCGACCGCATCGCCGCCGGCTGGATCCCGCTCGGCATCGGAGGTGACGACCTCGGCCTCGTCGGGGTGGACCTCAGCGGTGCAGCGACCGCCCTGGTCGCCGGGCCGCCGAGGTCGGGCAAGACCACGTCGCTGCGCTTCGTGGCGGCCGCCAGCAGGTCAGCCGGCCTGGAGGTCAAGGCCGTCTGTGGCACGCGCAACGCGCTCGCCCACGAGATGGGCGACGCCGCCCTCGTCATCGACGGGTCGCAGAGCGAGGACGAGATCATCGACTGGGTCTCGACCCTGCCGCCCGGGGGAGTGCTGGTCATCGACGACAGCGACCTGCTGCGCAGTGGCGACGTCGACGACGCCCTCGACGAGGTCGTGGGTCGCGCCCGGGCGAACGGGTGGCGGGTCGTCGCGGCCGGCGACGTCCACAACCTGGGGTCCGGCTACAGCGGCTGGGTCGCGGACGCCCGCAAGTCCCGGCAGGGCCTGCTGCTGTCGCCCTCCAGCCCTTCCGACGGCGACCTCTTCGACACCAGGTTGTCGCGCAGCCTCATGCTCTCCAAGATCCATCCGGGGCGCGGCCTCGTGGTCGAGTCCTCGGGCGACGTGACCGTGGCCCAGGTGCCGATCCGCGGCTGAGGGGCGTTCACGGGAATCCCGGATCACGGGAATCAAGAAAAGCGCCACAGGGCGGTGTCCTCTCGGAGGACACCGCCCTGTGGCGTTCAGCTGCTGAGGAACTCTCGCTCAGGAGTAGTGCTGGTCGAAGTTCTCGGCGTCGCTGGCGTAGTTGTCCAGCCACTTCGCGAAGTCGGGGCCGACCTCGAGCAGCTTCCGGAGACCGTCGCTCCACTCGTTCCACTGGGTGTCGAACTTCTTCGACGCCTTCGGGGTGCTCCATCCGCCGGCGCCGGCGCCGGTGAGGTCAGTGGCGGCCTTGTCCAGGGTCTTCTTGCTGGACTCGAGGTCGCTGACCATCTTGCGGATGGTGCTGGCGGTGGTTCGGATCTCCTGCGGATCGATCCGGTGGTCTCCAGTGGCCATTGGTGGCTCCTTCGTCAGAGTGTCAGTGACGGTCCCAACCGCGCCGGACGCTCCTCGCCCGCCGATCGGCGCGCGTGGTACCCCTTGCGTCGGGTGCAACCAGCCTCCACCTTGCCGCGTTGTGACGCATCTCAAACATCGTCTTGCTCTTCGGACGGTAAGTTTTGGCAGGTTTGGTGTCGCTACTTTTGGGAATCTGTGGTCAGGGGCCGGGGGGCCCCTGACTCCTGAGGGGGATTGACTGTGAGTTCGATGAACGGTGCCAGCGTGGCGGATCGCCAGCGGGCACGCAATGACCGACGGGAGTCGTCGAAGGTCGCGACCAAGACGGTCGAGCCACCGCGCCAGCGCCGGACCGGCCTGGCCGCGCTGGCCGTGGCGCTGATCGTGGGGGGTGCGCTGGCCGCCGGCCTGCTCGCCGTGCGCATGGATGCCCGCCAGCCGGTGCTGGCAGCATCCGTCGACATCGCGCCCGGCACGCTCATCACCGCGGCGCACGTGCGCGAGGTCAACGTGGCGAGCGAGGGGTTGCGCCTCATCCCGTCGGACCTGGCGTCGCAGATCCTCGACGGCGACACGTACGCGCGTGTGCAGATCCGCGAGGACTCGCTCTTCGACGAGAACGTGCTGACGAAGGAGGAGCCGATCGGGGCGGCCAGGGCCATCGTGTCCGTGCCGCTGACGGCCGACCTGACGCCGCGGGAGGACCTGCGCAGTGGCGACCTGATCAAGGTGTTCAGCGTCGCGCGCGGCGACACAGGAGGGCCGAGCATCGCGATCACCGAGGCGTTGGTCCTCGACGTCCACCGGGGCTCCGACGAGGACCTCGGCGGCGGCGGTGGTTCGCTGAGCCTGCTCGTGCCGAGGGAGGCGGCAGCCGACGTGGTCAACGCCGCTGGCTCCGACTCGGCGGGTGTCGCCCTGCTCCAGCGTGGACTCGGCACCAACGTCGAGCTGCAGGTCGGCCGATGAGCGTCGTCGCCGTCTGCTCGGCCAAGGGTGCGCCCGGGACCACCATGGCGGCGCAGGCCCTGGCCGCGGTGTGGCCGCGCCCGGTGGCCCTCGTCGATGCCGATCCGGCCGGTGGCGACCTGCTCTGGCGCTGCCGTGGCGTGGACGGAGAACCGCTCGACCCCGACCGTGGCCTGCTGTCGCTGGCGGCCGCGGCCCGGCGTGACGCCGATGAGACGACGCTGGGGGAGCACCTCCAGGAGACCGCGGTCGGCACCCCCGTGCTGGTGGGCATCACCTCGCAGGACCAGTTGACCGGCATCGGTTCGGTGTGGACCCAGCTGCCGAGCCTGCTGGCAGCGCACGACACAGACGTCCTCATCGACTGCGGTCGCGTGACGGCCGGCTCCGCGTCACTCCCCGTCGCCCTGAGGGCTGACGCGATGCTCTTCGTCGTACGCCCCGACATCGAGGGCGTCGCCCACCTGCGCAGCCGTCTGCTCCAGCTGCGTTCGTCGCTGCGCCCCGGCGACGGTGACGGCACCCCGGTGCTCATCGCCGTCGCGACGTCGTACCGCGACCGTGACTCGGCACCCCACCTGCAGCAGCTCCTCGAGGCGGAGGGCATCGGTGGCGAGGTCGTCGGCATCGTCGCCCACGACCCGAAGGCTGCCCAGGTCTTCTCCTCGACCCGCGTGGGCAATCCGGCCAAGTCGCTGCTCGCCCGGTCGGCCAAGGTCGTCGCCCAGCGCGTCGCCTCGGTGTCCACGCCTGATCGTGCCGGGAGCGTCTGATGGACCAGTCACTCGTACGCCGCCTCCGTGAGGAGGTCGCCGACCTGCTGGCCCGCCAGCGCCGGGAGGACGCCGCCAACGGCCTCGCCCCCATGTCGGCCGAGGACGAGCGCCAGTTCGCGCGCGCGGTCGTCAACCGCGTCCTCGACCGCTATGCCCGCGAGGAGGTGAGCAGCGGCCGCTCCCCGATGACGGCGGAGGAGGAGTTCCAGCTCGCCGAGGGCGTGCACGCGGCCCTCTTCGGCGTCGGCCGTCTGCAGCCCCTGCTCGACGACCCGGAGGTCGAGAACATCGACATCAACGGGTGCGACAACGTCTTCATCGGCTACTCCGACGGCCGTGAGGTCCGCGGCGAGCCGGTGGCCGACACCGACGAGGAGCTGGTCGAGCTGGTCCAGACCCTGGGTGCCTACAGCGGCCTGACGAGCCGGCCCTTCGACACCTCCAACCCGCAGCTCGACCTGCGTCTCCCGGACGGGTCCCGCCTCTCCGCGGTCATGGGCGTCTGCCCGCGGCCGTCGCTGTCGATCCGACGGGCGCGCCTCTCGAAGGTGCACCTGGAGGACCTCGTGGGCTACGGCACGATGTCGCCCGAGCTGGCGGCCTTCCTGTCGGCGGCCGTGCGAGCGCGCAAGAACATGATGATCGCCGGTGCCACGAACGCCGGAAAGACCACCCTGCTGCGGGCCATGGCCAACGAGATCGAGCCCGACGAGCGACTCATCACCGTCGAACGCGCCCTGGAGCTCGGTCTGGGGGAGTTCCCCGAGCTCCACCCCAACGTCGTGGCCTTCGAGGAGCGGCTGCCCAACACCGAGGGCGCTGGCGCCATCCCGATGGCCGAGCTGGTGCGTCGTTCCCTGCGCATGAACCCGAGCCGGGTGATCGTGGGTGAGGTGCTGGGTGACGAGATCGTCACGATGCTCAACGCCATGAGCCAGGGCAACGACGGCTCGCTCTCGACCATCCACGCGAACTCGTCGGCCGAGGTCTTCAACCGCATCGGCACCTACGCCATCCAGAGCAAGGAGCGTCTCCCGGCCGAGGCGACGAACATGCTCATCGGCGGTGCGATCGACTTCGTCATCTTCGTCGAGCGCGTCAACAACTTCGCCACCGGTGGTTCCCTGCGTCGCATGGTCACCTCGGTGCGCGAGGTCAACGGGGTCGACGGCCGCGTTCTCTCGAGCGAGGTCTTCGCGATGGGACCGCACGGATACGCCGAATCTGCAGCCCAGATCTCGTGCATGGCCGACCTCGAGGCCGTCGGTTACGTGCCGGGTGCGGCCCCCAGCTGGGTGGAGCACGCAGGATGACCACCAGCCCGACCCTCCTGATGGTCGTCCTGCTCGGGGCGGTCGTGGGCGTGGGACTTCTCCTGCTGGTGCAGTCCATGTCTCCGGCGCCGGTGCAGCGTTCCGTCAAGGGGGGCGGCCCGAGCCTGACCGAGCGGCTGGCGGCCCTGGGGCGTCGGCTGCCGTTGGGGATCGGTGCAGGGGTGCTGATCCTGGTGCTGACGCGCTGGGTGGTCGCCGCCGTCGCGGTCGCCGCCCTCGTCGTCTTCTGGAACAAGCTCTTCGGCAGCTCGCGGACGGAGCGGGCAGGGCTGGCGCGCCTGGAGGGCCTCGCCACCTGGACCGAGTCGTTGCGTGACACGGTGGCCGGAGCCATCGGTCTCGAGCAGGCGATCCCGGCCACGGCCCACGCAGCCGCCGACTCGATCCGCCCCCAGCTCCTGGCGCTCTCCGACCGTCTGCGCGTGCGGGTGCCCCTGCCGGAGGCGCTCCAGCGCTTCGCCGACGACATGGACGACGCCGGCGCCGACCTCATCATCGCTGCCCTGATCCTCAACTCGCGGCTGCGCGGGCCGGGCCTGCGGCAGGTGCTCACCTCGCTGGCGCACGCGGCGCGTGAAGAGCTCGAGATGCGCCAGCGTGTCAACGCCGGCCGCCGCGCGACACAGCGCAGCGTCCAGATCGTCGTCGGTGTGACGGTCGCGTTCGTCCTCGGTCTGCGGCTGCTCAACCCCTCGTACGTCGAGCCCTACGGCACCCCGTTCGGTCAGGTCATGCTCGTGGTCATCCTCTTCTTCTTCGGCGCCGGCATCTTCTGGCTCCGCCGACTCTCCCAGTTCGAGGCGCCCGAGCGCTTCCTGCGCACCCTCGAGAGCCGGAGGGCCGCCTGATGATGCTCGAGATGTGGGTGATGCTCGCCGGGGCCGTCGCCGGGGGCGGCGTCATGCTGGCGGCCGTGCTGGTCGCCCAGCCGCCGACCACTGGCCCCGTGGGCCTGGCGCGCTTCGACGAGCAGCTGCGCCGGGGCAGGCGTACGGCCACCCTCACCGCGGACCGTCGCCACCAGGGCGAGTCGGCGCGGATGCGCAAGATCGGTTCGGACCTCGCCGAGGCGCTCGACAGCCGGGGGATCCGTCTGCCCAAGTCGTTGACCGTCCAGCTGGGACTGGTCGGCATGTCGCGGGAGATGTTCCTGGCCCGCACGGTGGGCGGGGCGCTGCTGGGGTTCCTGTGGCCGGTCTTCGTCGTGGTGCCGATGGCCTTCCTGGGCGTGGTCGCACCGATCGTCCCGCTGTGGGGCATGGTGCTCGGCGCGGTCGTGGGCGCGATGGTGCCGTCCTCGCAGCTGCGTACGCAGGCCGCCGAGCGGCTCCGCGCCTTCCGGCACATGCTCAGTGCCTTCCTCGACCTCGTGGCGATGAACCTGGCCGGTGGCCGCGGGGTCCCCGAGGCGCTCCAGGCGGCGGCGTCGATCTCGGACAGCGAGGCCATGGTCCGCATCCGCGACACCCTCGAGGCAGCCAAGCTCCAGGGCGTCACGCCCTGGGCGGCGCTCGGCGAGCTCGGCGACGAGATCGACCTCGACGAGCTGCGCGACCTCGCGGCCTCCCTGGCGCTGGTCGCCGAGGACGGCGCCAAGGTGCGCGAGTCGCTCGCCGCGCGCGCGGCCTCGATGCGCTCCAAGGAGCTGGCCGACGCGGAGGGCCGGGCGGCCGCCAAGTCCCAGTCGATGCTCGTGGCGCAGCTGCTGATGTGCGTCGGGTTCCTGCTCTTCCTGATCTATCCAGCCCTCGCCATGGTGCTCGTGTGAGCCGCCATGTCGAAGGCCCAGCAAGTGTCACCCAACGGAGGAAACTGCAATGACGAGTCAGCACATCCAGTTCTTGGTCATCATGCTGAACGGCCGGCTGGCGGCAGCGCGCAAGGACGAGCGCGGCGTGAGCGCCGTGGAGTGGGTCGTGATCTCGGGTCTCGTGGCCCTGATCGCCTTCTCCATCTACGGGATCCTGCGCAGCCGTCTGGAGGGCAAGGCCAACAACCTGCAGCTCGACCCGTGATGGATCGCCTCCGTCGTGCCCGTGACGAGCGGGGAGTCTCCTCGGTGGAGCTGGTGATCTACATGCCGCTCCTGATGCTGATGATCCTCCTCGCCGTGCAGTTCTCCATGTACCACCTCGGGCGTCAGGCCGCGAGCTCGGTGGCCCGGGAGACGGCGCGAGTCATGCGCGTGACGGGGGACGTCAACGCGGCGAAGGCCCGAGGTCAGGTCTACGTCGACCAGGTCGGCAAGGGCGTGCTCGACGACCACAGGATCGTGGTCCGTGCCGTCGACGAGGACCGGGTGCAGGTCGTGGTCACGGGTCAGTCCCTGAAGATCCTGCCCTGGGTCCCGGAGATCACGCAGAAGGTCGAGGCGCCGGTGGAGCGTTTCGTGGAGGCGTCGTGAGGTCATCAGTCAGCACCCCGGCCGCACGAGGGAGCCACGACGAGCGCGGGTCCATGGCCGTGGAGCTGGTGATCCTCGCCCCGATCCTGATGATGTTCGTGATGCTCATCGTCCTCTTCGGACGCTTCGTGACGGTCCAGGGCGACATCGACGGCGCCGCCCGCGACGCTGCCCGAGCGGCCTCGCTCCAGCCGTCGCGTGCCGAGGCGGTGGTGGCGGCCAAGGATGTCGTCGACAAGTCCCTCGACGCGCAGACCACCTGTGACCCCCCGTCGATGTCACCGACCTTCCAGGCCGGGGCGACGCTCGTCGTACGCCTGCGCTGCAAGGTCTCCTACCAGGGCCTGGGGTTGCTCGGCGTCAGTGGTCACAAGGTCATCGAGGCCGAGAGCGCAGTCCCGCTCGACCCCTACAGGAGCTACCGATGAAGCCCTCACAGCGCCTGCACCGCTGGCGCCCGTCGCGGCGCCGCGACGAGCGAGGCAACGCCACCGTCTTCGTGCTCGGCATGGCGATCACCCTCCTGGTCTGCGCGGGGCTGGTCCTGGACGGCGGACGAGCGATGAACGCCCGCATGCGCGTCGCCGACAACGTCGAGCAGGCGGCCCGTGCGGGTGCCCAGCAGATCGACGTCGCGCACCTGCGGGCCACCGGCGAGGTGCGGCTGGACGGACCCGCCGCCGAAGCGCGTGCCCAGGACTTCATCAGCTCCTTCGGCTACCCCTCCGTGCGCGTCGACGTGGACGGCGGCCAGATCACCGTCGAGGCCCGTGACACGGTCGACGCACAGATGTTGAACCTGATCGGTGTCGACACCTTCGACATCGGCGCCTCCGCAACCTCCCAGGCAGTGACACGATGACTCCCACTGATTCCCGAACCCGCGGTCCCGAGCGTTTCGCCCTGGCCACGGCGCCGCCCGAGCGGCCCTCCATGGGCAAGGCCCTGGCGGCCGGCCTGGCACTCCTCGCCCTCGTGGTGGGGGTCCCGGCCGCGCTGTGGTTCCTCGGCGCGAGGCCACCGATCCCGACCGGGCTCCCCACCCGTGAGCAGCTCACGGAACCGATCAGCCTCGACGCCCTCTTCTCGGTGCTCCTCGCGGTCCTGTGGCTGGCCTGGCTGCAGTTCGTCGTCTGCACGGTCATCGAGGTCAACAGCTTCGTTTCCGACCGCGGGCTGCCGCAGCCGGTCCCGCTGTCGGGTCGCAGCCAGGCCCTGGCACGTGCGCTCGTCGGCACCTTCCTGGTCGGTACGTCCTTCCTCGCCTCCTCGGGGGCGGCCAGCGCGGTCGCAGCGCCGGCGCCCGAGCGCACCGCCCCGGTGGTGCAGACCGTCGAGGCCGGCAGCGTGGACGAGGCGTCCGTGCAGGACGTCGTCGAGTCGGGGAACAAGGCCGACGCCGACGCCGACGCCGAGGCAGACGGCGGGCAGGGGAACGACGGGCCGACGCTGCGCATGGTCCACGTGCCGGGTGTGCCCAGCGAGATGACGGACGTCATCGGCCGCAAGGTCGCCATCGTGCAGCCGCCTGACGGCGCGTACCACGACAACCTGTGGGACATCGCCGAGCGGACCATGGGCGACGGTCGCCGCTGGAAGGAGATCTACGAGCTCAACAAGGGCCGGGTCCAGCCCGACGGCAAGCAGCTCGTCCTCGGTCGGCTCATCCAACCGGGATGGGTGCTGATCATGCCCGAGGACGCGCGCAACGTGACCCGCGTCCAGGCCGCCGCCGACACCCCCGCGCCGGCGACTCCTGCTCCGCCGACGGAGGAGGCGCCTGCTCCGCCGGCCGACGAGGGCGGCCCCCTCCAGGAGGCTCCGATGACCTCCCTGGCCACGGGAGGACTGCTCGCTGCCGCCCTGCTCGGAGCGCTGCTGGCCGAACGCCGCCGCCGTCGCGGGCTGGCGAACACCACGGAGGAGCTCGAGGCCGAGGTGCAGCTGCGCATCGGCGCCGACGAGGAGCGTGCCCGCCGCCTCGACCTGGCCCTGCGCGGTCTGGCTGAGCTCTGCCGCACCGAGCGCGTCCAGCTGCCACAGGTCTACGCGGTCACCGTGTCCTCCGAGGCGGTCGAGCTGCATCTCGCTCCCCGTGTCGAGACCGCGCCGCTCCCGTGGACCGTGCAGGACGACGGTGCCCGTTGGACGCTGGCGGCCGACGTCGACCTCCCGGTCGAGGACGGCCCGGCGCCCTACCCGGCCCTGGTCTGCCTGGGCCGTGACGACGAGGGCCGCGACGTGCTGCTCGACCTCGAGGCCCTCGGTGGTCTGGTGAGCCTCTCGGGCTCCGACGCGGTGGCCCGTGAGGTCGCCTCGGCACTGGCGGTGCAGCTCGCCTTCTCCCCGTGGTCGGACGACCAGGTGGCCCACGGCTACCGCCTCTCGCCCGCCGCGGCACAGATTGCCGGGGAGCAGATGCGGGTGGTCGACGACGTCGACGGCCTCCTGGCGAGCTGGTCGGGCCGGCGTCGCCACCGTCCTGCCCACGACGTGCTGAGCGGACGACTGCGCCGCTCCGACGGCGAGACCGCCCACTACCTGGTCCTCGGCGAGGCTCCGACCGCCGCGAGCGTCGAGCTGCTCTCCGACCTGACCGGCGAGAACGACCGCGGTGTCGCGGTCGTCTCCGCCGTCCCCGTCCAGGGGGCACGCTGGACGCTCGAAGTCGACGACGCCGGACGGCTGCGGGTGCCGTTGCTGGACCTGGAGGTCCAGGCGGTCCGGATCACCGCGGACACCGAGGACGAGGTCGCCGCGCTCTTCGCCAAGGCTCGTGAGAGCGCTCCGGTCCACGCGGGTGACCGGGTGGCCGTCCCGCGCCCGCCGCGGGCGGGGGAGGACGACCACTGGGCCACCGCTGCGGTGCGCGTCGGAGTCCTGGGCGACCTGGCGACGCGTACCACTGGCCAGCTGGACCCGGCTCGCGTGCAGCTCGCCAGCGAGGTCGTCGTCTTCCTGGCACTGCAGCAGGCACCGGTGCACCCGAGCGTGGTGGCTGCCTCCGTGTGGCCGGGGGGTGTCACCCCCGAGGTGCGCGACGCCACGATCGCGCGCGTACGGGACTGGCTGGGCACCGACCCGTCCGGCAACCACCTGCTGCGTGAGGACGCCGACGGACGGCTCCTCCTGGCCGACGACGTCGCCGTCGACTGGCACGCCTTCTGCGCCCTGGCGCTGCGAGCCCGGACCGCTCCGCCCGCCGAGGAGCTCGAGCTCCTGCGTCGTGCCCTGCAGCTGGTCCGCGGTGAGTTCCTCTCCGGTCGCCCGTCGCAGCGCTACGCCTGGCTGCCTCGTACGCGGCTGGAGCGTCAGAGCGTCGACCTGGTCGTCGACAGCGCGCACCGGGTCGTCGAGCTCTCGTTGCCGCGTGATCCCGCCGGTGCCGCCACCGCGTGCCGCGCCGGGCTGAGGCTCGCACCGGCCTCCCAGGTGCTGTGGCGCGACCTCGTGGTCGCCGAGTCGCAGAACCCGGGTGGTCCTGGGGCTCCGGCCGTCGTGGCGGAGATGCGTCAGGAGCTCGGGCGCTACGGGGCGGCTCTCGACGCGGAGACCGAGGCGCTGGTGGAGGAGCTGCT
Organism: Nocardioides jishulii; assembly: GCF_006007965.1. NCBI lineage: Bacteria > Bacillati > Actinomycetota > Actinomycetes > Propionibacteriales > Nocardioidaceae > Nocardioides > Nocardioides jishulii. The sequence goes on along the minus strand of NZ_CP040748.1, from coordinate 2,690,116 downwards.
TCCGTCCGGGGCGTCGGCCCACCCGCACGGTGAGGCGACCGCCTGATGCACGGGGAACCATGGGGAAACCGATGACCAGGGCGCGACTCCGACTCGCAGCGGTGCTCGCGGCGGCGACGCTCGGGCTGGCGGGCTGCGCGGAGGACTCATCGAAGAAGGAGGTCGACCTCGACGCGAGGTCGACGCCGACGGCAGAGCCCACCCCCGTGGCGGCCAAGGGCGACAAGCCGGTGGACGGCGCGGCGCTGCGCGGATCCAGCGCCGCCTCCTCGCCGGACGAGGAGGCGGCCGTGGAAGTGTGGTTCGGCTTCTACGAAGAGATGGTCCGGATGTACGCCGGCCCGACGATCGACCGCGACCGGTGGAGTGCGGTGGCCGTCGAGCAGGCCTACGACGGGCCCCTGCAGTACGCCGAGAAGCAGGTCTCCCAGGGGCACCGCCACCAGGGCGGTCTCATCGTCGCCGCGACCGAGGTCGAGGTGAAGGGCGACGAGGCCGTCGTCACCGGCTGCGTCCGCACCACGCTCACCGAGGTCGACGGCGAGGGGGTGCCCGTGGAGAAGGTGGCGCCGTGGCGTACGAGCAGTGACGTCCTGGTGAAGGTCGGGTCCGGCTGGCGGGTCAGCTCCTTCCGGATCTACGAGAGCGGACGGTGTGACCTGTGAGGCGGCAGGTGAGGACAGTCATGGCGTCGCGACTGACGAGGCGGCGTCGGAGGTCGCGCGCAGCAGCAGCGCTCCTTGCTGCCTCGCTGCTGGCGACGGTGGCCCCGGCGGGCGCCGACATCGGCGAGGGTGACTCCGGGGGCGAGGAGACGCCTGGCGGTTTCAGCGCCTACGTCATCGACTGGGAGGGCCACTACGACTCCGCCCGCGTCAGTGCCGTCCCGCAGCCGCCACCGGTGTGCTGGTGGACGCGACCCCACCTGGCGGCCGACCCGACGGATGCCGGAGCCTGGCGCGACGCGTACCGGGAGTACCAGGCGAACGCAGTGTGGGACCAGCGGATGGTCAGGGAGCTCGAGCTGCCCGGTGGGTTGGACGCCCTGGACCGCGCGTACGACGCGGACCAGACCGAGCCGGGCATCCGCTGGTGGTGGCTCCGGTACGACCAGGCGCAGCTGGACGACGACGACTACGTCGGCGACCTGCTGGCGAAGGGCTGCACCGAGGCGGCGCCCAACACTCCGGGCTTCCCCACCATCCCGATCGCCTACCGCTACCGCCCCGTCAACGAGGTCCCGGCGCCGCTCGTCGACATGGAGGCCTTGGCGCGTCACGCCTACGTGGCCCTCGACCTCGTCCTGCCGACCCTCGACTGGAACCCTCGGATGACGGGCAACGACGATGCGACGCTGGTCAATTTTCCGACGTGGGTCTGGGTCGAGCAGCCTGCGGCACTCCAGGAGCGCACCGTCCGGGCAAGGGTGCGGGGGACGGACCTGTGGGTGGAGGTCAGCGCGACGACCGACAGCCTCGAGGTCGCGTCGCCGGCGGGAGGCGCGCGGTGCACCGCTGACCGGGGCCGGTACCTGTGGTCCGCGGGGCGGGACGAGAAGAACGCGTGCGTGGTCAGGTTCCACCGCGAGTCCCATGGGCTGCGGGATGGCTTCGATCTCCGGGCCTCCACCACGTGGCGTGCCACGTGGACGGCCAGCACAGGGGAGGGCGGGACGTTCGACCCGAGGACCATCACTGCCCAGGACACGATCCGAGTGGTCAGCACGCAGTCGATCGTGACCGGAGTGAACTGACCGTGGGAAGGACTCCTGAACTCGTGCGACCGAGGGGTGTGCAATCCGAGCGGTCGGGGCAGACTGGCCACCGATCGTCAGCAGAGCGGGTGGGATGGCCGTGAGTGGGAGGGGACGCATGAGGACGTGGATCGGACTGCTGGGAGCCGCAGCCCTGGCGTGGACGTTGGCCACGCCAGGAGCGGCGCACGCGGACCTCGCCACCCCCAAGGGAGCAGCGGGTGGGGGCGAGACGGATGACGGGTACTACGCCTACGCGATCAAGCTCACCGGTGACTACTCGGTCGGCCTGGCTGCCCGGGTCCCACGCCCGGCGCCCAAGTGCTGGTGGACCGAGCTCGAAGCTCCGGACCCGCACAACGCCGTCGAGGTGAAGGACTGGTTCTTCCGGTTCATGGCGTCCCACGGTCCCTCCAGCGCAGGCGGAGGGCCCTACTACATGGCAGCCAGCCGCTACCCGGATGCCTTCGACGACGCGATCGAGCAGGACGAAGTCGGCGACGGCGTCACCTGGTACAAGCTGGTGACGAACCCGCAGAACATGCCCGCTGACGAGGTCGTGGCCTCCGGCTGCACCACGATGACCGGTGGACCGATGGTCGGGAACGTCCCGCTGAGCTATCGCTTCGGCCCGTTCCAGACACCGCCGGCCGAGCCGGTGATCGACGTGCGCATGCTGGCGGAGTACGCGTACTCCGTCATGAACCTGGTGCGGCCCGAGCTCGACTGGAACCCGAAGATCAGCGCCCAGGGCAACGCGGCCCTGGTGAACCTCCCGACCTGGATGTGGGTCCGTGACCCCGAGTCGGTGGACACCCGCAGCGTCACCGCCAGCGTCGGGGACGTCAGCGTGACGGTCACTGCCCAGCCCGGCACGATGCGGGTGCGTTCCGAGGCGGGGTCGGCGGTGTGCAGCCCCGACCGAGCCACCACGACGTACTCGCCCGGGCGCGAGGAGTCGTCGGCCTGCACGGTGAGCTTCTCCAAGGAGTCCTACAAGGTGAGGGGCGGCTTCGCGGTGACCGCCACCGTGCCCTGGACGGCCTCGTGGACCGGAGGCGGCGAGGGGGACACGTTCCCGGATCGCACGGTCTCCGAGACCACCTACGTCCCGGTGTCCAGCTCCCAGGCCCTCGTGACGGAGGTCAACTGAATGGGACTCATGAAGCAGTGGCTGGGGCGGCTGGGTGCCGGCGCTGGGGTTGCTGGTCTGGCGCTGACGTTGGCCACCCCCGGAGCGGCCCACGCTGACCTGGCCACCCCGAAGGGCGCCAGCGCGGGCGAGACCACGTCAGACGGCTACCGAGCCGTGGCGGTGGACCTCAGGTACGACTACGACCCGGGTCTGGCGCTCTCCCTCCCCAGACCGCCCGCCTTGTGCTGGTGGGAGGAGTGGCCGGGGACGCCGTACGGTGACGCCACTGACCCCGAAGACGTCAAGGACTACTGGTTCGAACGCGGCGGCCGCCCCACCGGGCACGCCTACGCGGGCCTGCTCTCGGTCGACGGCGAGGATGAGTTCGACAGGGCCATCGACGCTGAGACGCGTGGGGACGACGTCACGTGGTACTCGATGAGGACGAATGGCGCTCCGACGGACCTTGCCGGTCGCGCCGAAGTCCTGACGAAGGCCAACTGCACCCACCAGAACCCCACGCTCTACAACGGCGATCCGGTCATGGTCACACTCCGGTGGTTCCCTGCCGGAAACCCGCCAGAGCCCAAGGTCGACCCCGAGGTCCTCGCCGAGTACGCCTACCGCGTGATGCGGCTCGAGGAGCCGACCTTGGAGTGGAACCCGAAGATCCGCCACCGCGCAGGGGCTGCGATGGTCAACCTCCCCACCTGGGTCTGGGTCGACGACACCGAAGCCGTGGGCGTACGCACGGTCGAGGCGACGGCTGGCGACGTGACCGTGACCGTCGTGGCGCGGACCGACGGCATCCACGTCACGTGGCCCGACGGCGCCAAGAACTGCTCGTCGGCCATGGCCACGCAGGCGTGGGGCCCCGGCGTGCCGGAGTCGCAGGCCTGCACCGTGGAGTTCACCAGGACGTCCGGTGCCGAGGGGATCCCGGTGAGGACGCGGAGCGAGTGGCGGGCCGAGTGGACGTCGAACACCGGCGAGTCCGGTGACCTGCCGGGTCGCGCCCTGGGCGCAGTCACCAACATCCCGGTGTCCAGCTCGCAGGCCCTCGTGACCGAGGTCAACTGACGGCTGCCCAATTGACCGTGCCACCGCGGTCCCCGGTTCGATCCCGCACCCGGAGACCTGGTGACAACTAGAGTGGAGCTGATGTCTTCCTCTGCCCTGCACCCCTCCCCGCTCGACGCGAGCTCCGTCGTCGCGGGCGTGATCCGAACGATCGAGTCCGACCTGCTGGAGTTCCGACGCGACCTCCACCGACGCCCGGAGCTGTCCTGGCGCGAGACCAGGACCACGGAGCTCGTGGCCCAGCGTCTCGAGGCGGCTGGTCTCAGGGTGCGCCGCCTCCCGCGCAGCGGCCTCGTCGCGGAGGTGGGGGAGAGCGGTCCGGTCATCGCGCTGAGGGGTGACCTCGATGCCCTTCCGGTCACGGACCTGACCACGGACGAGTGGAGCTCGACGGTGCCCGGCGTCAGCCACGCCTGCGGGCACGACGTGCACACCACGGCACTGCTCGGCGCGGGCCACGCCCTCGCGGCGGTGCGGGACGCCGGGCTGCTGCGCGGCCGTGTACGCCTGTTGTTCCAGCCTGCCGAGGAGGTCATGCCGGGCGGTGCCCTCGACCTCATCGCCCAGGGCGTGCTCGACGACGTGTCCCAGGTCTTCGGCCTGCACTGCGACCCCAGCCTGGACGTGGGTCAGGTGGGCCTGCGCGAAGGACCGCTGACGGGTGCCGCCGACATGCTGAAGGTGACGCTGCGCGGCAAGGGCGGTCACACCTCGCGTCCGCACCTGACCCAGGACCTGACCTTCGCGCTGGGCAAGCTCATCACCGAACTGCCCGCCGTGCTGTCGCGCAGGCTCGACCCGCGGGCTGGCGTCAGTGTCGTCTGGGGCAAGGTCGAGGCGGGGTCTGCCCCCAACGTGATCCCCGCGACCGGCGTGATCGCCGGTACGGTGCGCATGCTCGACGCCCTGGCCTGGGCCGAGGCCGAGCACACCGTCTCCGAGATCGTCCACCAGATCGTGAGCCCTTACGGGGTCGTGGCCGAGGTGGCCTACCAGCGCGGCGTTCCGCCCGTGGTCAACCAGCACTTCTCCACGCTCGTCCTGACCCGCGCCGTCGAGACCGCGCTGGGCCAGGAGGGCGCGGTGCCCACGGTCCAGAGCCTCGGTGGCGAGGACTTCGGTTGGTTCCTCGACCGGGTGCCGGGTGCCATGGGCCGCCTTGGCACGCGTACGCCGGGTGGCCCGACGTACGACCTGCACCAGGGCGACCTGCGTGTGGACGAGCGTGCCGTCGCCATTGGCGCCAGGGTGCTCGCCGAAGCGGCACTGGAAGCGTCCCTCGAGTCGGACGCGTAGACAGGCCACCCGCACGCGCTGGAGCCCCCGGCGCCGGTGCGGGACCGGCGCCGGGTGGCGTCAGGACTTGCGGTAGGGGATGCCCGTGGCTGCTGGCGCACGGGACTTGCCGACGAAGCCCGCCACGGCCAGGAGGGTGACGAGGTAGGGCAGCATCAGCATGAACTCGCTCGGCACCGGCGCGCCGATGACGCTCAGGGTGCCCTGCAGGTTGCTGGCGAAGCCGAACAGCAGCGCAGCCAAGGTCGCCTTGATGGGGTCCCACTTGCCGAAGATGACGGCGGCCAGCGCGATGTAGCCGGCTCCACCGGTCATCTCGCGGTTGAAGCCCTGGACAGCGACGAGCGAGTAGAACGCGCCGCCGACCCCGGCGATGGCGCCGGCCAGGATCACGGTGCGGTAGCGGGTGGCGATGACCTTGATGCCGACCGTGTCGGCAGCCTTCGGGTGCTCACCCACGGCGCGGACCCGCAGACCCCACTTGGTCTTGTAGAGCGACCACGCGAGGACCGCCACCACCACGTACAGCAGGTAGACGAGCGGCGACTGCTTGAAGAGGACAGGGCCCACCAGGGGGATGTCGCTCAGCAGCGGCACGGCCCACGGGGTGAGGCGCTCCGGGGAGTTGAGGGTGTCGGCGTTCTCGGTGAGGACCTGGCCGAACATGAAGTTGGTGAAGCCGATGACCAGGACGTTGAGCACGACACCGACGATCACCTGCTCCACCCAGTAGGTGATCGCGAAGACGGCCAGGACCAGACCGACCAGGGCGCCGGCGACCATGGCGCCGAGGACGCCCGCCCACGCGGACCCGAACATCGAGGCCACCACCGCGGCGGTGAAGGCGCCGGCCAGCAGCTGGCCCTCGATCGCGATGTTGACCACGCCGACGCGCTCGCCGAGGACGCCGCCCATGGCGCCGAAGACCAGCGGCACCGCCAGCAGGATGGTGCCGGAGAAGAGCCCCACGACCGGGAGGGTGGCACCGGCGCCTGACCACGTGAGGAAGGCAGTCATGGCCACCACGGCGAAGACGGCGATCAGCCATCCCGGCGTACGCCGGTGCGCCAGGAGCCGACGGAGGGACTCAGCGGTGATCACCGCGAGGACCGCGACCAGGACCCAGACCGTCGCCGTGGTCGGCACGGTGAGGTTCGGGATCGCGAAGAAGTCGGTGGAGGTGGCGAACCGGAAGGTCGAGCTGCCCTCCTGGGTGCCGAAGAGCTGCATGGCGGTCAGGGCCACGACTGCCAGGGCGAAGACGACGAGCGTCTTCGGACTGACGACGTCGATGACCTTGGGGGTGTCGTCCGCGGTGGGGGCGGTCGCGGTGCTCACTTGGCCTCCTTGGAGGGCAGGCGGAAGAGGGCGCGCACCAGGGGAGGAGCGGCGATGAAGAGGACGATGAGGGACTGGATCACCAGGATGATGTCGGTGGGGATGCCCTCCGAGGTCTGCATGGTGAAGCTGCCTGCCCGCAGACCGCCGAAGAGGAGTCCGGCGAAGAGGATGCCCACCGGGCTCGAGCGGCCCAGGAGCGCGACGGTGATGGCGTCGAAGCCGATGCCGGCGTCCAACCCCTCGGTGACACCGGTGGTGGTGGTGCCGAGGACCTGGTTGACGCCTGCGAGCCCGAGCAGGGCGCCGGAGATGAACATGACCCCCACGTAGACGCGGGCCACGCTGATGCCGGCGGTCTGGGCGGCGCTGGGGTTCTCCCCGACCGCCCGGAAGCGGTAGCCGATCGCGGAGCGGTTGAGCAGCCACCAGACGGCGACGACGGCCAGGAGCGCAATCACGAATCCTGAGTGGAGCGTGTGCTTGTCGCCCAGCATCTGGGGCAGCAGCGCGGACTCAGGCATGGGTGAGGACTTCGGCTGCCCGCCCCCCGGCGCCTGGAGGAGCTCCTGCTTGCTGAGGGCGTAGGCGACCAGGTAGAGCGCCACGTAGTTGAGCATGATCGTCACGATCACCTCATGGGCACCGGTCCGGGCCTTGAGAAGTCCGGCCAGGGCGCCCCAGAGGCCACCGACGACGATCGCCGCCAGGACGCCGGCGCCCGGGTGGATCCACTCGGTGGGGTCCAGCCACGCAGGCACCCAGAAGAGGAACGACGGGAGAGACCACTGCGGGGGAGTCCAGGCGAGGACGACCCAGCCTGCCGCCGCACCACCGAGCAGCATCTGGCCGCGACCACCGATGTTGAAGAGGCCGGTGCGGAAGGCGAGGCCGACCCCGAGCCCACCGAGGATCAGGGGAGCCGCGAACTTCAGCGTGGCGGTCAGCGGGCGGATCTGCCCCTCGAACTCGGGGGCCCGCGAGTTCCAGACCGCACCGCGGAAGAGCGCGGAGTAGGCGTCACGCACCGACTCCCAGGAGGCGACGAAGAAGTCACCGGGACGGGCGGCGAGGTAGCCGAAGGTCTCGTGCACGTCGGGGTCGCTGGCGATGATCAGCAACGAGCCGATGAACAGGGCCACCAGGACGGACAGGACGGCCACGAGACCGTTGCCCTGGGTGACGTCGCGGGCCACCCCTCGCCAACGGCCGGGGGTGAGCTCCGCCGGGGCGCCCGACGGGTTCTCCGCCGTGCTGGGCCCGGTCGGCTCTCCGTAGCTCACGTCGGGGGCCACTACCGGCTCGGACTCCGAACCGGAGGGAGGGCGCTCGTCGCTGGTCATGCTTCAACTCCTGCAGGTCGTTCGCCGGCCATCATCAGGCCGAGGACGTCACGGGGGGTGTCGGCCGGGACGATGCCGACCACCTGGCCGCGGTAGAGGACCATGATCCGGTCGGCGAGTGCGACCACCTCGTCGAGCTCGGCGGAGATGACCATCACCGGGATCCCGGTGTCACGCGCCGCCACGATCTGCTGGTGGATGAACTCGATGGACCCCACGTCGACGCCGCGGGTCGGCTGTGCGGCCACGAGCACGCGGAGGTCCCGGGAGAGCTCGCGGGCGACGACCACCTTCTGCTGGTTGCCACCGCTCAGCGTGGCGGCGTGGGAGGCGATGCCGGGGGCGCGTACGTCGTACTCGCGCAGCTTCTTCTCGGCGAAGTCGCGCAGGGTGGCGCGCTGGACGGTGCCGCGACGCACGAAGGGCAGCCCGTGGCTGCGGTCGAGCATGAGGTTCTCGGCGATGCTGAACTCACCGACCAACCCGTCGGTCTGACGGTCCTCGGGGATGAAGCCGACCCCGGCCTCGAGCGTCTTGCGCACGGTGCGACCGACGAGCTCCTGGCCGTCGAGGCGAATGGATCCCGAGACCCGCTTCTGCAGGCCCAGGATGGCCTCGGCGAGCTCGGTCTGGCCGTTGCCCTGGACACCGGCGACGCAGAGGACCTCCCCGCCGCGGATGGTGAAGCTGACGTTGTCGACGTGCACCAGGCCGCTCTCGTCGGAGACGACGAGGTCACTCACCACGAGGGCGTCCTCGCCCAGTCGGGGAGCGTCCTTGTGCACGGTGAGCTCGACGGGACGACCGACCATCAGTGCGGCCAGCTCGGCGCTCTCGGCCCTGGGGGAGGCCTCGCCGACCACCTTGCCGCGGCGGATGACGGTGATCCGGTCCGCGACGGCGCGGACCTCCCGGAGCTTGTGGGTGATGAAGACGATGCCGGTGCCCTCGTCGCGCAGCTGGCGCATGATCGCCATCAGCTCGTCGGTCTCCTGCGGGGTCAGCACCGCGGTGGGCTCGTCGAAGACGAGCACCTTCGCGTCACGGGAGAGCACCTTGATGATCTCGACGCGCTGCTGCACGCCGACCGGCAGGTCCTCGACGACGGAGTCAGGGTCGACGTGGAAGCCGAAGCGTGCGGAGATCTCGCGGACGCGCTGGCGTGCCTGCTCGAGGTCGAGGGAGCCGGCGAAACCGGTGGACTCGTTGCCGAGGACGACGTTCTCGGCGACGGTGAAGGTGGGCACGAGCATGAAGTGCTGGTGCACCATGCCGATGCCGGCGGCGATCGCGTCGCCGGGACCGGAGAAGTTCTGGACCTCGTCGTCGATGAGGATCTCGCCCTCGTCGGCGGCGTACAGGCCGTACAGCACGTTCATCAACGTGGACTTGCCGGCTCCGTTCTCGCCGAGCAGGCAGTGGATCTCACCGGGTTCGACGGTGAAGGAGATCCGGTCGTTGGCCACGAGCGAGCCGAAGCGCTTCGTCACGTTGCGCAGTGCCAAGTGCATGGAACAGGTTCCTCAGGGACGCGGGAAGTGCCGCCCGAGGCGGCCGGTCACCGTGCCGGTGGGTCGCAGGACCCACCGGCACGGCACGGAGGCGACGACGCGGACGTCGTCGCCGCGGTGTCACTGGTTGAGGTAGGACTCGACCTTGATGTCGCCGGCGATGATCGCGGCCTCCAGGTCGTCCAGCTCCTTCTGCAGGGTGTCGGAGATCTTGTCGCTGTAGTCGTGGAAGTCAGCGATGCCGACGCCCTCGTTCTCCAGCGTTCCGATGTACGGCGTCGCGTCGAACTCGCCCTCACCGGCGGCCACGATGGCCTGCGAGGTGGAGAGGTCCATGCCCTTCAGGATGGAGGTGAAGACCAGCGGGGCGGCCTTCTTGTCCTTGTTGTACAGGTCGGAGTCGGTGCCGATGATCACGGCGTCGTAGTCGCCCTCGTTGATGGCGGTGACGGCGCCCTCGTAGATCGGTCCGCCGACCGGAAGGATCACGTCGACGTCCTGCTCGAGGATCTGGCGGGCGGTGTTGGTCGCCTTGGTGCCGGCCTCGAAGCCGTCGGTGAAGGAGCCGTCCTGCTTCTTGCGGTCCCAGCCGACGACCTTGACGTCCTTGCCCTTCTCCTTGTTGTAGTACTCCACGCCCTGGGCGAAGCCGTCCATGAAGACGGTCACGGTCGGGAAGCCACGACCACCGTAGGTGCCGACCTTGCCGGTCTTGGTGTAGTCGGCCGCCGCGTAGCCGGCCAGGAAGGCGGCCTCAGCGGTGTTGTAGAGGAGGGGCTTGACGTTGTCCACGTCGGTCTTGCCGTCGAAGTCGGCGTCGGCCGCGTCGTCGATGAGGACGAAGTCGAGGTCCGAGTTGGCCTTGGCGGCCGCGACGACGGGGGCGGAGAGCTCGAAGCCGACGCCGATGACCATGTCGCAGCCCTCGTCGACCAGACCCTGGATGTTGGGCGCGTAGTCGTCAGCGGTGTTGGACTCGACGTCCTTGTACTCGCCGCCGAGCTTCTTGGCGCCGTCCAGCAGGCCGTCGTGGCTGATCTCGTTGAAGGACTTGTCGTTGAAGCCGCCGAAGTCGGAGACCATGCACGGGAGGTAGTCCGAGTTGGCCTCGTTGTTGGCGTCGTCGTCCGGGGCGTCGCCGCACGCGACGAGCAGGGACGCGCTGAGCGCAACGAGGCCACCGAATGCGGCTGATCGCTTGATCTTCACTTACTTCCTCCAGGGGTTGGCCCCGTCAACGGGGACACGTGTCATCGCAGTGGAGGATACGCGCCCTCACGTGGCGGTAATGCGCGGGCGCGTGATAGTTACCGAGTCGGAACCCCCCGCGGTCGGTCCCAAGGAGTGGACAAGGGGTGGACAAATCGCGGTGTTGAGGCGTGGTTGACCTTGCCGCATGCTGGGGCCGGTGGTTTTCGCCACACCGAAGAAGACGAGATGAGGAGTCGCCGTGGGAGACCTGCACGAGGGCCCGTGGCCCGCCCTGCGTGAGGCCGCCAGGGACGTGGCGAAGCGCGCGTACGCCCCCTACTCCGGCTACCCGGTCGGTGCCGCTGCCCTGGTCGACGACGGCCGCGTGGTGGTCGGCTGCAACGTCGAGAACGCCGGCTACGGGGTGACCCTGTGTGCCGAGTGCGGCCTGGTCTCCCAGCTGCACGCCACCGGGGGAGGGCGGCTGACGCACTTCGTCTGCGTGAACGGCGGCGGAGAGGTGATCATGCCGTGCGGCCGGTGCCGCCAGCTGCTGTGGGAAGCCGGCGGCAAGGACCTGCTGGTGTGGACGGTGGCGGGCGTACGCCCGATGACCGAGGTGCTGCCGGACGCCTTCGGGCCGGAGGATCTGGCGCGCTGACGGCGCGCCGCCGCAGGGCCTCTCGATTCGCCACGGTGGGGCAGCAGGAACGTACGCTGGCGCCCATGAGTCAGCCGCACGACGCAGTCGAGGTCATCACCGCCAAGCGAGACGGGCACCAGCTCTCCGACTCCCAGATCGACTGGGTGATCGACGCCTACACCCGCGGCGACGTCGCCCACGAGCAGATGTCCGCCCTGGCGATGGCGATCCTCCTCAACGGAATGGACCGCCGCGAGATCGCCCGCTGGACCGCGGCGATGATCGCCTCGGGCGAGCGCATGGACTTCTCCACCCTCTCGCGCCCGACCGCCGACAAGCACTCCACCGGCGGCGTCGGCGACAAGATCACGCTGCCCCTGGCGCCGCTCGTCGCGGCCTGCGGCGTGGCCGTCCCGCAGCTGTCCGGTCGCGGCCTGGGCCACACCGGCGGCACGCTCGACAAGCTCGAGTCGATCCCGGGATGGCGCGCCACGCTCTCCAACCGCGAGATCCTCGACCAGCTCGAGGAGCTCGGCGCGGTGATCTGTGCAGCGGGCGACGGGCTCGCCCCGGCCGACAAGAAGCTCTACGCCCTGCGCGACGTCACCGGCACCGTCGAGGCGATCCCGCTCATCGCCTCCTCCATCATGAGCAAGAAGATCGCCGAGGGCACCGGGGCGCTCGTCCTCGACGTGAAGGTCGGCACGGGCGCCTTCATGAAGGACCTCGACCGGGCTCGCGAGCTGGCCACGACGATGGTCGAGCTCGGCAAGGACGCCGGGGTCCGCACCGTCGCCCTGCTCACCGACATGTCCACGCCGCTCGGGCTGACCGCCGGCAACGCGATCGAGGTGGCCGAGTCCGTCGACGTACTGGCCGGTGGCGGTCCCGCCGACGTGGTGGAGCTGACGTTGGCCCTGGCCCGCGAGATGCTCGCCGGCGCCGGTGTCACTGACGTCGATCCGGCCGACAAGCTGGCCGACGGCTCGGCGATGGACGTCTGGCGCCGCATGGTCCGTGCCCAGGACGGTGACCCCGACGCACCCCTGCCGGTGGCGAAGGAGTCACACGTCGTCACCGCCCCGACCTCGGGCACCCTGACGCGCCTCGACGCGATGGCCGTCGGCATGGCCGCCTGGCGCCTGGGCGCCGGCCGCGCCAAGCAGGGCGAGGCCGTCCAGGCGGGAGCCGGTGTCGTGTGGCACGCCCGGCCGGGTGACGAAGTCACCGCCGGTCAGCCCTTGTTCACCCTGCTGACCGACACCCCGGAGCGCTTCGACCGCGCCCTGGCGTCGTTGGAAGGCGGCTGGGAGATCGGCGCCGCCGCCGACTTCGTCGCCACGCCGCTGGTCCACGACCGGATCAGCTGAGCAGCAGCACGACGCTCTCGGCGACGCAGGCCGGCTTGGCCTCGCCCTCGATCTCCACGGTCGTACGCAGGATGACCTGCACCCCGCTGCCGAGCTCGGCGACGTCGACCACGCTGGCGCGGGCGCGGACCCGCTTCCCGACCAGCAACGGCTGCGGGAAACGGACCTTGTTGACGCCGTAGTTGAGCTTGGCGCCGGGGGTGTCGAGGGAGAAGACCGAGGCGCCCAGGACCGGCAGGAGCGACAGGGTCAGGTAGCCGTGGGCGATCGTCGCGCCGAACGGCCCCGACCTCGCTCGTTCCACGTCGAGGTGGATCCACTGCTCGTCCCCCGTCGCCCTGGCGAAGAGGTCGACCCGCTCCTGATCGACCAGGAGCCAGTCGCCAGGACCGAGGTCCTCGCCGATGGCCGCACGGAGCTCGTCAACACTCATGAACCGTCGCATGGATGGAAGGATAGGGACTGTGACCAGACCCACGCTGGAAGAAGTACGCCGCGCGCCCAAGGTGGTCCTGCACGACCACCTCGACGGAGGTCTGCGCCCCGCGACGATCGTCGAGCTGGCCCGCGAGATCGGCCACCAGCTCCCGGCGGACGATGCCGAGTCGCTGGGACGCTGGTTCGCCGAGGCCGCGGACTCCGGGAGCCTCGAGCGCTACCTGGAGACCTTCGACCACACCGTCGCGGTGATGCAGACCCATGACGCGCTGGTCCGGGTGGCCCGGGAGTTCGTGGAGGACCTGGTCGCCGACGGCGTCGTCTACGCCGAGGTCCGCTACGCCCCCGAGCAGCACGTGGAGTCCGGGCTGACCCTCGACGAGGTCGTCGCCGCCGTGCAGGAGGGCTTCGACGCCGCGGTCGCCGCTGCCGGGGGCCGCATCGTCGTACGGCAGCTGCTCACCGCCATGCGCCACGCCGCGCGCTCCATGGAGATCGCCGAGCTGGCGATCTCCTGGCGCGACCGCGGGGTCGCGGGCTTCGACATCGCGGGCGCCGAGGCGGGTTACCCGCCCACCCGCCACCTCGACGCCTTCGAGTACCTCCAGCGCGAGAACAGCCACTTCACCATCCATGCCGGTGAGGCGTTCGGCCTGCCGTCCATCTGGCAGGCCATCCAGTGGTGCGGTGCCGACCGCCTGGGTCACGGCGTCCGCATCATCGACGACATCACCGTCGCCGACGACGGCCAGGTCACCCTGGGGCGCCTGGCCGCGTACGTGCGCGACCAGCGCATCCCGCTGGAGATGTGTCCCTCCTCCAACATCCAGACGGGTGCGGCGGAGTCGATGGCGACGCACCCGATCGGGCTGCTGACCCAGCTGCGCTTCCGGGTCACCGTCAACACCGACAACCGGCTGATGAGCAGCACGTCGATGACCGACGAGATGGTGGCGCTGGTGGAGGCTTTCGACTACGGCTGGGAAGACCTGCGCTGGTTCACGATCAACGCGATGAAGTCGGCGTTCCTGCCCTTCGACGAGCGTCTCGCGATCATCGACGAGGTCATCAAGCCTGCGTACGAGGAGCTCATCAGCGGGTCGTGACCTCGGGGGCCACCACGGCCCAGGGCACCGGCCACGCGCACTCGTCGACGGTGCCGCTGGTCCAGCGGTCGACACCCAGGTGTCGTACGCGGCCCGGGGCCGGGTCGTAGACCGCCCACCGGTCCGGCGTGGAGTCGCCGACCTGCGGCGGGAGGGCCAGGACGACGTGGCGCGGCATGGTCGCACTGCCCAGGTAGAGCGCCGCGGGGAGCCCGGCCGCCAAGGCGGCGCGCACGGGTTCCACGCCGCGTGCCGGGCTCCGGCGCACGACCTGCACCCGGTGGCGCACGCCCGAGGTGGCCGTGAGGTGGCGGGCCAGCGCCCATGGGGGAGTGCCCCAGAAGCGCGGCCATGGCCACTGCGCCTCGCCGAGGAGATCGGTGCGGGCGGTGAGTCGGCGATGGGTGAGCAGCACCTGGCGGTCGAGCTCGGGACCGGCCACCGGGGGACGACCGTCGTGGTGCAGCGCTGCGGCGGCCACCGCCACCGAGGCTCCGCAGGAACGCTGGTCGGGCTGGCGCAGGGGAGCGGTCTCCAACGCCGTGGACCACCGCACCCGTGTCACCGCTCCTGGACCCCTGCCTCCACGAGGTCACGGATCTCCCGGTACGCCTCGTCGGGGTGGATGGGCAGGCAGCCCTTCGACGTGGCGTCCTCGACGACGCGACGCTGGTCGCGCAGCAGGGCGAGTCCTCGGCGGACCAGCACCAACGGGGGCTTGCGGTGCTCCTGCAGGTCGCGGGTGAGGCGGCGCCAGAAGGTGACCAACGGGTGCTGGCGCACGCAGTACGCCCGGGCCAGCAGCCCTCGTCGCTCACACTGCTCGACCACCTCGGCCGCAAAGATGCCCTCGGCCACGAAGTAGGGGTGCTCGCCGATGTCGAGGTGCTGCCTACCGACGGGCCGGCTCTCGGGGATGGAGTAGACGGGGACGTCGGTGCGGCCCACGGTGCAGAGCTCGGCGATACCGGCGACGGCGTCATCGAGACGCCACGTCCGGGGGTCGTCCCAGTCGACCATCCCCGCGTTGGCGCCCTTGGTCAGGAGCGGCAGGTCGGGGGCGTCCTGGGCCTTGTAGTAGTCGTCCAGCCGCAGCACCGGAAGACCGAGCCGCGCCGCCAGACGGGACTTGCCGGAGCCGGACGGACCGGCAAGGACTATCACGCGCGCGGACACGCGGATATTGTGCCTCACGGGTTTCAGCAAAGGACCGGCCAGTGGCCCTGCTGGGACGTATCCTCGCCGAAACTTGGCGGAAACATTTTTAGGGGGATGTGGCATGAGCACTGGACGCCACTCAGAAGCAAACAGGCGCGGCCTCACCTCAGTTGCCCTCGTGGTGGCACTGGTGGCTGCGGTGGCGGGCGTCGGATGGCTCGCCTTCGGGCCCGACGGCGCCACCAGCGCGGACGACTGCGACGTCGACCGCCCGGTGGTCATCAGCGTCGTGCCCGCCATGGAGCTGGCCATGGAGAAGGCGCTCGAGGACCTGAAGAAGGGCGACGCCTGCTTCCCGGCCGAGATCCGGGCCGAGTCGCCCGCGGCTGTCGAGGACTCGTTCTTCAACGGCGGCCGTCCCGACCTCTGGGTGGCTGACACGCCTGCCCGCGTCGACGGCCTGGCCTCCATCGGCGTCAACACGACCACCCTCACCCCGTCACTGGCGGTGAGCCCGATCGGCCTGGTCGGCACCAAGGCCGGTACGCAGCACCCCTCGTGGGTCGAGGCGCTCGAGTCCGGTGCGGTCATGCTGGGCGACCCCCAGGTCGACAGCGCCAGCGCGATGGCGCTCATCGCACCGGTCATGGAGGGCGGTGTCGCCGGCGAACGGGCCCAGGCCGTGGTCACCACGGTGGCGCAGGCCTACGGCGGCCGCGCCGTCGAGGGCAATGTGGAGAAGCCGGTCCTCGACGAGGTGGGAGGCTCCTACTCCAAGCTGGTCCCGGTGACCGAGCAGGAGATGATCACCAAGGGGGAGGGCAACAAGACCCTCGTCGACCTCACGCCCGGCACGGGCGCACCGGCCCTGACCTTCCCGTTGGTCAAGGCCAACGGTGGAGCGCCTGACACCGACCTGGTGGCGACCGCCCTGCGTGACTGGTTCGCGTCCCAGGACGGCCGCATCGCCCTGGCTGACGCCGGTCTGCGCCCCAGCGACGGCTCGCCGCTGGTCGGTCGCGGCCTGGAGCAGGACAAGGTCCTTGCCGAGGTTCCGGCCGTGCAGTTCAACCAGGTGCTCGGCCAGTTCGGGATGCTGAGCGTGCCTTCGTCCATGCTGGTCGTCTTCGACGCCTCCGGCTCGATGGACTTCCCGGCCGCCGGCGGCACTCGCATGGACCTGGCCGGCAACGCGGCCCTCACGGCTCTGGACGTCCTGCCGGACACCACCCGCCTGGGCCTGTGGGCCTTCTCCATCGAGCAGGGTGGCCCGGGGCAGGACTGGCGTGAGCTCGCTCCGATGCGTCGACTCCAGGACACCACCAAGGGGATGAAGCACGAGGCCTTCCTGCGCAAGCAGGTCACGACCCTCAAGGACCTCACCCAGGGGGGGACGGGTCTGTACGACACGACCCTGGCTGCCTACAAGCAAGCCGTGAAGAACTACGACCGGGGCTACTACAACGCCCTCGTCATCTTCTCCGACGGCGCCAACGACGACCCCGGATCGATCTCGCTGACGAAGCTCCTCGCTGAGCTCGACTCCCTCAAGGACCCGGACAAGCCGGTCCGGGTCGTGGCCCTGGGCATCTCCGACGACGCCGACATGGCGGCCCTGGAGGCGATCGCCAAGACGACCGGCGGCAGCTGGTTCCAGACGAACACCCCCGAGGACATCCTGACCGCGCTGTCGAAGTCCATCTCCGCCCGCTGACGCACTCCTTCGCAGGGCCCCGTACGACGCTCGTCGTCCGGGGCCCTCGTGCGTTTCAGGGACCGGCACTCGGGGCAACTCAGGGGGTCAACCGCCTCTGACCTGCGGTTTTGTGTGGGGGGTACCCCCCGGTTTTGCGTGGTGGTCGGGGCTGGGCTAATGTTCTTCTTGTCGCCGCAAGGGACGCCCTCCCGGGCCAGAAGGTCCGGATCTGAGGGAGCCTGGTGTGGTGGCCGAACGAGCGGGTCCGGTCAGTTTGACGGAGTCGGTCAGACCAAGTAAGTTTGGTCGGGTTGTCTCAGCAAGAAGGTCCCGAGGTTTCGGGGGTGGAAGCTGGGTGCGTTTGATCCTTGAGAACTCAACAGTGTGTCATAGTCGACGAATTAGTTTGAATGCCCCGTCGGCACTACTTCTTCGGGAGTGTGTTGATGGTTTCTTTGACAATGAATTCTGACAACGTAAATTGTCGGGGTTTGTTCTGTCATGGATGTGGCTCTCTTTTTCTCACCAGTTCTGCTGGTGGGGTTTGTTTTTCAATGGAGAGTTTGATCCTGGCTCAGGACGAACGCTGGCGGCGTGCTTAACACATGCAAGTCGAGCGGTAAGGCCCTTCGGGGTACACGAGCGGCGAACGGGTGAGTAACACGTGAGTAATCTGCCCTTCACTTCGGGATAACTACCGGAAACGGTGGCTAATACCGGATATGACTCCCTTCCGCATGGTTGGGGGTGGAAAGTTCCGGCGGTGGAGGATGTGCTCGCGGCCTATCAGCTTGTTGGTGAGGTAATGGCTCACCAAGGCTTCGACGGGTAGCCGGCCTGAGAGGGTGACCGGCCACACTGGGACTGAGACACGGCCCAGACTCCTACGGGAGGCAGCAGTGGGGAATATTGGACAATGGGCGAAAGCCTGATCCAGCAACGCCGCGTGAGGGATGACTGCCTTCGGGTTGTAAACCTCTTTCAGTAGGGACGAAGCGCAAGTGACGGTACCTACAGAAGAAGCACCGGCCAACTACGTGCCAGCAGCCGCGGTAATACGTAGGGTGCGAGCGTTGTCCGGAATTATTGGGCGTAAAGGGCTCGTAGGCGGTTTGTCGCGTCGGGAGTGAAAACTCAGGGCTTAACTCTGAGCTTGCTTCCGATACGGGCAGACTAGAGGTATGCAGGGGAGAACGGAATTCCTGGTGTAGCGGTGAAATGCGCAGATATCAGGAGGAACACCGGTGGCGAAGGCGGTTCTCTGGGCATTACCTGACGCTGAGGAGCGAAAGTGTGGGGAGCGAACAGGATTAGATACCCTGGTAGTCCACACCGTAAACGTTGGGCGCTAGGTGTGGGGCCTATTCCATGGGTTCCGTGCCGCAGCTAACGCATTAAGCGCCCCGCCTGGGGAGTACGGCCGCAAGGCTAAAACTCAAAGGAATTGACGGGGGCCCGCACAAGCGGCGGAGCATGCGGATTAATTCGATGCAACGCGAAGAACCTTACCTGGGTTTGACATACGCCGGAAAGCTCTAGAGATAGAGCCCCTTTTAGTCGGTGTACAGGTGGTGCATGGCTGTCGTCAGCTCGTGTCGTGAGATGTTGGGTTAAGTCCCGCAACGAGCGCAACCCTCGTCCTATGTTGCCAGCACGTAATGGTGGGGACTCATAGGAGACTGCCGGGGTCAACTCGGAGGAAGGTGGGGATGACGTCAAGTCATCATGCCCCTTATGTCCAGGGCTTCACGCATGCTACAATGGCCGGTACAAAGGGCTGCGATCCCGTGAGGGGGAGCGAATCCCAAAAAGCCGGTCTCAGTTCGGATTGGGGTCTGCAACTCGACCCCATGAAGTCGGAGTCGCTAGTAATCGCAGATCAGCAACGCTGCGGTGAATACGTTCCCGGGCCTTGTACACACCGCCCGTCACGTCACGAAAGTCGGCAACACCCGAAGCCGGTGGCCCAACCCTTGTGGAGGGAGCCGTCGAAGGTGGGGCTGGCGATTGGGACGAAGTCGTAACAAGGTAGCCGTACCGGAAGGTGCGGCTGGATCACCTCCTTTCTAAGGAGCACACACCCCGACGCCCATCGAATGTATGGGTGCGCATGGTGGTGTCTCACTAGTGGAATCGTCGATGAATGGCTTGAACCTGGTCGACCAGTTGTTCTCAGTACGGCATGTCTCCTTCGGGGGGTGTGTGTGGAAAGTGAGCAGTTGGTGGGTAGGGGGAGGGTCGTGACACGCTGTTGGGTCCTGAAGGATCGAACGATCGCACCTGAGGGTGTGGTGGTTGGTTCTTCTGGCCTCCTTCGCCTGATGCCGGGTTGTTGCCTGGTGGATGGGGTTGGTGGGGTTGTTGTTTGAGATCTGGATAGTGGACGCGAGCATCCCATGCTCACGATTGGTTCGCCTGGTTCCTCGTTGGAGGGGTTGGGTGTGGCTGGTGGTGGAGCATGGATGTGCAATAAGCAAATGAGCCATCGCACCTGATTGTGGTGTGGTGGTTGGTCTTTGTAGCAGTAAATGTATGTGTTGACGCGTTGAGTTGTTCTGACGTTGTTGAGACAAGCTACTAAGGGCACACGGTGGATGCCTTGGCACCAAGAGCCGATGAAGGACGTAGGAGCCTGCGATAAGCCCCGGGGAGTTGGCAACCGAGCTGTGATCCGGGGGTGTCCGAATGGGGAAACCCAGCTGGAGTCATGTCCAGTTACCCTCACCTGAACACATAGGGTGAGTGGAGGGAACGTGGGGAAGTGAAACATCTCAGTACCCACAGGAAGAGAAAACAACAGTGATTCCGAGAGTAGTGGCGAGCGAAATCGGAAGAGGCCAAACCATGGCTGTGTGATACCCGGCAGGGGTTGCAGTCATGGGGTTGTGGGGCCGCTCGATCACGTCTGCCGGCGTGGTACAGAGTAAGAAAACACACGCGAAGCCGAAGCAGGTTGGAAAGCCTGGCCGTAGAGGGTGATAGCCCCGTACGTGTAAGTGTGTGTCTCTGGAGCGTCACCCCAAGTAACACGGAACCCCTGAAATTCCGTGTGAATCTGGCGGGACCACCCGTTAAGCCTAAATACTCCTTGGTGACCGATAGCGGACAAGTACCGTGAGGGAAAGGTGAAAAGTACCCCTGACGGGGAGTGAAATAGTACCTGAAACCGTGTGCCTACAATCCGTCGGAGCGAGAACTTGTTCTTGTGACGGCGTGCCTTTTGAAGAATGAGCCTGCGAGTTAGCGGTGTGTAGCGAGGTTAACCCGTGTGGGGAAGCCGTAGCGAAAGCGAGTCCGAATAGGGCGATTCAGTTGCACGCTCTAGACCCGAAGCGAAGTGATCTATCCATGGGCAGGTTGAAGCGCGGGTAAGACCGCGTGGAGGACCGAACCCACTTAGGTTGAAAACTGAGGGGATGACCTGTGGATAGGGGTGAAAGGCCAATCAAACTTCGTGATAGCTGGTTCTCCCCGAAATGCATTTAGGTGCAGCGTCACGTGTTTCTTGCCGGAGGTAGAGCACTGGATAGCCGATGGGCCCTACAAGGTTACTGACGTTAGCCAAACTCCGAATGCCGGTAAGTGAGAGCGTGGCAGTGAGACTGCGGGGGATAAGCTCCGTAGTCGAGAGGGAAACAGCCCAGACCATCAGCTAAGGCCCCTAAGCGGTGACTAAGTGGAAAAGGATGTGGAGTCGCATTGACAACCAGGAGGTTGGCTTGGAAGCAGCCACCCTTGAAAGAGTGCGTAATAGCTCACTGGTCAAGTGATTCCGCGCCGACAATGTAGCGGGGCTCAAGTCATCCGCCGAAGCTATGGCATTCACATATTAAGCTAGGCCTTCGTGGTCCAGGTGTGTGGATGGGTAGGGGAGCGTCGTGTGGGCAGTGAAGCGGCAGAGTGATCTAGCCGTGGAGGCCACACGAGTGAGAATGCAGGCATGAGTAGCGAATGAAATGCGAGAAACATTTCCGCCGAATGATCAAGGGTTCCAGGGTCAAGCTAATCTGCCCTGGGTAAGTCGGGACCTAAGGCGAGGCCGACAGGCGTAGTCGATGGACAACGGGTTGATATTCCCGTACCGGCGAAGTAGCGCCCATGACGAGGCTGGTGATGCTAACCGTCCGAAGCGCCGTGATCTGATCCCTTCGGGGTGAGGACGTGTGTGTGGAGCGCGGGAACCGATCCAGTAGTAGTCAAGCGATGGGGTGACGCAGGAAGGTAGTCCAACCGTGGCGATGGTAGACCACGGCTAAGGGTGTAGGACTGACGGTAGGCAAATCCGCCGTCTGTATGTCTGAGACCTGATGGGGAGCCATTAGTGGTGAAGTGGATGATCCTATGCTGTCGAGAAAAACCTCTAGCGAGCTATGAGCCGCCCGTACCCCAAACCGACTCAGGTGATCAGGTAGAGAATACTAAGGCGATCGAGTGAACCATGGTTAAGGAACTCGGCAAAATGCCCCCGTAACTTCGGGAGAAGGGGGGCCGGATCCGTCAAACTCTTTTCGAGTGGCAGCGGTGATGGCCGCAGAGACCAGGCCCAAGCGACTGTTTACTAAAAACACAGGTCCGTGCGAAGTTGTAAGACGATGTATACGGACTGACTCCTGCCCGGTGCTGGAAGGTTAAGGGGACCGGTTAGACGCAAGTCGAAGCTGAGAACTTAAGCCCCAGTAAACGGCGGTGGTAACTATAACCATCCTAAGGTAGCGAAATTCCTTGTCGGGTAAGTTCCGACCTGCACGAATGGAGTAACGACTTGGGCGCTGTCTCAACCATGGACTCGGCGAAATTGCACTACGAGTAAAGATGCTCGTTACGCGCGGCAGGACGGAAAGACCCCGGGACCTTTACTATAGTTTGGTATTGGTGTTTGGTTCGGCTTGTGTAGGATAGGTGGGAGACTGTGAAGCATTCACGCCAGTGTTTGTGGAGTCAACGTTGAAATACCACTCTGGTCGTACTAGATGTCTAACCTAGGTCCGTAATCCGGATCAGGGACAGTGCCTGATGGGTAGTTTAACTGGGGCGGTTGCCTCCTAAAATGTAACGGAGGCGCTCAAAGGTTCCCTCAGCCTGGTTGGCAATCAGGTGGCGAGTGTAAGTGCACAAGGGAGCTTGACTGTGAGACAGACATGTCGAGCAGGGACGAAAGTCGGAACTAGTGATCCGGCGTCGGCATGTGGAAGCGGCGTCGCTCAACGGATAAAAGGTACCCCGGGGATAACAGGCTGATCTTCCCCAAGAGTCCATATCGACGGGATGGTTTGGCACCTCGATGTCGGCTCGTCGCATCCTGGGGCTGGAGTAGGTCCCAAGGGTTGGGCTGTTCGCCCATTAAAGCGGCACGCGAGCTGGGTTTAGAACGTCGTGAGACAGTTCGGTCCCTATCCGCCGCGCGCGTTGGAAACTTGAGAAAGGCTGCCCCTAGTACGAGAGGACCGGGGTGGACGAACCTCTGGTGTGCCAGTTGTCCCGCCAGGGGCACGGCTGGTTGGCTACGTTCGGAAGTGATAACCGCTGAATGCATCTAAGCGGGAAGCATGTTTCAAGATGAGGTTTCCCACCACCTTGAGTGGTTAAGGCCCCCAGCAGAACACTGGGTTGATAGGCCGGAGGTGTACAGCAGTAATGCCTAGCCGACCGGTACTAATAGGCCGAGGGCTTGTCCCAACACCGTACAAAACCACTCAACGCAACACATGTTGCGAAGACCGCACGCGTCCACTAACCAGTTCCCAGACAACACACCCGTGTTGGCCTGGACAAGTTCCACAACTGGATACACATATGGCTTGGTACACCACAGGCCCCGTTTGATCGGGGTGGGTGTATCGCAAGAGTTACGGCGGCCATAGCGAAAGGGAAACACCCGGTCCCATCCCGAACCCGGAAGTTAAGCCTTTCAGCGCCGATGGTACTGCGACCGAGAGGTCGTGGGAGAGTAGGACGCCGCCGGACATTCTTTGACAGAAGAGGGAGCACCCCACGTGAGAGTGCTCCCTCTTCTGCATTTCCTCGCGACGTCGGAGACGTGAGTCCCCAGTGTGGATCAGTCGCAGTGTTGATGACGAGAGCCCCACCGGTTGTCCGGTGGGGCTCTCGTCATTTCCGGTTCAGTGGGTGACCATGCTGGCGATCCCGACGGTTGCTGAGCGCAGGACGCGCGCGGAATGGCGGTCTATGGTGACGGCGTGGAAAGAGCATCGGTGGGACGCCGCGTCTGCGATGGCCCTGGCGCCCTACGGTCAGCTGCCATGAGGGTGAGGCGGATGGCGACGCTCATGTCGGTGGTGGCACTCGCGGTCGCGGGATGCGCGCACGACGTTCGTGACACCGGCGTCACGGCCCAGCCGTCGCCCACGCCTGGGCCGGAAGAAGTGGCATCGGGTGCTTTCATCGCCTTCGCGTCAGGGGAGCCGGACGACGTGCCGTGGGCAGACCGAGTCACCTACTCCATCAGCGGTGTCAAGATCCGAACCTTCACACCTGGGGCAGGGGTGGCCGAGGCATTGGAGGGATGTCTGCCAGGCACGAAGCAGGTCGAGGGGAGAGGGACTGTCCGGTGTCACCACTCATCACAGTGGCCGAGAGCGGCACCCCGTCAGTCGAGGGTCACCCGCCCCGTCGCGTCGGGTGCAACACCTTCGTCACCCCCGAGGTGTCGTCCGCGCTGTCAACGACGGTCATTCGTCCCCCCGACGACGACCGGGACTGCTTCAGTGACTTCGCAGTGACCCTCTACCTGAACGACGCCGACGACGTGGAGTGGATCGATCTTGCGCTGAGCGGCCCCTGACCGGGTGGAGACACGAAAGGCCCCACCGGTGATCCGGTGGGGCCTTCTGCGTTGGTCGTGCTTGGGTCAGATCCCGACCGGGGTGCCAGACCGTCTTCGTCTCGAGGAAGGTGGTCATGCGCTCGATACCGGGAGCGGTGAACCAGTCCTCCTCGGCGGCCGGGGCACGCAGGACGCGCTTGAGGTTCTCCGCTGCCGTGGCCCCGAGGTCGGCTGCTGCGTCTGGCTCGCCGGCGACGCCGGTGAGGTCCAGGGCGTTGACGTCCATGTGGGAGGCCAGCCAGGGGAGGGGGCCACGCCAGTCACCGGTGAGGATGTTGACGACTCCCCCCGGTACGTCGCTCGTGGCCAGGACCTCGGCCAGGTTCACCGCGGGGAGGGGCCGGGCATACGAGCTCAGCAGCACCGCGGTGTTGCCGGTGACGATGACCGGGGCGAGCACCGAGACCAGTCCGAGCAGCGACGACTCCTGGGGAGCGGCGATGGCCACGACGCCGGTGGGCTCGGGGGAGGAGATGTTGAAGAAGGGGCCCGCGACCGGGTTCGCGGAGCCGGTCACCTGGGTGATCTTGTCGGCCCACCCGGCGTACCAGACGAGCCGGTCGACGCTCTCGTCCACGACCGCGCCGGCGCGAGCGGCCGTGAGGCCCTCTCCCTGCTGGACCAGGTCGATGAACTGGGCGCGACGGTCCTCCAGGACCTCGGCGATGCGGTAGACGATCTGCGCCCGGTTGTAGGCCGTACGCGAGGACCAGCCACCGAAGGCCTTGCGGGCCGCGACCACGGCGTCACGGGCATCCTTGCGGGAGGCGAGCGCAGCGTTGGCCACGAAGTTGCCCTTCGAGTCGTTGACGACGTAGGAGTAGCCCGACTCCGAGCGGGGGAAGGCCCCACCCACGTAGAGCTTGTAGGTCTTGCGCACTCCCGCGCGAGGGGTGTCTGCGGACTTCACTTGAGGTATCCCTCCAGGCCGTGACGACCGCCTTCGCGACCGTAGCCGGACTCCTTGTAGCCACCGAACGGCGACGTGGGGTCGAACTTGTTGAAGGTGTTGGCCCACACGACTCCGGCGCGGAGCTGGTTGGCCATCCACAGGATGCGCGAGCCCTTCTCCGTCCAGACGCCGGCGGAGAGGCCGTAGGGGGTGTTGTTGGCCTTCTCGACCGCCTCGGTCGGCGTGCGGAAGGTCAGCACCGACAGGACGGGTCCGAAGATCTCCTCACGGGCGATCCGGTGGGCCTGGGTCACGTTGCTGAAGACGGTCGGCGGGAACCAGAAACCGGTGCTCGGCAGGTCGCAGGCCGGTGCCCACCGCGTGGCCCCCTCCTGCTCGCCGGCTCCCGCCAGCTCGGTGATCCTGGCCAGCTGCTCGGCCGAGTTCACCGCGCCGATGTCGGTGTTCTTGTCGAGCGGGTCGCCCAGGCGCAGCGTCGACATGCGGCGCTTGAGCCGCTCCAGCACCTCGTCGGCGACCGACTCCTGCACCAGCAGGCGCGAGCCGGCGCAGCAGACGTGGCCCTGGTTGAAGAAGATGCCGTTGACGATGCCCTCGACCGCCTGGTCGACAGGTGCGTCGTCGAAGACGATGTTTGCGGCCTTGCCACCCAGCTCCAGGGTCGCCTTCTTGTCCGTCCCGGCGATCTGGCGCGCGATCGCGCGGCCGACCTCGGTCGACCCGGTGAAGGCGACCTTGTTGACGTCAGGGTGTGCCACGAGCGCCCGACCGGTGTCGCCAGCTCCGTTGACGATGTTGACGACGCCCGGGGGCAGGTCGGCCTGCTGGCAGATCTCTGCGAAGAGCATGGCGCTCAACGGAGTGGTCTCGGCCGGCTTGAGCACGACGGTGTTGCCGGCCGCAAGGGCCGGGGCGATCTTCCACGCCAGCATCAGCAGGGGGAAGTTCCACGGGATGATCTGGGCCGCGACGCCGAGGGCCTGCGGGTTCGGCCTGCCGGGGACGGCGTACTCCAGCTTGTCGGCCCAGCCCGCGTAGTAGAAGAAGTGCGCGGCGACCGTCGGGACGTCGAAGTCGCGGGTCTCCTTGATCGGCTTGCCGTTGTCCAGCGTCTCCAGGACGGCGAGCTCGCGGCCGCGCTCCTGAATGATGCGTGCGATGCGGAAGAGGTACTTCGCGCGCTCGCGGCCGGGCATGCGCGACCAGACCGTCTCGTAGGCACGACGGGCGGCGCGGACAGCCGTGTCGACCTCCTCGTCGGTGGCCGCGGAGACCTCCGCGAGCACCTCCTCGGTCGCCGGGTTGATCGTCTTGAACGCCGTGCCGCTGCCGCTCACGAACGCGCCGTCGATGAAGTGGCCGTAGGAGGGCGCGATGTCGACGATCGCGCGCGACTCGGGGGCGGGGGCGTACTCGAAGAGCGTCCCGGGTGACGCCTTGTCGGGAACCTTGACCATGCTGTGCTCCCTCAGTCCAGAGTGACGTAGTCGGGGCCGGAGTACCGGCCGGTGAGCATCTTCGTACGCTGCATCAGGAGGTCGTTGAGCAACGACGAGGCGCCGAAGCGGAACCAGTCCGGATCGAGCCAGTCGGGCCCGCAGGTCTCGTTGACCATGACGAGGTACTTGATGGCGTCCTTGGTGGTGCGGATGCCGCCGGCCGGCTTCACGCCGACCATGTGGCCGGTGGTAGCTCGGAAGTCGCGCACGGCCTCCAGCATGACCAGGGTGACGGGCAGGGTGGCCGCGGGGGAGACCTTGCCGGTCGAGGTCTTGATGAAGTGGGCGCCGGCCATCATGGCGAGCCAGGAGGCCCGGCGGACGTTGTCGTAGGTCTGCAGCTCGCCGGTCTCGAAGATCACCTTCAGGTGCGCCTCGGTGCCGTCGGGACGTCGGCAGGCCTCGCGCACGGCGACGATCTCGTCGTGGACGTCGAGGTAGCGGCCCTCGAGGAACGCACCACGGTCGATGACCATGTCGATCTCGTCGGCCCCGGCCTCGACCGCGTCGGCGGTGTCGGCGAGCTTCACGTCGAGTGCGGCGCGACCACTGGGGAAGGCCGTGGCCACGGCGGCCACGTTGACCCCGCTGTCGCCCAGGGTCTCCTTCGCGGTGGCGACCATGTCGGGGTAGACGCAGACGGCCGCGGTGGGCGGACAGGTCGGGTCACCGGGCTCGGGGCGCATCGCCTTGAAGGCCAGTGCGCGCACCTTGCCGGCGGTGTCCATGCCCTCCAGCGTCGTGAGGTCGACCATGCGGATGGCGAGGTCGATCGCCTGCGCCTTCGCCGTGGTCTTGATCGACCGAGTGCCCAGCGCTGCGGCGCGGGCCTCGTTGCCGACCTGGTCGACTCCCGGGAGTCCGTGGAGGAAGCGGGTCAGCGAGGCGTTGGACCGGGTGGTCTCCGCGAACTCGGCGGAGATGTCCCTCGTGCCGTCACCTGCGCCCGCCGTCGAGGCAGAAATGGCTGTCACCCCACCAGCATAAGGTTGGGCGTGCACGGGGCAGCAATCCAAGGAATGAGACCAGACGTGAGTGCGAGAAGACCGGTGGACCACGACGCTTCGGGCGATGAGTCGTTCGCTCCGACCAGCGGCACGTTCGTGGGGTGGTTCGTCATCGCGGTGGCGGTCGTCGTCGCGGTCCTCGGGGTGCTGGACGGCACCGACGGCTTCGGGCCGGCGGCGCTGGTGGCCGCGCTCGTCGCGTCGGTCTTCGCCTGGCTGACGCTGCTGCGCCCGCGCGTCCTCCTTCAGGGCGATGCCGTCGTGCTGCGGCAGAGCCTGAGCACCACGCGCATCCCGCTCGCCGCTGTCGAGGACGTGTCGGTGCGTCACGTCCTGGAGATCAGCGCGGGCGGCAAGCGCTACGCCACGGCGGCCATCGGCCACCCGCGTCGCCGGATCGTGCGGGAGGCCGCCGGAGCCGGCCGCCGCGAGCAGGAGGGGAGCGCCCCGCGAGTGGGAGAGGTGCACTGGGCCGACCACGTCGAGTCACGACTGCGTCGCGCGGCCCTCGATGCCCGGGCGCGCGGCACGGGGCAGGAAGGCGCCGTCGAGCGACGCATCGACGTGGTGCCGGCCGTGGCGCTCGGCGTCACCCTCCTGGTCGTCGTGGGCGCGTTCCTCCGCTGAGCGCCTGGGGGCTCAGAGGCCGGCAGCCCGGCGTACGTCACCCTTGATGGCGTCGAGTCGGCCGGCGGCGGCGATGCGAGCAGCGTCCACACCGTCCTCCGGGTCCACGGGGATGACGACCTCGAGGTAGCACTTCACCTTGGGCTCGGTGCCGCTCGGGCGCACGATCACGCGGGCTCCTTCGGCCAGGGTGTAGCGCAGGCCGTCGGTGGGCGGCAGTGCCTCGCTGCCCAGGGAGAGGTCCTCGACGCGCTCGACGGCGAGGCCCCCGAGCTCGGTCGGGGGAGTGGAGCGGAGACGCTCCATGGCGGCTCCGATGCCTGCGAGGTCGGAGAACCGCACGGAGAGCTGGTCGGTCGCGTGGAGACCGTGCTCGAGGGCGATGTCGTCGAGGATGTCGACCAGGCTCCGTCCCTGGGCCTTTGAGTGCGCGGCGAGCTCGCAGAGCATCAGCAGGGCGGAGACGCCGTCCTTGTCCTTCACGTGTTCCGGGTCGACGCAGTAGCCCAGCGCTTCCTCGTACCCGAAGGCGAGACCCTCCAGGCGCCCGATCCACTTGAAGCCGGTGAGGGTCTCCACGCTCGGCTGTCCGGCGGTCGCCGCCATCTTGCCCAGCAGGGAGGACGACACGATCGAGGCGGCGTAGGTGCCGGTGCGTCCGCGTGAGAGCAGGTGGTGGGCGAGCAGTGCCCCGACCTCGTCACCCCGCAGCATCTGCCAGCCGTGGGGTCCGGGGACCGCCGCGGCGCAGCGATCGGCGTCGGGGTCGTTGGCCACCACCAGGTCGGCGCCGCACTCCTGTGCCAGGGCCATCGCCAGGTCCATGGCGCCCGGCTCCTCGGGGTTCGGGAAGGCGACTGTCGGGAAGTCGGGGTCGGGCGCGGCCTGCGCCTCGACCACGTGCGGGGCGGGGAAGCCGGCCTGGGCGAGCACACGAGTGACCGCCGACCCGCCCACGCCGTGCAGCGGGGTGTAGACGATCGAGAGGTCGCGCGGGCCGTCGCCGACGAGGTCGACCACCGAGCGCAGGTAGCGCTCCAGGAGGTCGTCGCCGACGACCTCGCCGCCGTCACCGCGGGGGACGGTCGAGACCGCGCCCACCGCCGCGATCTGGGCAGCGATCTCGCTGTCGGAGGGCGGCACGATCTGGCTGCCGTCGCCGAGGTAGACCTTGTAGCCGTTGTCCTGGGGCGGGTTGTGGCTGGCCGTCACCATCACGCCCGCCACGCTGCCGAGGTCACGGATCGCGAAGGCCAGGACCGGGGTCGGCAGCGGGCGGGGGAGGAGCAGGGCGCGCAACCCGGCGCCGGTGACGACCTCGGCGGTGTCGCGGGCGAAGACGTCGGAGTTGTGGCGGGCGTCGTAGCCGATCACGACGGAGTCGCCCGGCCCGGCCCCGTTGGCCTTCAGGTGGGCGACGAGGCCGGCAGCGGCCCGTGACACGACGACCCGGTTCATGCGGTGGGGGCCGGCGCCCAGGGCGCCGCGCAGGCCAGCGGTGCCGAACTCGAGCGGCCCGCGGAAGCGGTCGGCCAGGTCGGCTGCGGCGGCGGGGTCCCCGGACTTCGCCGCCGCGAGCACCGTGGCGAGCTCGGTCCTGGTGGCCTCGTCCGGGTCGTCAGCCATCCAGTCGGTGGCGAGCTGGTGCAGGTCCGCGGTGGTCTCGAGGCTCATGCAGGCACGTTAACGCGCGCCCTGTGGGTCGTGAACGCCAGCGTCCGGAGAAGCAGACAGGGCCGGTCCGCGGTGCGGACCGGCCCTGCTGACGAGGTGGTGAATCCGGGTGGTGCAGCCGAGCTGATTCAGAGAGCGGCGAGGACCGCGTCGTAGTCGGGCTCGGTGGTGATCTCGTCGACCACCTGCGTGTAGCTGACCGTGCCGTCGGCCTCGACGACGACCACGGCGCGGGCCAGCAGGCCGGCCATCGGGCCGTCGGCCATCGTGACGCCGTAGTCCTGCCCGAAGGAGGAACGGAAGGCCGAGCCCACGAGGACGTTGTCGATGCCCTCGGCGCCGCAGAAGCGGGCCTGGGCGAACGGCAGGTCGGCGGAGACGTTGAGCACGACGGTGTCGTCGAGGTCGGCGGCGATCTCGTTGAACTTCCGGACGCTCGCGGCGCAGATGCCGGTGTCGATGCTCGGGAAGATGTTGAGCACGAGACGCTTGCCGCCCTGGTCGTTGGTCACCTCCGAGAGACCTTCGCCGACGAGCTCGAAGTTCGGAGCCTTCGAGCCGACGGCCGGCAGGTCGCCGACGGTGTGGACGGGGTTGGCCTTGAATGCGGTGGTAGCCATGCTCGTCATCCTTTCATCCCCGGGGGCACGGGGTCACCCCTCAGCGCTGGTACGACGCGAGGTTCTTGCCGAGCTCGGCGAAGACGGCCTGGTTGTGGCGGAACGCAGCCTGGACCTCGGTGACGGCCTCGGCGCGCTGGGCGTCGTCGAACGGGAGGTTGTCGAGGCGCTCGCGGTAGTCGTCCTTGTAGACCTTCGCCTTGATGTCCTCGAAGTGGTACATCGCCAGGCCTCGGTCCTCGAGGTCGAACGTCCGGCCGAGGATCCGGCCGATCGCCAGGCCGCCGGAGAGGTCACCCAGGTAGCGGGTGTAGTGGTGCGCGATGACGCGGGGCGCGTGGCCCGACGCGGCGTGGATGGCCGCGGCGTACGCCTGGGCAGCCTCGTGCTGGCACAGGCTCTCCTCGGGGGCGCCGGTGCTCAGGGCCTCGATGTCGGCCTCGATGGAGGCGAGGCGCTCGAGCGCAGGGTCGTGCATGACGGCCACGATCGGGTCGCTGGCGTTGTCGCGGGCCACCTCCTCGAGGGCGGCGTAGACGATGCGCAGCGACTTGAGGTAGTTGACGTAGCCGGCGAGGTTCACCTTGCCGTTCATCAGGTCGTCGATGAAGGTGGCCGCCTCGGCCTGGTCGTGCAGCTCCTTGGAGCCCTGCTTGAAGGCGGCGGACAACGGGAGGGGTGCGGCTTCAGTGATGCTCATGATCGCTCTCGACTAGCGGCTTGGTAGGGGGTGCTGACGATTTATTAGGTCAGCCTAAGTCCTGTTAGCCTGCCCTAAGTAATCTTCTCGGGATAGATGCTATATCCATTCACGTCCGCTTGGAGAGTCGATGTCAGCCTCCCGTCGCCTGTCGGCCGCAGTGCCGCTCGTCGCTGTCGCACTCCTGCTGAGTGCCTGCGGCATCGACACCTCCGGCGGTTCCGCCGGTGGCAGCACCGCCGGGTCGTCCGTGGCTCCCGACATCTCGTCGGTCGAGCCACCCGCCGACCCGCGAGAGTTCCAGGGCGTGGTGAGCCCTCTCGTCGACGAGACGGACATCGATCCCGTCGTGGAGGACCCCGAGCCCGAGCTGCCCGCCGTCGTGACCGACGCCCAGGGAAACAAGGTCACCGTCACCGACACCTCGCGCGTGCTGGCCCTCGACCTCTACGGCACCCTCTCGCGCACCGTCTTCGAGCTCGGTCTTGGCGACCGTCTCGTCGGGCGTGACACCTCGACCCGCTTCGAGCAGGCGGCCGACCTTCCGCTGGTCACCCCGAAGGGGCACGACCTGAGCGCCGAGGCGATCCTCGACCTCGACCCGACCGTGATCATCAGCGACACCACGCTCGGTCCGGTCGACGTGCTCCACCAGATGGAGGAGGCGGGCATCCCGGTCGTGTGGGTCGAGTCCGACCGCAACCTCGGCAACGTCGGTGAGCTGACGCGGATGACCGCGGCTGCCCTCGGGGTGCCCGAGGCCGGCACGCTCCTGGCTGACCGGATCGAGGCCGAGGTCAAGGAGGTCACCGCGAAGATCGCCGCCAAGGCTCCCGCCGACCCCACCGACCGCCTGCGGACCGTCTTCCTCTACGTCCGCGGCACCGCCGGCGTCTACTACATGTTCGGCCAGGGCTCGGGTGCCGACGACCTGATCGACGCGGTCGGTGCCTACGACGTCGCCGAGGAGATCAAGTGGAAGGGCATGCGCCCGGTCACCGCCGAGGGACTGGTCGCCGCAGCCCCTGAGCTCGTCGTCATGATGACCGGTGGGCTGGAGTCCACCGGCGGCGTCGACGGCCTGCTCGAGAAGCTGCCTGCGCTGGCCCAGACCTCGGCCGGGCGCAACAAGCGGATCGTCACCATCGACGACTCACTGATCCTGGGGTACGGCCCCAACACCGCCGACGTCCTCAACGCGCTCGCGGTCGCCGTGATCGCCCCGGAGGCGCTCACGTGAGTGTGAGCCTGCCCCTTCCCCCGACGAAGACGAGTCGCCGACTCGTGCTCGGGGTGCTGACCCTCATGCTGCTGCTGGCGCTCGTCGTCGCCGCAGGCACCGGGCAGCTCCAGATCCCGGCCAACGAGGTCATCGGCTCGCTGCTGCACAAGGTCGGCCTGGACTGGGGCGCGCTGCCGAGCCACCCCCAGGGCGAGGCCACGCTCTGGCAGGTGCGCTTCCCGCGTCTGGTGATGGCGGCGCTCGTCGGTGCTGCCCTGGCCTGTGCCGGTGCGGTCATGCAAGGGGTCTTCGGCAACCCGCTCGCCGAGCCCGGCGTCGTCGGCGTCTCCTCCGGTGCCGCCGTCGCGGCCGCTGCCGTGATCGTCTTCGACCTCGCCACCTTCGGTGCGTGGACAGTGGCGCTGGCCGCCTTCATCGGTGGTCTGGTGACCACGTTCGCGGTCTACCTGCTGGCGCGTGACAACGGGCGTACGGAGGTCGTCACGCTGGTGCTCACCGGGGTGGCGATCAACGCCATGGCCGGCGCTGCGCTCGCGTTCCTGATGTTCCTCGGGGACACGTCCGCCCGCGAGGAGATCATCTTCTGGCAGATGGGCAGCCTCAACGGTGCCCGCAACGAGCAGGTCGCGATCGTCCTGCCGATCGCCCTGCTGGGGATCGTCGCCTCGATCCTGATCGCCCGCAAGCTCGACCTCCTCGCCCTCGGCGACAAGGCCGCGCGCCACGTCGGGATCGACGTCGAGAAGCTGCGCATCCTCGCGATCGTGGTGGTCGCGGTGCTCACCGCCGCGGCTGTCTCGTTCGCCGGGATCATCGCCTTCGTGGGCCTGATCATTCCCCACCTCATGCGCATGGTCGTCGGACCGGGCCACCGGGCCCTCGTGCCCGCCAGCGCCTTGGGCGGCGCGGTGCTGCTGGTGTTCGCCGACCTGTGGGCCCGCACCGCGATCGCCTTCGCCGACCTGCCCATCGGCATGGTCACCTCGCTCATCGGCGGCCCGGTCTTCTTCTGGCTGCTGCGTCGTGCCCGTCGGACAGCAGGGGGGTGGGCCTGATGACCGGCCCCGTCGCGCTTCGCGCCGCCTCTGTGAGCCTCTCGTTCGGTGAGGCCGCGATCCTCGACGGCGTCGACCTCGAGGTGCGCCACGGCGAGGTGGTTGCCCTGGTCGGACCCAACGGAGCGGGCAAGTCGACGCTGCTCTCGCTGCTCTCCGGCGACGTCGACCCCGACGAGGGCACGGTCGAGCTCAACGGCGTCCCCATCGCGGGTCAGCACGCCAGTGCCCTGGCCCGCCAGCGCGCCGTCCTGCTCCAGCGCCACAACCTCGCGTTCGGCTTCCGGGCCCGCGAGGTCGTGGAGATGGGGCGTTCGGTGTGGCGGCGTACGGAGCGGGCCGAGCGCGACGACGAGGTCGTCGACTGGGCCATGGAGGTCGCCGACGTCACCCACCTGACCTCGCGCGTCGTGCCGACGCTGTCGGGCGGCGAGCAGGCCCGGGTCTCGTTCGCGAGGCTGCTGGCCCAGGACGTCGAGGTGCACCTGCTCGACGAGCCGACCGCAGCCCTCGACATCAAGCACCAGGAGTCCGTGCTCGAGCAGGCGCGCGGCAGCGCCGCCCGTGGCGCGGCCGTCGTGGTCGTCCTGCACGACCTCAGCCTCGCCGCCGCGTACGCCGACCGCATCTGCGTGCTCGCGAAGGGCCGCGTCCGCGCCTGCGGCACCCCGTCCGAAGTCCTCAC
Source organism: Nocardioides jishulii (assembly GCF_006007965.1). Classification (NCBI taxonomy): domain Bacteria; kingdom Bacillati; phylum Actinomycetota; class Actinomycetes; order Propionibacteriales; family Nocardioidaceae; genus Nocardioides; species Nocardioides jishulii. The sequence goes on along the minus strand of NZ_CP040748.1, from coordinate 2,656,191 downwards.
CAGTGACCTGCTCAGCAGCGTCTACGAGCACCCCGTCGAGGTGTTCAACCACGCCGGGCACCTGCTCGTGGTCCCCGTGCGCGCCCGTGAGTCGAAGGAGTCGTCGTGTCCCGTCGTCCGTTGATCCGTTCGTACGTCCGTCGTGCGGGAGCCCGCGGAGTCCTGGCCACCCTCGTCGCGAGCGCGGCCGTCACCGGCGCGACCCTCGCCCCGGCCCACGCCGCGGGTGACGTCACCGTCGACGCCGACGGGAAGGGTGCCGTCATCGACCGCACCTACTCGACGGAGCTGAGCGTGCGGGGCAAGGGCTTCCAGTCGATCAAGGGGGGCCACGGCGGCATCTACGTCTGGTTCGGCACCGTCAACGGCAAGTGGCGGCCCAGCCAGGGCGGGAAGTCGGGCGTCAACTACGTCTACGTGCCCGACAGCGAGAGCAAGAACAACGCCGGGTTCCAGCGCTACGTCGCCTTCCCGGGGTCGTCGACGGCGTCGTCGGCCAACGGCGGCACCATGTCGGCCGACGGTGCGTGGTCGGTGAAGCTCGTCGTCCCCGGCCCGACCTTCGAGGCCGTCGGTCGCAACGGCAAGATCACCCAGGTCGACTGCCGCAAGGTCACCTGCGGCGTGATCACCGTCGGCGCCCATGGCGTGCAGAACGGCAACAACGAGACGTTCACGCCGGTCCGCCTCGGCGACCTGGGCGGCACCGGCGCCACAGACCAGGAGGCGCCGGCCGCCTCGGGCGAGCAGGGCACCACCCCTTCCGGGACGCCGGCCACCAGCGGTGAGGCCGGGCCTGCCTCCGCGCCGACCACCACGAATCCCCAGCGCCGTGGCCCCCTCAAGATGGGCGTCGACCACGCCGCAGCCGTCAGCGGCCGGGCGATGTCGTTCACCGCCCAGGGGCTGACCCCCGGCGAGCAGTTCACCGTCGTCCTCGACGACGGGCTGGCGGCTGCCGGTCCCTTCACGGTCGGCGCCGACGGACGCGTCAGCGGCGTGATCCAGCTGCCGGCCTCCACCAAGGCGGGCACCCACGAGCTGCGAGCCTTCGGCGCGAGCCGCGACCTCAGCGTGAAGTTCGGGGTCCAGACCGACCCCGCGCTCGAGACGGTCAGCGCGGAGACCTCCGAGGAGCAGCCGGTCGCCGGATGGGTCTTCGCCGGCGTCGCCGGTGTGGTCTTCCTCGCCGCGCTCGCCTTCGCCCTGCGTCGCGCCGGAGGTCGTCGTGCGCAGGCGTGACCTGGCCTCCTTCGCCGCCGCCGGGCTCCTGACCGCGGCGGGAGTGCTGACGCTGCCGCTGGGGGCCTCGGCCACCGAGGCCGACGCTCCGGCCGCCACGAGTGACGTGGCGGCGGTGGAGCCGACCGTCACGCCGACGCCCACCGAGGCACCGGAGCCCACCGACGACCCCACGGCGGACCCCACCGACGAGCCGACCCCGACGCCGACCCCGACGCCCACGCCGACGCCCAGTGAGGAGCCGGAGGAGTCGAGCGAGGTCGAGGTGGACGACGCCGTCTTCGCCTGGTCGATGAGTGAGCAGACCAACGCCCGCTCGCACAACCCGCTGGCGATCAACTTCATGTCGGCGGGAGAGGCCAACCCCGGCGCCGGCGGCATCCACCTGCCGAAGGGCAAGTGGAAGGCCGCGCAGGGCAACGTCACCATCCAGAAGCGCACCGCCTCCGGCCAGTGGCGCACCGCCACCTGGGCTGGCCTCGGGACCGACGCCACCAACAAGAAGCGCATCGGCCTCTACGGCCCGTTCAGCGGACATCGTGTGCGGCTGACTGACGGCACCGGGACGCTCGACGCCGAGGCCGACAACGCCACGCTCGCCTGGAAGGGCACCTGGACGGTCGTCTACTACTCCGGCAACACCGTCTTCACGCTGACCGACCCCGTGCTCGAGGTCAAGGGCGGCAAGGGCGCGCTCCGCGCCACCGGGGGCGGCTGGGCCGCCGACCGCGCCGACACCGACAAGTGGAAGCCGGTCCCGCGCAAGCAGGTGCCGGTCGTGACCTTCAGCGGCGTCGACGTCACCGAGGCCGGCCTCGTCGTGAAGCCCGACTACGCCGGCGTCCAGGTCGAGGGCTCGATCCCGCAGAAGCGCACGGGCGACGACTGGGGTTCATTCCCCCAAGAGTTCGTCACCTTCCTCGAGCCGATGGGTACCGACCAGTTCTGGTACTCCACCGGCCTTCAGTCGGACTGGACCAAGGTCCCTACGCCGATCGAGGTCGCCTGGGAGGGCGCCGAGCCCGAGGGCAGCGCCCCGGCGAAGCCGGCCCCGCCGAAGCCCGAGCCCAGCAACCCGGTGACCCCGGCGCCTCCGGTCGTGCCGGCTCCGCAGCAGCCCTCGCCCACCCCCATGCTCTCCTCCGGCCCGGCCACCTTGCCGGTGGCCGCGCCACTGACCGGCGAGACGCCGTGGCAGGGCTTCTTCAGCACCAGCGCGGTGCCGCAGGTGGCCTCGGCGCAGGCCGAGGACGTACGCCTCGTCTCCGCGACCCAGTCGCACACCCCGTGGGTGGTGGGGGGAGCCCTGCTCCTGGCCGCCGCCCTCCTGCTCCTCGTGCCCGTTCGCGGGCGCACCCCCCGCTGACACCCGTCAGCAACACACCGAAAGGAACACCATGAAGTCGCTCACGCGCACCCCGCGCCGCGGCGTGGCTGCCGGCCTCGCCGGTGCCCTCGTCGCCGGCGCGTTCGCCGGGCTGGCCGCAGCTCCGGCGCAGGCAGCGCCTGCCACCGGAGCCCTGACGTGGAACATCTCCGAGCAGTTCGTCAGCCACCTTTCGAACCGGACCCTCTCCGGCGGAGCCACCTTCGACCAGACGGCCGAGAGGTTCACCTTCCCGGCCAAGGCCGTCACCGCGGCCGACGGCGTGGTCACCACCAGCTTCCGAGGGTCGGTCGAGGGTGCGTTCGCGATGGGTGGCACCGAGTACTACGCCGTCACCGTGGCGAACCCCGTGGTCGAGGTCGACGCAGACGGCAGCGGCGAGGTGCGCGCCACCGTGTCGGCGCGCAACGCTGCCGCGATGGGCAACCCGGCCGGGCAGACCGAGCCGGCTGAGGTGACCGTGGCCGAGTTCGACGCCTCCACCGTCTCCGGTGGCACCACCACCATCACCCCCAAGTGGGAGGGTGTGCTGGCTGCGGGCTCCGAGCAGGCGCTCGCCCTGGGCATCACCAACACCGCGCGTCCGGTGGACGGCAAGTCCTTCCACCCCGACTTCCTCGGCCAGCTGACCAGCGGCGTCCGGGCCCACTTCTACTTCAGCACCGGCGGCGACCACAAGCGCCCCGGTGACCTGAGCTTCAACGCGGTCAAGGCCGCCCCGTCCGTGACCGCCTCGGTCGTCGCGGCGAGCCCGGCGAAGGGCGTCACGGTCCGGGTGCAGGGCCGCAACTTCGACCCCCGCAGCCACGAAGGCGCCATGGGCGTCTACGCGGTCCTGGCCCCGGCTGACAGCGTGATCGACTACGCCAACTGGGACAGCGTCGAGACGATGGCGGCCGCCGCCTGGATCGGTGGTCCCGGTGACGGTGCTCCCCATGGCGACATCGTGGACGGCGCGTTCGACGTCCGCCTGGACGCCAAGACCAGCGACCTGGTCTCCGGCCAGCGCTACGCGGTCTTCACCTGGGCTGCCCACGTCCGTGGTGACAACGCCAGCCAGGACACCAAGACCTTGGTGAACATCGACTGGTCGAAGCTCAAGAAGGCCTCGAAGGTCAACCTGAAGGTCACCAAGAAGGCGACCCGCAAGAAGGCCGGCAAGGCCACCATCACCGTCCCGGGCAAGCCGAAGGCGACCGGCAAGGTGAAGGTCACCCTGAAGATCCCCGGCCAGAAGAAGGCCCGCACCGTCACGGTCAAGCTCAACAAGCAGGGCAAGGCCACCGTCAAGCTGGTCAAGGCCAAGAAGAAGGGCCAGTACCGCGTCACCGCGCAGTACACGGGGGACAAGAACTGGAAGGCCTCCAAGAAGGTCGCGAAGTTCCGGGTCAAGAAGTGACCGGAGCCGGCCCCGGCCGGCACCGCACCTGAGACAGCACGAGGCCGGATCCCGGCGGGGATCCGGCCTCGTGTGCGTGGTGGATCAGGGAGAGGGGACCGCCGGGCGGTAGAACTCCTCGGTCGCGAAGGGGCCGCCGACGGTGGCCGCCTCGACCGCGTCCTCCTCGCGCTCAGGGAGGTGACCGGCGTATGCAGCCGCGTCGTCCTGCGGGTGGTAGCCCAGGGCCCGGCCGGGCTCGAGGTCCCACCAGGCATCACGGTTGGCGGAGATCCCGTAGAGCACGGCGAAGCCCGGGGCGGGCGCCTCCAGGGCTGCCCTCACCATGCGTACGCAGTCGGCCGGCGACAGCCAGGTCGCGAGGTGGCGGCGCGTGGTCGGCTCGGGGAGGAACGACCCGATCCGGCAGGCGACGGCGTCGATGCCGTAGCGGTCGGCGTACAGGCTCAGCAGCGCCTCGGCCGCGACCTTGCCGACGCCGTAGAAGGTGTCGGGCCGGGGACGCGCCTCGATGCCCACGAGGTCGGTGCGCGGCGTACGCCCCACGGCATGGTTGCTGGAGGCGTGGACGATGCGGGTGACGTCGTGCTCGACCATGGCGTCGAGCAGGGTCGCGGTCGTGGTCACGTGGGAGTGCAACGACCCGGCCAGGTCGAGCTCGTCGGGGTGTCCGGCGAGGTGCACGACCGCCGAGAACGAGTGCGCGCCGAAGACCTCGGCCACCGCGCCCGGGTCGGTGCAGTCGCCGGTGTGCCACTCGGCGTCCACGCCGTCGGGCGCGGGCACGAGGTCGAAGCCGACCACGTCGACCCCGTCCGTGAGCAGCGCGCCGACGACGACCCGACCGATGGACCCGGCAGCGCCGGTGACGAGGACGCGCACGTCAGATCCTCGGGACGATCTGGCCCAGGAGCCCGCCCATGCGGGTGGCCGCTGAGCGCCCGGCCTCGAGGACCTCCTCGTGGTTGAGCGGGGAGCCGCTGATCCCCGCGGCCAGGTTGGTGACGAGGCTGATGCCGAGGACCTCCATGCCGGCCTGGCGGGCGGCGATGGCTTCCAGCGTCGTGCTCATCCCGACCAGGTGGCCACCGAGGACGCCGGCCATCCGCACCTCGGCAGGCGTCTCGTAGTGGGGGCCGGGGAACTGCACGTAGACGCCCTCGTCGAGGGACGGGTCGACCTCGCGGCAGAGCTCGCGCAGGCGGGGGCTGTACAGGTCGGTCAGGTCGACGAAGTTCGCGCCCTCGATCGGCGACGTCGCGGTCAGGTTGATGTGGTCGCTGATCAGCACCGGGGTGCCGGGAGTCCAGGTCTCCTTGAGGCCACCGCACCCGTTGGTCAGCACGATCGCCCGGCAGCCGGCCGCCGCAGCGGTGCGGATCGGGTGCACGACGGCGCGCACTCCCTTGCCCTCGTAGAAGTGGGTGCGGGAGAGGAAGACCAGCACGTTGCGCTCGCCCACCTTCAGCGAGCGGATCTTGCCGGCGTGGCCCGCGACCCCGGCAGCGTGGAAACCGGGCAGGTCGGTGGTGGCGATCTCGGCGGTGGCCGGACCGAGGGCGTCGACGGCGGGCAGCCACCCGGAGCCGAGCACCAGTGCGATGTCGTGCGACTCCACACCCGTGAGGTCGCGGAGCGTGGCGGCGGCCTGGTCGGCCAGGACGAAGGGATCGTGGTCGGTCATTGCTCGATCCTAGGTTTTGTGGGTGGTCGGGTGCACGATCGGAGGCATGATCAGCCACCTGGGAATCAACTGCAGCGACCTGGAGCTGTCCGGCGCGTTCTACGACCGGACCCTGGCCGTGCTGGGCCACCGGCGTCTGCTCGACCACGGCGTCGCGATCGGCTACGGCACGACGGCGCCCGCGTTCTGGATCGGCAGCTTCGAAGGCATGGGTCCCAACCGCGAGGTGCACGTCGCCTTCGACGCGCCCGACGCGAGCACGGTCGACGCCTGGTTCGCCGAGGCGGTGGCCTGTGGGGCCGAGGTGCTGCACGAACCGCGGCTGTGGCCCGAGTACCACGAGGGCTACTACGGCGCCTTCGTCCGCGACCCCGACGGCAACAACGTCGAGGCATGCTGTTCCGTCGCCACCTGACCCGTGCGCCAAAATGGCGGAGTGAGTGCCGACCAGTCCCTTCTCAGCCTGGTGTCGCTGGGTCAAGACATGACCATGGCGCAGCGGTGGGAGAGCCTCCGCAAGCGGTGGCGGATGCTGCTCCGCCTGGGGGCGGCCACCTCGGGTGCCTACGCCTTCTCCACGATGGTGCTGCACCACGAGCAAGCCTTCTTCGCGCCCGTGGCAGCCGTCATCGTGCTCCTGGCAGGGGTCGGCCTGCGGCAGCGACTGATGATCGAGCTCATCCTGGGCGTCGCGCTGGGCGTACTCGTGGGGGAGCTCCTGATCCTGGTGATCGGGCGCGGCGTGTGGCAGCTCGCGCTCGTCGTGGTGATCACGGTCATCGTCGCCACCTTCGCCGGCTTCAAGGGGGTCGCGCTCACCCAGGCCACCAACTCCGCGGTTCTGCTCGCAGCGGTCGTGCCGGCTGCCGGGGCGGCCAACCCGGCAGCGACGCGCTTCCTGGACGCCCTCACGGGTGGCTGCTGCGCCCTGGTGATGCTCGTGCTGCTGCCGCGTCATCCCACCCGCGACCTGGACCTCCAGGTGCGACCCCTGCTCTCCGACCTGAGGGCGATCCTGGAGTCCCTGGCCCAGGCGATGCGTGCCGCTGACGCCCCCGGCGCCCACGACGCCCTCACCCGGGCGCGGGGTCTCCAGGACAAGGTCAACACCGCGCTGACCACGGCAGCGAGCGTGCGCGAGGTGGCGGCGATCTCACCGATGCGCTGGCGGCAGCGGGGCGAGGTCGAGCGTTACTCGAGCGTGCTCACCGACGTGGACAACGCCATCCGGGACGCCCGGGTGCTCGCCCGTCGGGCCTCCACGATGATCCGGCTGGGGGAGCAGCCGGGGGACCAGCTCGCCGCCGCGGTCGAAGGGCTGGCGAAGGGAGTCGCGGTCTTCCAGGACAACCTGGCCAACCCCGGGGAGAGGGCACGGGCGGAGAACCAGCTGGTCGAGGCGGTGCGCATTGCCATGGCCGCGCTGACGGAGGAGATGACGCTCAACCGCGCCGCCGTCGCCGCGCAGATCCGCTCGCTGGCGGCCGACATGCTCTACGCGGGTGGGATGACGCGTGACGAGCTGGACGTACGCCTGAGGTTCTGACCCCGCGTGACCCGGCGTCGCTCAGGGGCCGGAGTCGCTCAGGGGCCGATGGAGCGGCAGGGGCGGTTGCGCAGGCCGGTGACGTAGTCGGCGGGCGCGTCAGCGGCCTCGGCCGCCTCGGCGAGGGTTCCGAGGTAGAGCGCGCTCGGCAGGCCACCCTCGTACGCGTCGAGCACGTAGGTCCATGCGAGCACCTCGCCCGTCATGCCCGCGACCCGGACGCGGGTCTTGCGGTAGAGCCCGGTGCTGGCCATCTCCCACTCGTCGAGGACCACCTCGTCCTCGGGAGTGACGTCGTACAGGGCGACGAAGACCTGTTCGATCGGGTCCTCGACCAGCGTGACCAGGGCGCCGTCCCAGCCGAGCTCCTCGCCGCCGAAGGTGAGGCGCCAGCCGGTGAGCCAGCCCGTGCTCCGCAAGGGGGAGTGCGGGCACCGCTCACTCATGCGGCGGGGGTCGAGGTTCGTCCCGTAGGCGGCGTAGAGCGTCACGAACCGAAGGGTAACCACTCCGGATGAGAAGTTGCGCTCGCGAGGGCCTAAACTCGGGGGCGTGACTGACTCCGCGACTCACTTCGACCTTGTCGTCCTCGGTGCTGGCCCCGGTGGCTACGTCGCCGCGATCCGTGCCTCCCAGCTCGGCCTGAAGGTGGCCGTGGTGGAGAAGCAGTACTGGGGTGGTGTCTGCCTCAACGTCGGCTGCATCCCCTCCAAGGCGCTGCTGGCGAACGCCGAGCTCGCCCACACGCTCACCCACGACAAGGCCAAGTACGGCATCGAGGGTGACGCGACGATGTCCTACGGCCCGACGCACAAGCGTTCGCGCCAGGTGAGCGCCGGCATCGTCAAGGGCGTCCACTTCCTCATGAAGAAGAACAAGATCACCGAGATCGACGGCTGGGGCACCCTGACGTCGCCGACCTCGATGTCGGTCGCGCTCAACGACGGCTCCACCAGCGAGCTGTCCTTCGACAACCTGATCATCGCTGCCGGCGCGACCGTGCGTCTGCTGCCGGGCATCGAGATCTCCGAGAACGTCGTCACCTACGAGGAGCAGATCCTCGACGCCGAGCTCCCGAAGTCGATCGTCATCGGCGGTTCCGGCGCCATCGGCGTCGAGTTCGCCTACGTCATGAAGAACTTCGGCGTCGACGTCACGATCGTCGAGTTCGCCGACCGCATGGTGCCGGCCGAGGACGCGGACGTCTCCAAGGAGCTCCTCAAGCACTACAAGAAGCTGGGCGTGAAGGTCCTCCTCTCGACGAAGGTCGAGAAGGTCGAGGACACCGGCTCCGGCGTCAAGGTCACCGTCTCCCCGGCTGCCGGCGGCGACGCCCAGGTCCTCGAGGCCGACAAGATGCTGGCTGCCTTCGGCTTCGCCCCGCGCCTGGAGGGCTATGGCCTGGACGCGCTCGGCATCGAGACCGAGCGCGGCGCGATCAAGGTCGACGCCCGCGGTCGTACGAACGTCCCCGGCGTCTACGCCATCGGTGACGTCACCGGCAAGATGATGCTGGCCCACGTCGCGGAGGCCATGGGCATCGTGGCCGCCGAGACGATCGCCGACGTCGAGACCATGGAGATCGACTTCGACATGATCCCGCGCGCCACCTACTGCCACCCGCAGATCGGCTCGTTCGGCTACTCCGAGCAGCAGGCCAAGGACAAGGGCTACGACGTCAAGACTGCGACGTTCCCCTTCTCCGCCAACGGCAAGGCTGCCGGTCTGGGTGACCCCACTGGCTTCGTGAAGGTGGTGGCCGACGCGAAGTACAACGAGATCCTCGGCGCCCACATGATCGGTCCCAACGTCACCGAGCTCCTCCCGGTGCTGACCATGGCCCAGCGCTTCGACCTGACCGCCGACGAGGTGGGTCGCAACGTCTTCGCGCACCCGACGCTCTCCGAGGCGGTCAAGGAAGCCGTCGAGGGCATCGCCGGCCACATGATCAACTTCTGATCGGCTCCGTCGATCAACAGCATCTGAGGGGAAGCACCGACATGAATCGGGTCGTGATCATCGGTGGAGGCCCCGGCGGGTACGAGGCCGCCCACGTCGCCGCCCAGCTGGGCGCCGACGTGGTGGTCGTCGACAGTGACGGGATGGGAGGGTCCGCGGTCCTCACGGACTGCGTGCCCTCCAAGACCCTGATCGCCGCCGCGGAGGTGATGAGCGACGTCGCTCACGCCGTCGACCTCGGCATCACCTACCACGAGGACGACGAGGCTGCGCTCGCCCACATGCGGGTCGACCTGCACCGGATCAACACACGGGTGAAGTCGCTCGCCGCCGAGCAGTCGGCCGACATCGCCGCCAGCCTGGAGAGCGCCGGCGTGCGCATCGTCCGCGGTCGCGGTCGCCTCGACGGGCCCTCGCGCGTCGTGGTCGACCTCAACGACGGTGGCACCGAGACGTTCGAGGGCGGGACGATCCTGGTCGCCACCGGCGCGGCGCCGCGTACGCTCCCCACGGCGCAGCCCGACGGTGAGCGCATCCTGACCTGGGAGCAGGTCTACGACCTCGACGAGGTCCCGGAGTCGTTGGTCGTGGTGGGCTCCGGCGTGACCGGTGCGGAGTTCGCCTCCGCCTACCTGGCGCTCGGCATCCCGGTCACGCTGGTCTCCTCGCGTGACCGCGTGCTGCCCGGCGAGGACGCCGACGCCTCGCTGGTGCTGGAGGAGGTCGCGAAGCGGCGCGGCATGAACGTGCTCTCGCGCTCCCGCATGGAGTCGGTCACCCGGCACGGCGACCGCGTCACCGTCACGCTGACGGACGGCCGGACCGTCGAGGCCTCCCACGTCATCCTCGCCCTCGGCTCGGTCCCCAAGACCCAGGGCCTCGGACTCGAGGAGGCCGGCGTCACCCTCGACGAGGGCGGCTTCGTCAAGGTCGACCGGGTCTCGCGCACGAGCGCTCGCGGCGTGTACGCCGCCGGTGACTGCACCGGTGTCCTGATGCTGGCCTCGGTCGCCGCCATGCAGGGCCGCATCGCGATGTGGCACTCGCTCGGTGACGCCGTGGCCCCGCTGAACCTGAAGAAGGTGTCGTCGAACGTCTTCACCGCCCCCGAGATCGCCACGGTCGGCTGGTCGCAGCAGGCCGTCGACGCCGGGGAGATCGACGCCGAGGTCGTGATGCTGCCGCTGGCCGGCAACGCGCGCGCCAAGATGCAGGGCGTCCAGGACGGCTTCGTGAAGCTCTTCTGCCGCCGTGGCACCGGCATCGTGATCGGCGGCGTCGTGGTGGGCCCGAAGGCCAGCGAGCTGATCCACCCGCTCTCGGTCGCCGTCGCGGAGTCGTTGACGGCCGACGCCTTGGCGCAGGCCTTCACCGTCTACCCGTCGATGAGTGGCTCGGTCGCCGAGGCCGCTCGTCGCCTGCACAAGGTCGAGGCCTCGCGCTTCTTCTGAGCCGGCCTCAGGCCAGGTGGACCAGGACGTCGCCGCCTGCCACCGCCTGGGTGCCCGCGAAGGCCACGGCGGTGACGGTCCCGGCGCGTGGGGCAGTGATGGGGGCTTCCATCTTCATCGCCTCGAGCACGGCCAGGACCTCGCCCGACTCGACGCGCGCGCCGGTGTCGACGAGCACCGTCACCAGCCCCTGGAAGGGCGCGGAGACCGTGGTCGTTCCGGCTGGCTCGGGGGCGGTGGCTGGCATGCGCCCAGCGTAGTCGCCGGGCCTCGGCCGAGGCGCTGGGAGGCGCTCCTGCGCGCCCGGAGAACTACAGATCTGTAGTTCACCGATAGGGGGTGAGTTTCCTCCGCAAGTGTGTTTCGCTCGAGGTTCTGCTTCGTCACACCTGACCCACCAGACCCACAGAGAGCCAGGATGTCCCTCTTCTCCTCCCGCCCGGTCCGTGTCGTGGGGTCCACCCTCGCGGCCGCCGCCCTCCCGCTCCTGCCGACGCCCGCCCAGGCCGCCGACAAGGTCGACGTCCCCGACGGTTCCACGGTGGTGATCGACGGTCGCGGCTACGGTCACGGTCGGGGGATGTCGCAGTACGGCGCCCAAGGCGCCGCTCGCGACGGCGTGAAGCACACGAAGATCGTCGAGTTCTACTACCCCGGCACCTCGTGGGGACGCGTCGGAGGCGCCGTCAAGGTGCGGATCACCCGCAACACGAGCTCCACGCTGACGGTCCGGGCGCGCAGCTTCCTGCGGGTGCGCGACCTCAAGGCCGGCAGGACGTGGATGCTGCCCAGCAACGGTGCGCAGCAGTGGCGTCTCACCACCGACGCCAAGAACCGCGCCGTCGTGCAGTTCAAGCGCAAGGGCAAGGCGCCGTGGAAGCGGTGGAAGGCCTTCGGCGGAGAGGCGCAGTTCGCCGCCGCCGGGCGTCCGATCACCCTGGTCACCCCCCAGGGTGACGTCGCCTACCGCGGACGGCTGCGTGCCGCTGCGCCAGCGCCCGGCAGCCGCACGCGCGAGACAGTCAACCTGGTCTCGATGGAGAACTACCTCCGCGGCGTCGTGCCGCTGGAGATCCCGGCGTCCTGGCACCCCGAGGCCGTGCGTGCCCAGGCCGTCGCGGCGCGTACGTACGCGACGTACGAGCGCTCGCACCCGCTGGCACGGCACTACCAGATCTGCGACACCACGCAGTGCCAGGTCTACGGCGGCGCCTCGGCGGAGCACCCGCTGGCCGACGCCGCGATCAAGGCCACGAAGGCCAAGATCCTCACCTACAAGGGCAAGCCCGCCTTCACGCAGTTCGGCTCCAGCAACGGCGGGTGGGCGGCCTCGGGCACCATGCCCTACCAGGTCGCCAAGGAGGATCCCTACGACGGCTGGGACGGCAATCCCGTCCACCAGTGGCAGGTGAAGCTCACCGACACCCAGATCGAGAAGAAGTGGCCGGCGCTGGGCCGGCTGACCCGGATCACCGTCAACGAGCGCAACGGCCACGGCGACTTCGGCGGCCGCGTGGTGACGCTGACGCTCGTGGGCAGCAAGTCCAAGGTCCGCCTCAGCGGTGACGCCCTGCGCACCGCCCTGGGGCTGCGGTCGAACTGGTTCGACTTCAGCCTCGACAAGAAGGCCCGCAAGAAGTAGCCCGGGAGCATCAGCTCCGCTCAGCGGCGGGCCAGGGCCAGCCCAGCCGCGCGCCCGGAGAAGATGCACCCTCCCAGGAACGTGCCCTCCAGCGCGTTGTAGCCGTGCACGCCGCCCCCGCCGAAGCCGGCGACCTCGCCGGCGGCGTACAGGCCGGGGATCGGGGAGCCGTCGGCCGCGAGGCACTGGCTGTCGAGGTTGGTCTCCAACCCACCCAGGCTCTTGCGCGACAAGATGTTGAGGCGCACCGCGACGAGAGGCCCGTGCGCCGGGTCGAGGATCCGGTGGGGCTTGGCGACGCGGATGAGCTTGTCGGTGCGCGAGCGGCGCGCGTTGGCCATCACCATGAGCTGGACGTCCTTGCCGAACTCGTTGGCCAGCTCGCGGTCACGCGCCACGATCTGGCGCTCGACCTTGTCGAGGTCGAGCGCAGGACCGCGGGTGATCGTGTTCATCCCGGCGACCAGGTCGGCGAGGTTGTCGGCGACGACGAAGTCCTCCCCGTGCTGCTTGAAGTCCTCGACGGGACCGGGAGCACCCTTGGCGAGGCGGGACTGGAGCAGGAACTTGACGTCCTTGCCGGTGATGTCGGGGTTCTGCTCGGAGCCCGACAACGCGAACTCCTTCTCGATGATCGACTGGGTGAGGATGAACCACGAGTAGTCGTGGCCGGTGGCGAGGATCTGCTTCATCGAGCCGATCGAGTCGGCGCCGGGCACGCCCGACATGCCCGTGAGGCGGTCGCCATTGGCGTCGAACCACATCGACGACGGACCGGGGAGGATCCGGATGGCGTGGTCGGGCCAGACCGGGTCCCAGTTGTGGATGCCCTCGACGTAGGCCCACATCCGGTCGCGGTTGACGATGGTGGCGCCCGCCGACTCGGTGATGGCCAGCATCCGACCGTCGACGTGGGCGGGGACGCCGCTGATCATGTGGCGCGGGGCCGGTCCCACCCGCTCGGTCGGCCAGTGCTTGCGCATCAGCTCGTGGTTGTGGCCGATGCCGCCGGAGGTCACGACCACGGCGTCGGCGCGCAGGTCGAAGTCGCCGACCTCGTCACGGTTGGACTTCACGCCGCGCTCGGAGTCGTCGGGGGCGAGCAGGGTGCCGCGTACGCCCACGACCGCGCCGTCCGCGGTGACGAGCTCGTCGGCCCGGTGGCGGAAGGCGAAGCGGACGAGGCCACGCTGCTCGGCCGCCTCGACGGGCTCGAGGAAGATGCGGACCACCTCGGGTCCGGTGCCCCAGGTGAGGTGGAAGCGCGGGACCGAGTTGCCGTGGCCGTCGGCACGGCCGTCGCCGCGCTCGGCCCAGCCGACGAAGGGGAGCGACTTGAGCCCGAGGTCATGGAGGTAGTCGCGCTTGGTCTCGTGGGCGAACCTGACGTACGCCTTCGCCCACTGCTGCGGCCAGTGGTCCTCGCCGCGGCCGGGGCCATCGGTGCCGTCGCCGAAGCGGTCGAAGGCGGCGCTGCCGTTCCAGTCCTGCGTCGCCAGCTCGACGGAGTCCTTGATGCCCATCCGGCGCTGCTCGGGGGAGTCGACGAAGAGGAGGCCGCCGAGCGACCAGTGGGCCTGGCCGCCGAGGTTCTTGCGGTTCTCCTGGTCGAGGACGAGCACCTTCTTGCCAGCCTTCGCCAGCTCGTGGGTGGTGACGAGTCCCGCCAGGCCGGCTCCGACGACGATGACGTCGGGGGTGAAGTCGCTGTGGTCGGGAGTGCTCATCAGTTCTCCTGTGGGGTCGGGCGCTCAGGCACGTAGCGGTGGACGATCATCTGGGCGAGCAGGGCTAGCGCCGCGTCGACGGTGCGGCCGGGGGCCCCGGGCTCGGAGGTGGGGTCGAGCGTGGAGAAGGCCAGGCCGTCGAGGAAGTTGACGACGAGGCTGAGCAGGGGAGCGCGCTCCGACTCCGGCAGGAGGTCGCCCCACAGGTCGGCCGCCGTGGTCAGCATCTGCGTCTGGAACGCCTGCCGGGCGGGCAGCATGGCCTCCCGCAGGGCCTCGTCGGACCGCGCCGCGACCAGCAGCTCGCGCCACGTCTGGTTCGAGCGCGACAGGACGATCTCGCGCAGGTGGCCGAGAAGTCGGGTGAGCTGGTCGACGTCGGCGACCGGGGAGTCGACGAGGTCGCGGAAGGCCTCGACGTTGGCCTCGGCGACGTGCTCGGCGGTGGCGACCAGGAGCGCGAGACGGGTGGGGAAGTAGCGGAAGAGGGCACCTTGGCTCACGCCTGCCTCGGCACAGATCGCCGCCGTGGTCGTGCCCGCGTAGCCGCGATCGTTCAGGCAGTCGACGGTCGCGGCGAGCAGCCGGCCGATCGTGGCGTCGCGGCGCTCTGCCTGCGTGCGTCGCTGGGCCTGCGTACGACGCGGGGCGGGCGTTGCTGGCACGCCTGAGAACCTAACATAAAAAGTGAGTGCTCACTATGTTGCTCGCGGGGCGGGCAGGGGGCACGTGGCCCACGCACGTGGCCCACCAACGGCACAGGGCCGCCTCCATGAGGAGGCGGCCCTGGCGGAAACTGGCGTACGTCAGTCCTTGAGCTCGCAGATGACCTCGCCGTTGCCGACGGTGGCGCCGACCACGGCCGTGAGGCCGAGCACGGTGCCGGCCTTGTGGGCCTTGAGGGGCTGCTCCATCTTCATCGCCTCGAGCACGACCACGACCTCGCCCTCGGCGACCTCCTGGCCCTCCTCCACGGCGATCTTCACGATGGTGCCCTGCATCGGGGAGGCCACCGAATCGCCGGTGGCGGCCGAGCCGGCCTTCTTCGCTGCACGCTTCGGCTTCTTGGCGCCACCGGAGGTGGCACCGCCCCCGAGGCCACCCAGGCCGGCCGGGAGGACGACCTCGAGGCGACGGCCGTCGACCTCGACGGTGACCTTCTGGCGCTCGCCCGCCTCCTCGGCCTCGCCGGCCTCGCCACCGTAGGGCTCGATGTCGTTGACGAAGTCGGTCTCGATCCACGTGGTGTAGACGTCGAACGAGCCCTCACCGGACTTGTTCGAAGCGCCGACGTAGGCCGGCTCCTCGAGGACCTTCTCGAAGAAGGGAATGATCGTCGGCATGCCGTCGACCTTGAACTCGCTCAGGGCGCGCTTGGAGCGGGCGATCGCCTGGGTGCGGTCCTTGCCGGAGACGATCAGCTTGGCGACCAGCGAGTCGAAGGCGCCCGGGATGGTCTCGCCCTTCTCGTAGCCGGAGTCCAGGCGGACGCCGGGGCCGCTCGGCGGGGCCCACTCGGTGAGGGTGCCCGGGGCCGGCATGAAGTTGCGGCCAGCGTCCTCGGCGTTGATGCGGAACTCGATCGAGTGACCCTTGATCTCCGGGTCGTCGTAGCCCAGCTCCTCGCCGGCGGCGATGCGGAACATCTCCTGCACGAGGTCGATGCCGGTGACCTCCTCGGAGACGCAGTGCTCGACCTGGAGGCGGGTGTTGACCTCGAGGAACGAGATGGTGCCGTCGGCAGCCACGAGGAACTCGCAGGTGCCGGCGCCGACGTAGCCGGCCTCCTTGAGGATGGCCTTCGACGACTCGTAGAGGCGAGCGACCTGCTCCTCGGTCAGGAACGGCGCGGGGGCCTCCTCGACGACCTTCTGGTGGCGGCGCTGCAGCGAGCAGTCACGGGTGGAGACGACGACCACGTTGCCGTGCTGGTCGGCCAGGCACTGGGTCTCGACGTGGCGGGGGCGGTCGAGGAACTTCTCGACCAGGCACTCGCCGCGACCGAAGGCGCCGACGGCCTCACGGGTGGCGGACTCGAAGAGCTCGGGGATCTCCTCCAGGGTGCGGGCGACCTTGAGGCCGCGGCCGCCGCCGCCGTAGACGGCCTTGATGGCGATCGGGAGGCCGAACTCCTTCGCGAGCGCGACGACCTCGTCGGCGTCCTTGACGGGGTCCTTGGTGCCGGGGGCCAGCGGGGCGTTCGCCTTCTGCGCGATGTGCTTGGCCTTGGCCTTGTCGCCCAGGGCGTCGATGGCCTCGGGGGAGGGGCCGATCCAGATCAGCCCGGCGTCGAGCACTGCCTGGGCGAACTGGGCGTTCTCGGCGAGGAAGCCGTAGCCGGGGTGCACCGAGTCGGCGCCCGACTTCTTGGCGACCGCGACGATCTTCTCGATGTCGAGGTAGGACTCGGCGGGGGTGGAGCCACCGAGGGCGTGGGCCTCGTCGGCCAGGCGCACGAAGAGCGCGTCGCGGTCCGGCTCGGCGTAGACCGCGACGGAGGCGATCCCGGCGTCCTTCGCCGCGCGGATGACGCGGACGGCAATCTCGCCACGGTTGGCGATGAGGACCTTCTGCAAGGGCTTGATCTCGGGCACGAACTCTCCTCGACTGCGATCTGGGGCATGGCGCGCGTAAGCCGCCACCGAGCGAGTCTAGGACTGCGCGAGCCCAAGGAGTGATACGGGTTCGCGGTGTGGGCGGTGACATGACTCACCGCCCTCCGCTCGTCGTGCGCCACCGGCCACTGGGCGCACACGTGAGCGGGTGATGCGCGCTCCGGGCGCGGTCTTCGCGGCCGGCTGCGGCAACTTCCTCCAAGGGGGTTAACGAGCGTTAACCAAACGGCTACAGTGTGATCCATGACCTACGAGCTGTCCCGTGAGCACGAAGAGTTCCGCCGCACCGTCCGCGACTTCGCCGAGGCCGAGATCGCTCCCCACATCGCCCAGTGGGACCGCGAGCACCACTTCCCGACGGACGTCGTGCAGAAGATGGGCGCCCTCGGGCTGATGGGTCTCACTGCCCCTGAGGAGTTCGGCGGTGCCGGGCTGGCCGGCGAGGACGGCGGCTTCACCAGCCTCTGCCTGGCGATCGAGGAGATCGGTCGCGTCGACCAGGCCATGGGCATCACGCTCGAGGCGGCGGTGGGCCTGGGCATCAACCCGATCCTCACCTACGGCACCGACGAGCAGAAGAAGACGTGGCTGCCCGACCTGGTCGCCGGTCAGCGGCTGGCGGGCTTCGGCCTCACTGAGCCGGGGGCCGGCTCGGACGCCGGTGCCACGCGTACGAAGGCCGAGCTGGTCGACGGCGAGTGGGTCGTCAACGGAGCGAAGCAGTTCATCACCAACTCCGGCTCCGCGATCACCTCCGTGGTCACCGTGACCGCCCGCACCGGGCAGCGGCCTGACGGGCGCCCGGAGATCTCCACGATCATGCTGCCGTCCGGTACTCCCGGCTTCACTGCGGAGAAGGGCTACGAGAAGCTCGGCTGGCACGCCTCCGACACCCACCCGCTGACGTTCGTGGACGCGCGCGTTCCGGAGTCGCACCTGCTCGGGGAGCGCGGTCGCGGCTACGCGCAGTTCCTGGCCACCCTCGACGACGGACGGGTGGCGATCGCCGCGCTGGCCGTCGGCTGCATCCAGGCCTGCCTCGACCTGTCGCTCACCTATGCCGGTGAGCGACAGACCTTCGGTGGTCCGATCGGTCGCAAGCAGGGCGTCGCCTTCCAGATCTCCGACCTCCAGGTCATGCTCGACGCCTCGCGCCTGCTGACCTACCGCGCGGCTTCGCTGAAGGACCGGATGGACGCCGTCGTCGTCGGCGGGGGCTCGCTCTCCAACGCCATGGTCGCCGAGTTCAAGCAGGCCGCGGCCGTGGCCAAGCTCTACGCGACCGAGTCCGCCGTGACCGCGACGCGCATCGCCACCCAGGTCTTCGGCGGCTACGGCTTCATGGAGGAGTACCCGGTGGCGCGCTTCTACCGCGACGCGAAGGTGCTCGAGATCGGCGAGGGCACCTCCGAGGTGCAGCGCATGCTCATCGCGCGCGGCCTCGGCCTTCCGGTGGAGTGACCGTCCTAACGGTCGATAGGCGAATCGGCAAGGCTCGGTAGGTCCGGCTAGGATTGGATCCATGCGCAGTCGACGCCTCGCGGCAGAGCTGAGCAAGTTCCTGACCGTGGGCGCTGTCGCCACTGCGGTGGCGTTCCTGCTCTTCAACGCCCTGGTCCACGGGTTGTGGCCCGACGTGGACCCCCCGATGAACGACCGCCCGCAGCTCGCCTACGTGGTGGCCAACGTCGTGGGCATGCTGGTCAGCTTCCGCGGCACCCGCGACTGGGCGTTCGGGGCGCGGGGCGTACGGCACCCGGACGGGGGGCGTACGGCCTTCATCGTCATCAACCTCGTCACGATGGTGATCCCGATGGCGTTCCTGTGGATCAGCCGCAACGTCTTCCACCTCGACGACCCGCTCTCGGACAACATCGCCGCCAACGTGCTCGGCCTGGGGGTGGGCACCGCGGTGCGGTTCCTGCTCCTGAGGCAGTACGTCTTCCCGCGGTTGGCGACGGTCGCCGCCACCGCGGCCGACGAGCCGGCCAGCGACCCCGCCGAGTCGCGCGGGTCTGCGGCGAACTGATCCGTCAGTACGGCCGCCTCCCGGCGTCGCTCAGGCGCGTCTCCACAGGTCGGTCCAGCGGTGCCCCAGCTCCGCGGCCATCTCGCGCAGCACCGGGACGCTCACCCCGACCACGTTGTGCGGGTCGCCCTCGATGCCGGTGATGAACGCTGCGCCGTAGCCCTCCAGCGTGAAGGCGCCGGCCACCCAGATCGGTTCGCCCGTGGCGACGTAGGCGTCGATCTCCGCGTCCGTGACGTCGGCGAAGTGCACGGTCGTGCTCGCGACCCGGGTGATCACCCGTCCGGTGGCGGCGTCGGCCAGCGCGTGGCCGGTGTGCAGCACGCCGGAGCGTCCGCGCATCGCGTGCCACCGCTCACGGGCGACCTCGGGCGAACCCGGTTTGCCGAGCGCCTCGCCGTCGAGCTCGAGCACCGAGTCGCAGCCCAGCACCAGGGCGCCGCGCGGCACGTCGGGGTGGTCGGCGACCGCGCGACACTTCAGCTCTGCCAGCGCCAGGGCCAACGCGGCGGGCGGGAGCCCGACCAGCTGGTCCTCGTCGACGCCCGACACCACGACGATCGGCTCGATGCCGGCCGTACGCAGTGTCTTCAGGCGCGACTCCGACGCCGACGCGAGGACGAACGGAGCAGGCGTCGGCGCGGTCACAGGGCACCCAGCGCCGTACGCAGCGGGTCCAGGCCGAGCGAACCCAGGTCGAGGGCGTCGCGGTGGAACTGCTTGAGGTCGAACGCGTCGCCCCGACGGGAGCGGGCCTCGTCGCGCGCCTCCAGCCAGATGCGCTCGCCCACCTTGTAGGAGGGAGCCTGGCCGGGCCAGCCGAGGTAGCGGTTGACCTCGAAGACCAGCGTCGGGTCGTCCATCTGGGAGTGCTGGCGCATGAACTCCAGGCCCAGCGCCGGCGTCCAGCGCTCGCCCGGGTGAAAGCCGAAGGGGTTGTCGCGGGGGATCTCCAGCTCCAGGTGCATGCCGATGTCGACGATGACGCGTGCGGCACGCAGCGCCTGGCCGTCGAGCATCCCGAGTCGGTCGGCGGGGTCGGCCAGGTAGCCGAGGTCGTCCATCAGCCGCTCGGCGTACAGCGCCCAGCCCTCGCCGTGGCCCGAGACCCAGCACATGGTGCGCTGCCAGCGGTTGAGCTTGTCGGCGCGGTAGGCGGCCTGACCCACCTGGAGGTGGTGTCCCGGCACGCCCTCGTGGAAGACCGTCGTGACCTCGCGCCACGGCGTGAAGGAGTCGATGCCGTCGGGCACCGACCACCACATCCGTCCCGGTCGGCTGAAGTCCTCCGACGGGCCGGTGTAGTAGATGCCGCCGTCGTTGGTCGGTGCCAGACGGCACTCGATGCGGCGGATCGGGTCAGGGATGTCGAAGTGCACGTCGGCGAGCTCTGCCACCGTGCGGTCGGCCAGCTCCTGCATCCACTGGCGGAACGGCTCGCGTCCCTCGATGCGGCGGGCCGGGTTGGCGTCGAGCGCAGCGACCGCCTCGGCCAGGGTCGCGCCCGGCTGGATGCGGTCGGCGGTGGCCGCCATGTCGTCGCTGATCCGCTTCAGCTCCGTCCAGCCCCAGGCGTACGTCTCCTCGAGGTCGATCGTCGCGCCGAGGAACGCCTGGGAGGCCAGCGCGTAGTGCTCCCGGCCGACGGCCTCGTTGCGCCGCCCCTGGGGGGCCATCTCGTCGTCGAGGAAGAGCCCGAAGTCGGCGAAGGCGCGTGAGGCCCGGCTCGCGGCCGCGTCCAGGCGCGTACGCAGCGTGCCCGACGCGTCGCTGCGGGCGACGAGACCGGCGAAGAAGTCGCCGCCGGCGCCGACCTGCCCCGTCCAGCGCTCGACCTGGGCCGCGACCTCGGTGTACTGACGCGCCGCCGCGACCCGGCCCCGGGCGGCCTCGTCGGCCAGGGTGACGCGGTAGCCGGTCAGCGTCGACGGGATCGCCTCCAGACGCGAGGCGATGGTCGACCACGCCTCCTCGCCCTCGGTCGGCATCAGGTCGAAGACCTCGCGGATGCTGTGCAGGCCGCTGCTGATCACCGAGAAGTCGCTGCGCTCGTAGCCGGCCGCGCTCAGCGCGCGCTGCAGGCCGAGGCGCTCGAGGAAGGCGTCGCGGGCGACGGCCTCGCGAGCGTCCGACGGTGTGGCGGACTCGACGGCGGCGAAGGCACGGTCGGCGAGCTCCTCGCGGGCAGCGAACCCGTCGGGGGAGAGGTCCGTCAGGGAATGGTCGTGGCCCTCGACGCCGAAGTACGTCGCGGCGACGGGGTCCAGGGCGGCGTAGTCGTCCACGTAGGCGTCGGCGAGGGCGTCGACCGGACGCGAGGTCTGCTCAGTCACCCGAGGGAGCCTAGTGCGAGACGTGGAGCCGTGAAATGCCGCGTCGCCGGCCCGCGGGGAGCGGGCCGGCGACGTCGGAGTGGGCCCGGAGTGGGCTTGCGTGGGCGTGTGCCTCAGCGGGGCATCCCGCTGGAGCGCCACCCACCCAGCCCGTGGGGCAGGGTGCGGCGGGCGCCGCGCTCGGGCGCGGACCACTGGGAGCGGGGGCGCTTCGGCGCGGGCGCCTGGCCACCGCCCATGGCGGAGAAGACGGCCACCAGGGCGGCGATCTCCTCCGGCGTGGCGTCGGGGTTGACGACCCGCAGCACCGGGGCGGCGGGCGCCTCGGCGACGGGGGTGTCGTTGGTCGTCTCGTCAGCCATCAGAGCGGGATGTTTCCGTGCTTCTTGGCCGGCAGGGACTCCCGCTTCGACTTGAGCAGGCGCAGCGCGCGGACGATCTCCGAGCGGGTCTCGTGCGGCGGGATCACGACGTCGACGTAGCCACGCTCGGCGGCGACGTACGGGTTGGCCAGCGT
Organism: Nocardioides jishulii; assembly: GCF_006007965.1. Classification (NCBI taxonomy): domain Bacteria; kingdom Bacillati; phylum Actinomycetota; class Actinomycetes; order Propionibacteriales; family Nocardioidaceae; genus Nocardioides; species Nocardioides jishulii. Next base: position 2,634,660 of record NZ_CP040748.1, on the reverse strand, counting down.
GGTCTCGTACTCGTCGATCAGCTCGGCGCGCTTCGCCTCCACGTCGCCGCCCTCGGCCTCCACGGCCGCGAGCGTCTTGCGGTGGACGATGTTGGCCGCGCCCTGGGCGCCCATGACGGCGATCTGTGCGGTGGGCCAGGCGATGTTCATGTCGGCACCGAGGTGCTTGGAGCCCATGACGTCGTAGGCGCCGCCGTAGGCCTTGCGGGTGATCGTGGTGATCAGCGGCACGGTGGCCTCGGCGTAGGCGTAGATCAGCTTGGCCCCGCGGCGGATGATGCCGGTCCACTCCTGGTCGGTGCCGGGAAGGAAGCCGGGGACGTCGACGAAGGTCAGCACGGGGATGTTGAAGGCGTCGCAGAACCGCACGAAGCGGGCGGCCTTCTCGGAGGCGTCGATGTCGAGCGTGCCGGCGAACTGCATCGGCTGGTTGGCGACGACGCCGACCGGGGAGCCCTCCACCCGGCCGAAGCCGATGATGATGTTGGGCGCGAAGAGCTCCTGGACCTCGAGGAAGTCCTCGTCGTCGACGATGGCCCTGATGACCTCGTGCATGTCGTAGGGCTGGTTCGGCGAGTCCGGGATGATCGTGTCGAGCGAGCGGTCGAGGTCGCTGAACTCCAGGTCGGCGACCTCGTCGTACGCCGGCAGCTCGTCGAGGTTGTTCTGCGGCAGGTAGCTCAGCAGCGCCTTGACGTACTCGATCGCGTCCTCCTCGTCGGAGGCCATGTAGTGGGCGTTGCCCGACTTGGTGTTGTGCGTACGTGCACCGCCGAGGTCCTCCATCGAGACGTCCTCGCCGGTGACGGTCTTGATGACGTCGGGACCGGTGATGAACATCGCGGAGGTCTGGTCGACCATGATCGTGAAGTCGGTGACGGCCGGCGAGTAGACGTGGCCACCGGCGCAGTTGCCCATGATCAGGCTGATCTGCGGGATGACGCCGGAGTTGTGCACGTTGCGCTTGAAGATCTCACCGTAGAGACCGAGCGAGACGACACCCTCCTGGATGCGCGCGCCGGCACCCTCGTTGATGCCGATGATCGGGGAGCCGGTCTTCGTGGCCAGGTCCATGATCTTGGTGATCTTCTCGCCGTAGACCTCGCCCAGGGAGCCACCGAAGACGGTGAAGTCCTGGGAGAAGACGCAGACCTGGCGGCCGTTGACGGTGCCGTAGCCGGTGACGACGCCGTCGCCGTAGGGGCGGGTCTTCTCCAGGCCGAAGGCAGTCGAGCGGTGGCGGGCCAGCTCGTCGATCTCGACGAAGGAGCCCTCGTCGAAGAGCATCTCGATGCGCTCGCGAGCGGTCTTGCGCCCCTTGGCGTGCTGCTTCTCCACGGCCTTGGCCGAACCCGCGTGGACGGCCTCGTCGATGCGGCGCTCAAGGTCCGCGAGCTTGCCCGCGGTGGTGTGGATGTCGATCTCGGGCTGTTCGGTCTTCTCGGCGCTCACCGGTCAGGTCTCCTCGGCTGTGCTGGGCGGTCTGCACGGGCTCCGGGATGTCCCGGACGCTCGTGCCGCGGGTCGGAGGTGTGTCCGACGCGCAACTAGGACAATCTAATGCCCATGTCTGACGCATCGTCATCGCGCCCAGCCCTCGATCCTGAACAGTTCGTCACGCTGCCCGCGCCCCTGCACGTCGAGATCGTCGACGAGACCGAGTCCACCAACGCCCTGGCCGCCGAGCGCGCGCGGGCCGGGGCGCGGGACGGGCTGGTGGTGGTGGCCGAGCACCAGACCGCCGGCCGGGGCCGCCTCGACCGGGCCTGGGAGACACAGCGCGGCCTGGGGCTCACCTTCTCGATCGTGCTCCGGCCCGACCTGCCGGTCGCCGCGTGGACCTGGATCCCGCTGCTCACGGGCTACGCCCTGCACGCCGCCCTGGCCGACCGCATCCCCGAGGTGATGCTCAAGTGGCCCAACGACGTGCTCGTGGGCGAGCACAAGATCTCCGGCATCCTGGTCGAGCGCATCGAGACGCCGCAGGGGCCGGCCGCGGTCATCGGTGTGGGCCTCAACGTCAACCAGGGCGTCGACGACCTCCCGACCGAGACCGCCACGTCGCTGCGCGTGGAGCTGGGGGAGACCTTCGACCGCAGTGACCTGCTCGTGCAGTTCCTCGGCTCCTTCCGGGCGCTGCTGCCGCTGCTCGACCAGCCGGACGTCCTGCGCGCTGCGTACGTCGACGTCTGCTCCACCGTCGGCCGCACGGTCGACGTCCACCTGCCCGGTGGCGAGACCGTGCGTGGGGAGGTCCTCGACCTCGACCAGCACGGTGCGCTGGTGCTCAGCACCGGGGAAGGCACCTTCACCGTGCACGCGGGTGACGTGGTGCACGTCCGACCAGCGACGTGAGCGCGTGTCGCACGGGGGGAGAGTGAGAGGATTCACCCCGTGGCCATCCCTGCAAAGCTCCTCAACGAGGGCGAGTACGTCGTCGTCCACACCCGCTCGCACGCCAAGGCGCTGATCGGGCCGGTGCTCCTGCTCGTGGTCGTGGTGGCCGCCGTGATCGGGGTCGGGTTCATCGCTCCCACCGGGACCCCGGGCACCGTGCTCGGCATCCTCGTGGGCGTCGTGGCCGCCGTGATCGTCGTGTGGTGGGTGGTGCGGCCGTTCATCGACTGGCTGACGACCACCTACACCTTCACCAACCGCCGGTTCATCTCGCGCTCCGGCTTCGTGGCGAAGGAGGGCCGCACGATCCCGCTCAACCGGATCAGCGGCGTCGACTTCGAGATCGGCGTGATCGACCGGCTCTTCGGCTGCGGCACCCTGGTCGTCAGTGACGCCAGTGCCGACGGGAGCGTCCGGGTCCACGACATCCCCGACGTCGAGGGAGTCCAGCTGAAGGTCGCCGACGAGCTGCACCGGCTGCACCAGGGCGGCGACGGTGCCTGATCGTCGCCCGAGCCGCGACGAGCTGGCTGAGTCGATCCTCGGGGGACACCAGGACCTCTCCGCCCTCGAGGTCGCCTCCGAGGCCGGCGTCACCGTCGCCCAGGTCCGCCGTCTGTGGCGCGCGCTCGGCTTCCCCGAGGTGGGCAGCGAGAACGCCTTCACCCGTGGTGACATCGACGCCGTGCTCAAGATCTTCTCGACGGTCGACTCCGGGACGCTGGACTTCGACATGGCGGTGGCCGTGACCCGGGCGCTGGGGCAGACCATGTCGAAGCTCGCCGACTGGGAGGTCGCGATCCTGGTCAACCGCGTGGAGCAGCTGGCCGCCGAGGAGGACGGGGGCTCGCGCATGACCACCGCCCACCGCATGGTCGAGGAGGTCAACCCCGCCTTCGAGGAGCTGCTCATCTACGCGTGGCGGCGCCACCTCTCCGCAGCCGTGTCGCGGATGGAGGCGCTGGGGGCCAACGAGGAGGACCTGCACACCACGCACGTGAGCGTCGGCTTCGCCGACATCGTGAGCTTCACCGCGCTGAGCAACACCCTGGACGACGAGGGGATCGGCGACCTCGTGGAGGTCTTCGAGGCCCGCTGCCACGACGTGGTCTCCACGGCTGGAGGCCGGGTGATCAAGTCCATCGGTGACGCCGTGCTCTTCGTGGTGCCCACCGCAGCCGCGGCGATCGAGATCGGTGAGGGCATCATCCGCGTGATCGGACGTGACCCCCGGATGCCGGACGTACGCGTCGGGATCTCCTCGGGCTCGGTCGTCACGCGCATGGGCGACGTCTTCGGCCCGCCGGTCAACATGGCGGCCCGTCTGACGTCGGTCGCTCGTCGCAACCGGATCATCGTCGACGCCCCGACGGCCGAGCTGCTCCCGGACAACTTCATCACCCGCCGCCTGCCTGCCCGCCCGGTGCGCGGCTTCGGCGTCATCGAGCCGCTGGCGGTCAGTCGCCGCTGACGCGGTCTGGACCACGTGGCACGGTTGAGGCATTCCGCTCCGTGCGCGTCGACGGTTGCCTACCTTCTGGGGGTGATCGAGGTACAGGACGTAGCGGTTGACCCGGTTGCCCGCAAGGTGTGGCGGCGGGGCGAAGAAGTGCAGCTGTCCCGTATGGAGTTCGACCTCCTCCACGCCCTCATCAAGAACCCGGGTCAGGTCGTCACCCGCGACGAGTTGATGCGCGGGGTCTGGGGCGCCACCTTCTACACGTCGTCGAAGACCATCGACGTCCACCTCGGCTGGGTGCGCCGCAAGCTCGGCGACGACAGCCGCAATCCCAGCCTGATCAGCACCGTCCGTGGTCGCGGCCTGCGCTTCGAGGTGGGCGGCTAGGGTTCTCCCGTGCCCGAACCGCTCGCTCCCACCCTCGCCGTCATCGGTGGCGGCCAGCTGGCCCGGATGATGGCCCAGCCGGCCATCGCGCTGGGTCTGCCGCTCCGCCTGCTCGCCGAGGGCGAAGGCGTCTCCGCCGCCCAGGTGATCGTCGACCACGAGGTGGGCGACTACCGCGACCTCGAGGTGCTGCGCCGGATCACCGAGGGCTGTGCGGTCGTGACTTTCGACCACGAGCACGTGCCCACCGCGCACCTGCACGCGTTGGAGGCCGAGGGCGTGGCCGTACGCCCTGGCCCCGAGGCTCTCGTGCATGCCCAGGACAAGGGCGTCATGCGAGCCAGGCTCGCCGAGCTCGGCGTCCCCTGCCCCCGCAACGCGCTGGTGGCTGACGTCGCCGACGTGGAGGCGTTCGGCTTCCCGTGCGTGCTGAAGACGACGCGCGGTGGCTACGACGGCAAGGGCGTCTGGGTCGTACGCAGCGCCGACGACGCCGCCGAGGCCTTCACCGTCGCCGCCGAGAGTGGCGTCGAGGTGCTGGCCGAGGAGCTCGTCGACTTCCGACGTGAGCTGTCGGCGATCGTGGCGCGTTCGCCCAGCGGCCAGGCTGCGGCGTACCCCGTCGTCGCCACGCTGCAGGTCGACGGCGTCTGCGCCGAAGTGGTCGCCCCGGCTCCCGACCTCGACCCCGAGCTCGCCGGGCGCGCGCAGCAGATCGCCCTCACGGTCGCGGGTGCCCTCGGCGTCACCGGCATCCTCGCGGTGGAGCTCTTCGAGACCACCGACGGGCGCGTGCTGGTCAACGAGCTGGCCATGCGTCCGCACAACACCGGCCACTGGACCCAGGACGGGGCGGTGACCTCGCAGTTCGAGAACCACCTGCGGGCCGTGATGGACCTGCCGCTGGGTTCCCCCGCCCCGCGGGCAAGGTGGAGCGTGATGGTCAACATCCTCGGTGGCCCCCACGACGCCGGACGGTTGTACGACGGCTTCCCGCACGTCATGGCGCGCGACCCGCACCTCAAGGTGCACCTCTACGGCAAGGAGTGGAGGCCCGGCCGCAAGGTCGGCCACGTCAACGCCTTCGGCGACGACCTCGACGAGACGCTGGAACGAGCCCGCCACGCGGCGGCGTGGTTCCGCGGAGACCTGGGAGACCACAGTGAGTGAGCCCGTTGTGAGTGAGAACGCCACGCCCGTCAGCACGCCCGGCGGCCAGCCCCGCGTCGGCATCGTCATGGGGTCGGACTCCGACTGGCCCACCATGATGGCCGCCGCCGAGGCCCTCAAGGAGTTCGGCATCGCCTACGAGGCCGACGTGGTCTCGGCCCACCGGATGCCGGAGGAGATGGTGGCCTACGGGCGTGAGGCCCACGGCCGCGGCCTCGAGGTGATCATCGCCGGAGCCGGTGGCGCCGCCCACCTGCCCGGCATGCTGGCCTCGCTCACGCCGCTGCCGGTCATCGGCGTCCCCGTGTCGCTGAAGTACCTCGACGGCATGGACTCGCTGCTCTCGATCGTGCAGATGCCCGCCGGTGTGCCGGTGGCAACGGTGTCGATCGGCAACGCCCGTAACGCCGGGCTGCTGGCGGCGCGCATCCTCGCCACGGGTGACGCCGAGCTGACCCAGAAGATGCTCGACTTCCAGGTGTCGCTGCGCGACGCGGCGCACGCCAAGGGCGCCTCGGTGCGTGAGGCCGCGGCGAACCCGCGGCCGAAGCTCGGCTTCTGAGCGAACTCAGACTCGTACGACCAGCGATCAGGCGGGTGCGGGGTCGCCGGCCAGACCGGCCGACAGATCCGTGGTGCCGTGTCGGTCTCGTCGGAACCGTTGCCCGTGCGGTGAGGTCCATTCGAAGATGCCGTTGCTGGGGGAGTGGAGCTGCCAGCCGGTGTGGGTCTTGAGCCGGTGGTGGCTGCGGCAAAGAGTGGCGAGGTTGGCTGTGGTCGTCGGGCCTGGTTGCGGTCGGCCGTCTGTCGCAGCGTCGTGGTCGAAGGGGACCACGTGGTCGACGTCGCAGCGGCGACTCGGTCGGGTGCAGTGGGGGAAGACGCAGGTCTCGTCGCGCAGTTGTACCTGACGGCGGAGTCGGTCGGTCGGCTCGTAGCGCTCGGTCGACAGGGACTGGTTGAGATCGACGACCGGGAGGATCCGGACGTCGGTGTGGGTGGTGTTGACCCAGCGGCGGACCTGGTCGAGCAGGATCAGTCGCTGCCGGTTCTCCATGAGCCCGGTCGCGGAGAAGGAGATGGAGTCGTCGGGTTCGACCGAAGCGGTGAAGTGCAGGTGGAGGTCCACGCGGCGGGCGGTGGTCCGCTCGGTCTCTTCGTCCGATGCGCCAGCCCCTGCGAGGTCGAGGGCGGTCTGGTGCCGCGCGAGCTCGCCCAGGGCGAGGGAGCGGCGTACGTCAAGGGATTCCTCGGAGCCGCCAGCCTTGAGTCCGGCGGCACCGGCAGCGACGGCCTGTTCGAGGTCCAACGCATCGGCGATGTCCAGCTCGGCCTCGACGCGCATGGTCTGCGTGAACGCCCCGGCCTCGGTGTCGATGCGCACGTGGCGGGGGTCGGGCTGCTCGGTGTCGTCGTCCTCGGTGGCGAGCCCGTAGAGCTTCATCGCTCGTTCGACGAGTCGGTCGATCTGGGCCCGGCCGGTCTTCTCGATGAACGGCGCGACCTGGGTGTCGATCCAGGCGACACCCTCCGCTGGCAGCGCGGGGCAGGCGTGGATCGTGGCTTCCGCGACCAGCCGGGCCCGCCACACCGGCACCCCCCCGGCGGTCACCCTCGCCCACAGCCGGGGCAGCCGGTGGGCCAGCTCGAGGGCGTGTCCGATCAGCTTCTTCGCTGCGTCGGTCGTGAGCCCGAGCGCACCGCCGAGCTCCGCGACCGCGTACTCGTCGACCTCCGGTGTCCCCTCGCCGGAGATCGGCTCGGTCCCGAACGGCGAATGGAAGACCGCCGCGTCGGACCCGTCAGGCAAGGCGGGGTGCGTCACCGCCCACTCGTAGGCAATGAGCAGCGTGTCCGCTTCCGCGCGACGCACCGCAGCGGCGTTGGCTCGGGCCAACGCGACCAGGTCGCCGGGAGTCGTCACGTCTTCGAACATGTGTTCGAATCTAGTGCCCGTTGAGTGTGTTGACCATCCCCTCCGACTGGGGAGGGTCTCACGTGCAGGAGGCGACGGCCTTGCTGCCGACGCCGGCGCCGCCCGGTTGACGGCCGTCCTGACCGGTCAGCGTGAGGCCGAGGCCGGGACGTCGGAGCACGGGTCGTCGAGTGGTGCGTCGGCCGCGGTCTCGCGGTCACCCAGGACCCTGTCCCAGGGCTTCGGCCCCTCTCAGGCATCCAGCGCCCAGGCCGTGAGGGCGACGGCGAGCAGTGCCACGACGGGGGCAGGGCCACGCCGCCCGGCGCTCAGCGCCGGCCCCACTCGATGGCGGGGCAGGCGTCCATGACCATGCGCAGGCCCGCGGCGGTCGTCCGCTCGTGGGCGTCCCGGTCGATCACGCCGAGCTGGAACCAGACGGCCTTCGCGCCGATCTCCACGGCCTGGTCGGCGACGTCGCCGGCGAGCTCGGAGCGTACGAAGACGTCGACGACGTCGACCGGGAAGGGGATGTCGGCCAACGTCGCGTAGCCCTGCTCGCCGTGGACGGTCGCGGCCGAGGGGTGCACGGGGACGATGCGCTTGCCGCGCTGCTGCAGCAGGGCGGCGATCGAGTACGCCGTGCGCGAGACGTTGTCGGAGAGGCCGACGACGGCCCACGTCTCACAGTCGTCGAGCATGAAGTCGACGTCGGACTGGTCCAGCCACGTGGCGGTCATGTGGCCAACCTATCGGGGCGAGGGAGCAGGGAGAGGCATTCGGTGAGGCGAGCGGTACTGAGTACCGTAAGATGCGGTATTGAGTTCCGCTCCCCCCTGAACCTCGACCCTGAGAGATGCGCATGAGCAACCCTGACTTCGACCTGTACCAGCTCTCCGAGGAGCACCGCGCGATCCGCGAGGCCATCCGCGGCCTCACTGACGCCAAGATCGCCCCCCACGCTGCTGACGTCGACGAGCAGGCGCGCTACCCCCACGAGGCAGCTGAGGCGCTGCTGGCCGCGGACTTCCACGCGCCGCACGTGCCCGAGGTCTACGGCGGCGCCGGCGCCGACGCGCTCGCCACCGTCATCGTCATCGAGGAGATCGCCCGCGCCTGCGTCTCCTCCTCGCTCATCCCCGCGGTGAACAAGCTCGGTTCGCTGCCGGTGCAGATCGCCGGGTCCGAGGAGCTCAAGGCCAAGTACCTCGGCAAGCTCGCCAAGGGCGAGGGCGGCTTCTCCTACTGTCTCTCCGAGCCCGACGCCGGCTCCGACGCGGGTGGCATGAAGACCCGCGCCGTGCGCGACGGCGACCACTGGGTGCTCAACGGCGTGAAGCGCTGGATCACCAACGCCGGTGAGTCCGAGTACTACACGGTCCTGGCCGTCACCGACCCCGAGAAGAAGACCCGCGGCGGCATCTCCGCGTTCGTCGTCGAGAAGTCCGACGCCGGTGTCTCCTTCGGCGCCCCGGAGAAGAAGCTCGGCATCAAGGGCTCCCCGACCCGCGAGGTCTACCTCGACAACGTCCGCATCCCCGCCGACCGCATGATCGGCGCCGAGGGCACCGGCTTCGCCACCGCGATGAAGACCCTCGACCACACCCGCGTCACGATCGCGGCCCAGGCCGTCGGCGTCGCGCAGGGCGCGCTCGACTACGCGCTCGAGTACGCCAAGGAGCGCAAGCAGTTCAACAAGTCGATCGCCGAGTTCCAGGGCCTGCAGTTCATGCTCGCCGACATGGGCATGAAGGTGGAGGCCGCACGTCAGATGACGTACGCCGCCGCCGGTCGCTCCGAGCGCGGCGACTCCGACCTCACCTTCTTCGGTGCGGCGGCCAAGTGCTTCGCCTCCGACGTCGCCATGGAGGTCACCACCAACGCCGTGCAGGTGCTCGGTGGCTACGGCTTCACCCGCGACTACCCGGTCGAGCGGATGATGCGCGACGCCAAGATCACCCAGATCTACGAGGGCACCAACCAGGTGCAGCGCATCGTGATGGCGCGCCAGCTGCTGGCGGGCGTGCAGTCGGAGATCTGACCTTCGCCTGACCCCGGACGGACACAGCGCCCCGACCCTTCCGCGGGTCGGGGCGCTGTCGCGTCCGAATGCGGGACGCGTGCGGGTCAGCCTTCGCCGACCACGTAGTCCGGGCAGTTCTCGAAGTCGCCTTCGTCCTGCGGTACCGCGACGGCCTTGACCGCGATGGCGGCCACGACCGACGGCGACCCTTGGGCGGAGCTGGCCGGGTCCTCACACGGTCGTCGGCCGCTCTGTCGTCAGTGCCCTCAGCGAGTCACGCGAGCGGTCCGCGCCGAGGTGCGCGTGACCTTGGTGTAGCCGGGGGCGGTCCCGGTGACGCGCACCGAGAGGCGAGCGCGGCGGTCACGCTTCGTCACGACGTACGTCTTCTTCTTCGCCTTCGCGCCCTTGATCACCTTGCCGTTGCGCAGCCACTGGTACGTCAACCGGACCTGCGCCGGCTTCCATGCGCCCGGGCGCGCGGTCAGCCGCTTGCCGACCTTGGTCGTGCCGGTGACTGCGGGCTTGCGGGCCGTCAGGAGCCCGGGGGCCACGGTTCCCGTCCGGGCCGACTCCAGGGACGTGGGGGTGTGCCCGGGCTTGGAGCCGGTGACGGTCACGGTGAGGCGGGCGCCACGATCCGCGGGGGCCACGCGGTAGGTGGCGCTGCGCGCACCGGCGATGGGGGCACCGTTGCGCTCCCACTGGTAGGTCAGGGTGACCCCGTCGCTCCAGGAACCCGGGAGGGCCCGGAGGGTGGCGCCGACACGAGCCGTCCCGAACACCGTCGGCACCGCTCCCGTCACCACGGGGACGGGCTCGGGCTCGGGGTCGGAGAACTGGGGCGTCGGACGCGGCACGCTCACCCCGTCGGTTCCCACGTAGCGGGCACCGAACGCCCGGTCGATGTTCGGGCCGTCGGTCACGATGCCGTAGTTGGCGGTGTCCCACGGGCCAGGCACTGCCGCCCCTGAGAAGAACCACCAGGACATGCCGTCGTCGGTGTGCTCCTCCTCGACCCCGGCGATGGACTCGATGTAGGAGCCGCTGGCGCGGACCTCCAGTCCCACGGCCTCCAACGCGGCGACGCGGGGCTCTCGGCCACCCGTCTCCACCACGCCGCCGACGAGGCAGCGCACGGTGAATCCTTCGGCCGGGATCGACGGGTCCTCGTGGGCGCCGAAGTCGACGACGACGCTGAGACCCTCGCCCTGGGTGCACCATCCGGTACGCCAGTCTGAGTCCGAGTCGGCCTGGGCTGGGGCGGTGCCGACCAGGGGACCGACGATGAGTGCGCTGGCAGCCGCCAACGCGGTGGACGTGAGCTTCACGTGAACTCCGATTCCGGAGCAGGGGAGGCCGACGGCTGGGTCGGCGACCGACTGCATTCCTCGACAGTGGGGACGGTCTACGAACGGGAGGGCATTCCGACTCCGACGGGCACGGGGCTCGTCGTCACGGCTGCGGGTCAGTGCCGGACTCTCACCGGCTTCCCCCTCGACGTTCGTGGGTGAGGGTACGCCCGCCGCTGATGTGACGGACGAATCCGTTGCTGCGTGCTCGTCGTCACACACACCCCGTTCCGGGTCCGGGTCCGGTGATGTGCCACGATGCGTGAGTCACCTCGTGACGCATCTCCACCAGAGGAAGCCGGTGAGAATCCGGCGCTGTTGCGCAACCGTGAGCTGGTCCTCCAGCGAGTCGGGAACTCCGGAGATGCAGCCGTCACCCGTCGTCGCACAAGCGCGGGCTCGGAAACCTCTGGGTTGCCTTGCCTGCGCATTTCCCGGAGGTTCCCGATGCAGGCCGTCAGTCCTCGGCGCCACGCAGCCGCTTCCCTTCTGGCGACGGTCCTCGTGGCGGCCGCGCCGTTCGCCGCCGGGTCCGCGCATGCTGCAGGCGCCCCCCAGTCCGCGCTCTGCGACGGCTACACCGTCGGGACCTGCGCCATCACCACCGACTCCCGCGTGGCCGCACAGGACCAGCTGCTGCGCGTCCAGGCCGTCGGGCATCCCGGCGTCTCGCTGACCCTCCAGTTCTACGTGATCGAGTTCAACTCCCGCGGCCAGATCACCGGGCTGGTCCCCAGTGGCGACCCGGTCGAGGGCGTCACGCGGAGCCTCTCTGGCGGACGTGGAACGCTCGACGAAGCTCGCCTGGTGCCTCGGACCGTGCCGGACGTCCCAGGAGGATGGGGGTTCGTGGGTCTGGCCGACGACACGTCGCTGGACCTGAGGTCCAGGCTGGGCGCCGTCGTCGAGTTCGGCGGCCGCACCCTCAAGCTCCTCGGTGACGGCTACGCCGACCAGAAGCCGGTCGGGGTCCCGCTCGACCTGCACGTCATCGGCAACGTCCCGGGCGTCGGCTACTGGGTGGAGTACCTCGCTGCCGACGGGACGTGGACGGCCGTGGAGGGCCAGGGCTACGGCGCCGCCCAGCGCCTCCTGAGCAGCCCGGGAGAGGTCTCCCACCTCAGCTACACGGTGCCGACCGACCTCGTCCCCGGCCAGGCGTACCGCTTCCGGATCAACCACCACCTCAACTACGGCGGCGCCGAGGACCGACCGATCGCCGCGCCCGCCTACGCCGAGTGGACCGTGATCCCGTCCGAGCACGGCGAGGCGGGGGCGCGTGGCGAGCAGCTCGACCCCTCCAAGGGCCCAGGAACGCCCGACCCGCAGGGGCCGGGGGACACCGGTGGCGGCGGGAACGGTTCCCCTGCCCCTGCCCCTGCGCCTTCGGGCCCGCCCGGTCCCGGCAGTCCCGGGGATCCCGGTGGCACAGTCCCGCCCAAGCCCTCGTCGCCCCCGGCGCCGGAGGCTGACGACGCAGATCCTCAGGCCCCTGCGGCCGCACCGCCGCCGCAGCCGACCACGGCGGCCGGGTCGCCCCGACCGTCGTCCTCACCCCGCCCCTCGTCCTCAGCCAGTCCGTCCGCGACCACGGCGCCCGACGCGCCCACCTCCACGCCCGGCGGGTCCGCTCCGGCGTCGTCGAGCGACCCGATCTGGGGTGAGGAGGCTCGTGCCGTGCCCCCACCGCGGATCGGGGAGACGCACGAGACCACGCGATGGGCGCTGGCCGCGCTCCTGCTGGCCCTCCTGGCCTCGCCCGCCGCGTGGGTGTGGGCCCGTCGCCGGTTCTCGCCCCGTGGAGGGGACTCGTGGTGAGGCCACACCGCCGCCGACCGTTCGCGACTCCCGCCGCCCTCGCCGCCGCCACCCTGGCCTGCCTGTGCGTGGCGTCCCCCGCGAACGCTGCCGGGGCACAGACCGGCCAACTGTGCAGTGACGACCGGGTGCGCTGCTCCGTGCAGGCCCCGCCCCGATGGGTCGACGGCACCGCCGCCCAGGTCGGGATCACCGGTCGTCCGGACTCCACCGTCGAGCTCCAGGTCTTCCGGGTCTCCAGCCCCCGCGGCACGAAGGTCGACTGGGAACCCGTGGGGGCTGCGGTCGACGTGACCACCGACGACCAGGGGTGGGGAAGCGTCGAGATCACGCTGCCCGCGCTGGCTGCGGGGAGGCACGGCGGGCCGCTCGTGGTGGCTCCGGCCGAGTCCGAGGGCCAGCCGTTGGGTGAGGTGCTGGGGGCGTGGAGTGCGCTCGTCTCGGCGACCCCCGAGGTCCTGGGCGACGGCTGGACCGAGAGCAAGCCGGCGGGCGTACCCCTGACACTCGCACTCGACCACGTGAGTCCCGGCACCGTCTACGCAGTCCAGCGTCAGGACGGGACCGGGTGGGTCACCGTCGCGTCCAACGACGGCGCCCGGGCGCCGGAGGCCCGGGCCACGTGCGAGCACCCCACCTGCACCCTGACGTACGTCGTACCCCGCGGCTTGGACGCGGGCGTGCACACCTTCCGGCTGGTGGACGTGCGTCGGGGGGCGCCGGTGGCCACCTGGAAGGTGCGCCCGGGGGCCGAGGGGCAGAAGGCCCAGGCCGTGCGGGCCGAGGTCTTCGAGCCTCTCGGACAGGACGTGGAGGGGGCGGTGGCTGCTGGCGTGGGCGTCGACTCCGCCGCCGTCGTCAGGCCTCGCAGCCGCAACCTCGACGTGCCGCTGCCGACGGGCGGGAGCAGCGCGACCTCGGTCGACACCGCCCACTCCGTCGCCGCCGTGCGCTGGGCGGCGGTCGCGGCGACCGTGGCCGCGCTCGCGCTCGCGCTGTGTCCCGGGCGGCTGCGTCCCAGCAGTACGGGGAGCCGACGATGACCACCCGACCACGCCCGACCCTGCGGCTCGTCGACGCAGGCTGGATCCTCTGGGCAGCTGGCGCCTACGTGCTCCTGAACACCCACGCGTCGTGGTGGGCACCCGTCTGCGTCCTTGTGGCCGTCCTCCTGGTGTGGTGGACCCGGGGCTCGGCCCTCAAGGGCTGGGGGACGCCCGTGCTCACCGTCGCCGCGGCGATCGTGGCGGTGTGGGTCGTGGTGACGCTGGCGGTCGGTCCGGGCAGTGGGGGCGACGTGGTCTGGGTGCTGCCGGAGTGGTCCGCTGAGTCGGGCACACCCGTCGGAGGGCCGGTCACCACCGGACGCCTCCTCGGTGGTCTGGCCCTGGGCGCTCGGGCGCTGGCGCACCTGGCGCTGCTCGCGCTCGTGCTGCGCTGCGTACCGGCCGAGCGTCTGGCCGAGGGGGCGGACGCCGTCCTGGGACGGATGGCCCCGCTCGTCCACCCGCTCTGCTTCGTTGCCGACGCGCTGGCTCGCGCTGAACGGTCGCGCACCGACCTCGAGGCCCATGGCCTCGGGCGGCTCGCACCTCGCTGGCGCCACGCGGCTGCCTCCGCCGGCGAACGGGCTCGCCACTGGCGTACGACGACCACCCTCGACGACTCGGGGGTGCGGGCCCGGATCCGTCTGGTGGTCCTGACCGGCGTGGCGGTGGCCGCCAGCGTGCTGGCCATGACGCGCGTGGTCAGCGGGGCCCACGCCAGCGTGGGTGCCCTCGCCCTCGGCGCGGTCGGCGGTCTCCTGCTCTCGCGTGCGCGCTGCGTCGTGAGGAGCCCTAGCGACCTGGCTCCTGCCGGGTCCGCGCTGCTGACCGGCGTCCTCCTCACCACCGGTGTCGACGGGACGCTCGCCGCGCTCAGCCTCCTGGTGCTGCCGGTCCTCTGCGCCACCCTGCCCGAAGGCGACCGAGTCGCCTCGCACGAATCGGCGGAGACCCGATGAGCGCGGTCGTGGAGTCGCTGGCCGTGTGGCTGCCCGGTCGCGGCATCGCGGTGGGCCCGGTCTCCTTCGAGATCTCGGGCCTCACCCTCCTGACCGGACGTAGCGGGTCAGGCGCGACCGCCCTGGCCGCTGCGCTGGGTGGCGACCTGCCGCGCGGTGCCCTCGTCCGTGGCGGTCTCGCCCGACGGCCCGGTGGCTCCGAGGTGTCGGTCCACCACGTCGGGTCAGACCGTCTCGACCCTCCGTTGGACGTCCCGGTGTCCCGGGCGCTGGGCCAGCCCGGACCGGAGGCCGCCGCCCTGTGGGGGCGCCTCGGGAGCGACGCCGATCGGGGACGGTCGTTGCGCGACCTCGACCCGGCCACGTACGCAGCCGTTCCGGTGCTGCGCGGCGTCCTCGCGGCCCTGGCCTCTCGGCGTGACCACCCTTCGGTGCTCCTCGTCGTCGACCAGCCGCTGAGGCTGCTCACCCCCGACCTTCGGGAGGTGGTAGGGCAGGTCCTGCGTGACACCGCGGACGCCGGGATCGACGTCTGCTGGGTCGAGCACGACCTCGGCACCGGTGTGCCGCTGGCCGACCGGGTCGTCGAGCTGGTGGACCAGGGCGACGTCGTCGTCCGCCCGGCCGCCGCCTGGCGTCCGCGCAGGCTCCCCCTGCCTCCCCAGGCGTCCCTGGCGCGGGCGCTTGGCTTGCCGGAGTCGTCGTGGTGGGACCTCGACGCCCTGGCCGCCGTGCCTCTCGTGCAGGCGGCGGTGCCGACGGCCAGCGGACTGGTCGGCTCCTCTACCCTTGCGGTCGTCCCGGTGCCGGCCGAGCGTGCGGGGGTCGACCTGGGAGCGCTGGCCGGGGTCGACGTGACCGTGGGGGAGACGCTCGGCGTCGTGCCCGGCAGCCGGGACCACCGCCCGGCGCTGCGGATCGCCCGCCGCATCGCCGCGAGCGTCGACCAGGAGCCGCGCCCCCGTCCACCCCTCGAGTGGCCCGGCCACGTGCCGGTGCAGCGCCTGACGCAGGCATGGACGAGGGCGCGGGGCGGTGACGCCGACGCAGCTCTCCGGTCCGCGGCGCGGCTCGCCGTCGTGGACGGCGCCCGCGGCCTGGCGCGGCACAGCACCGGTGAGCAGCGTGCCCTCGTCTGGGCCCTGGGCGTCCACTCGGGTCGCACCGAGGTGCTGGACCGTCCTGAGGCCGGGCTGGACGCGCACGCGCGACGCCTGATGGCCGCCGCGCTGCGTGCCGGGGGAGACACCGCCACGATCGTGGTCTCCCACGACCCGGAGTTCCTCGTGCGGGCGTGCCACCGGCTCCTCGTGCTGCCCGATCCGACGGACCCCGAGGCGCCCGCGCTGCTGGGCAACCCTGCCCTGGTCGCCGCCCACCTGCCGCACCCGCCGGTGCTGCGCCGTGCAGGCTCGCGTGCACTCCGGGTCCGAGACGTCCTCGAGGAGGTACGCCGATGAAGGGATGGTCGAGCATCGCCGCCACCGGCCACCGCTCGGTGGCCGTGGCCGTGGCATGGCTGGTCGGGAGTGCCCTGTGGGCAGCGTGGCCGGTCTGGGACTCCCTCGGGGTGCCCGACCGCGAGCAGGTGCGTCTCGAGGCCCCGTGGGTGTTGACCGCCCAGATCTCGGGGCTGGTCCTCCTCGCCGTCACCATGAGGCGCGAGGCGGGCCGACGGATCGAACCCCTGGCCGCGGTCGCCTCCCTCGTGGTCGCCGACTGCGTGCTGCGCGCCGTGCTGACGCCGGGAACCGCGGGCGTCGAGGTCGTCCACGCCCTGCCCCTGCTGGCCGGTGCTGGCCTGGGGCTCGCCGCAGGAGTGCTGACCGGTGCCGGTGCGGCGATCGCCTCCACGGTCCTCGTGGCCACCCCGGCCGAGACCCTGCCGGCCCAGTGCCTGGTGTGGGCGCTCGTCGGGGCGTCGGGGGCGCTGTTGCGCCGACTCCCGACAGTCGTGGCCTGGCTGGCGGCCGTGCTCGCGTCCGTGGCCGTGGGCATCGCCTCGGGCGTGGGGTTGAACCTCATCGGATGGGGCCAGGAGACCGGCGGCACCACCACCCACTTCGTCCCCGGGCTTCCGCCCACCGAGGTCCTCGCTCGGCTGTGGGCCTACACGGCGGAGACCTCACTCGCCTACGACACCGTCCGTGGACTCACCACGGCACTCGTGGTCGCGGTCCTGGGGCTGCCGGTCCTCCGGATGCTCCGGGGCCCCTCCCACACGGCGTCGGGACACCGTCCCACGCGCGCCGACCACGACCTCGCGGCCGCGATCCGCCGCCGCGAGGACAGTTCCGCCATCGCACGACTCTGGGCCGTCCAGCCCGTGGAGCAGGAGAAGAAATGACGCAGTTGACCAACCACGAGATCGCGCGTGCCACGGAGGTCGTCACCGCCGTGGAGACCGCCTTCGCGAGCAAGGTGGTGGGGCAACGGACCCTGCTGCGCAGCCTGCTCGTGACGTTGATGGCGCGTGGCCACGTCCTGATGGAGTCGGTGCCGGGCCTGGCCAAGACGTTGTCGGCCTCGGTCCTCGCCTCCTCCGTGGCGGCGAGCTTCTCGCGGGTCCAGTGCACGCCTGACCTGCTGCCCTCCGACATCGTCGGCACCCAGGTCTACGACCCTCGCAGCGCCACCTTCTCGACCCAGCTGGGTCCGGTCCACGCGCACTTCGTGCTGCTCGACGAGATCAACCGTTCCTCGGCCAAGACCCAGTCGGCGATGTTGGAGGCGATGCAGGAGCGCCAGACGACCATCGGTGGCGAGACGCACCGGCTCCCCGACCCCTTCCTCGTGCTCGCCACGCAGAACCCCATCGACGAGGAGGGCACCTACGTCCTCCCCCAGGCGCAGATGGACCGCTTCCTCCTCAAGGAGGTGCTGCGCCACCCCAGCCCCTTCGAGGAGGCCGAGATGCTACGGCGGGTCGCCGACGGCAGCCTGCGCGGCACCAGCGTCGATGCGGTCGCCACCCTCGACGACGTCATGTTCCTCCAGTCGGTGGCCGACCGGGTGCACGTGGACGAGTCGGTGCTGCGCTACATCGTCGAGATCGTCAACGTCACCCGCTATCCCGACGCCCACCTGCCGGCCGACGTGGCGCGCTACGTCGAGCACGGCGCCAGCCCTCGTGGCGCCATCGCCTTTCTCCAGGCTGCCCGAGGCCTGGCCGTGCTGGCGGGTCGTGACCACGTCCTGCCCGACGACGTCGTCGAGCTGCGGCACCAGGTGCTGCGGCACCGGATCCTCCTCACCTTCGAGGCCATGGCCGCACGGGTCAGCCCCGACGACGTGGTGGACGCCGTCTTCGCCGCCGTCCCCACCCCCTGAGCGATGGCACTGCTCACCCGCATCCGCACCAGGGCGGAGCTCGTCGCGCACCGCAGGGTCCGGACCCTGCTCGACGGACGCCACGCGTCCACCACCCACGCGCGCAGTCTCGACTTCTCCGACCTGAGGGCGTACGTCGCCGGCGACGACGTGTCGGACGTCGACTGGAAGGCCTCCGCGCGCCACGGGGACCTGCTGGTCAAGCGGCACGTCGCGGAACGGCGTGCGCTGGTCCTGCTGGTCGTGGACACGGGGCGTGAGCTCTCCGCGGCCGCGCACTGGGAGCCGACCGGCACCGACCTCAAGCGCGACGTGGCCGTGACGGCCGCGGGTCTGCTCGGGTGGGTCGCGTCGCGGGCCGGCGACCATGTGGGTCTCGTCCACTCAGGACCGAACGGCCCCGTGGCGACCCGGCCCAGCACCCGTGAGGTCGACCTGGAGCGGATGCTGGAGGCCCTCGTGGACGCGTGCACTCCCGATTCCCCGGCCCAGCGCACGCTCGACCTGCTCGACCACGCCAGCCACGCCGTACGTCGGCGCACCCTGATGGTCGTCGTTCTGGGCGATCCCGAGTGGGACGCCCTCCTGGAACGGCGCCTGCTCCGACTGGCCGCGCAGCACGAGCTCATCGTGCTCACTGTGGCCGACGTCGACCCGACGGTGCCGGTACGGCACGGCGCGCGGGCCCTCGACGTCGTCTCCGGGCACCAGGTCCCCGACTTCCTCCGCACGAACCCCGCCCTCGCGGAGGAGTTGGCCGCCGCGGACCGCGACCGGCGCGTACGCCGTGACGCGGGCCTCGACCGCATCGGGGTCGCGCACGTGCACCTGGAGCGTCTCGAGACGGCCGTGCCCGACCTGCTCACCCTGATGGAACGGAGGCGTCGTGTCCGGTGAACCCGCGATGGCTCTCCTGACGGTCGACCTCGACCTCGACCGCATCCAGCCACCCGTCCTCTACTCCCCGTGGTGGTGGGTCCCTGCCCTGGTGGCCGTGGTCGCCGCCGCCCTGGCGACCTGGATGTGCCGTCGGGCGCTCGCGGCCCGTGACGAGCCTGCAGAAGACGATCTCGAGGCGCTGCGTGCCGCCACCCTCCGGAGGCTGGGCGACATCGCCGCCTCCTCCGGGGGAGACGCCGTCACCCGGCGCGCCCTCGTCGGACGGCTGGGCGCGGAGGTCCGCTCCTTCCTCGGGGTGGCCACCGGCAGCGACCTCGACTACACGACGCGGATGCAGTGGCTCGTGGCCGCCGACCGCGACCCCCGTCTGGGGGCGGCTGTCGACCTGCTCCTCGAGATCTCCGACGTTGTCTTCCGTGCCGGCGGGGACGCCGACGTGGCTGGGTTCGGCCGCCGCGCCGTCGAGGTGGTGTCGTCGTGGCGCTGATCCAGTGGTGGGTGGGCGCCCTCGTCCTTGCCTGCGGCCTCGTCCTCGCGGCCGCTGCCTGGTGGCTGCCCGGGCGGCGTCGCGGCCGTCCGTCCGGGGTCCCGGTCGCAGCGTCGCAGCGCCTGCGGCGTCTGCCCTCGTGGCAACGGGTCGTGAGGGAGGAGGCACGACGGCGGCGCGTCGGGGTGGCTGCCGTCGCGATGGTCCTGACTGGCCTGGCGATCCTGGCGTCGCGCTTCGTGATGGTGAGCGACGACTCCGAGGCACTGCGCCAGCGCGACGTGGTGCTGTGCATGGATGTCTCGGGCTCGATGGTTCCTGTCGTCGAGGACGTCCTCGACACCTACCTGGCGCTGGTGGGGGAGCTGACCGAGGAGCGGATCGGGTTCGTGATGTTCGACGCCAACGCCGTCACCGGGTTCGCCCTGACCGACGACCACGACGAGGTGGCGAATCGACTCGCGGCGGCTCGTGACGAGCTCCTGGCCGAGGAGCCGGTCGCCGGGACGACGGCGCCCGCCTCGGGGTCGTCCTTGGTGGGTGACGGCCTGGCGAGCTGCGTCCAGCACTTCGACCGCCCGGACGAGGAGCGTGCCCGCACCCTGGTCCTGGCCACCGACAACCTCGTCTCCGGCAACTCGATCTACAGCCTCACCGAGGCGACCGAGCTGGCGGTCGGCGGTGACGTGATGGTCTTCGCCGTCACGCCGCGAGGAACGCCTGCGGGTGCTGTCGCCGAGCTGCGCGGGCAGACTGCCCGGACGCACGGTGACGTCCTCACGCTCGACCCGTCGGCGTCGACCAACACGGCCGTCATCTCCCGCGCCGTGGCCAAGCAGGAGAGGGTCGCGCTGTTGGCCACCGCCCAGGAACGCAGCTTCGACGTCACTGCCCCCGGAGTCCTCCTGGCGCTGCTGGGCCTGGGGCTCGGCGTGGCCGTGGAGAGGAGGCGTCCATGACCTGGCAACCGCAGTGGTGGCTCGTCGTCCTCGCCGGTGCGGTGGCAGCAGCGCTGGCCGTGGCCGCATCTCGACGCTGGAGCACCGCGTCCACCACGTCGCGTGCGCTCGACGTCGTGCGGGTCGTGGCGGCGCTGGGGCTGGTCGTGGTGGCGTTGCGCCCCTCGGGTGAGCAGGAGCGCGACGTCCCCGTGGTCGCCGCGACGGACGTGGTGATCATGCTCGACAGGACCGCCTCGATGGGGGCGCTGGACCACCTGGGCGGGTCACGGATGGACGGAGCCAGCGCCGACCTGATCCAGGGCGTGGCGGCTGCCGCCGGGGCCCACGTCACGGTGATCGCCTTCGACGACTCGGCCCGCGTGCTGGTGCCTGCCACGACCGACGTGGGCAGCGTCGTGACCACCTTGGGCACCGTGGGCTGGCGTCCGTCGGCGAAGGCGACGGGGTCCGACGTCTCGGTCGGCGTCGAGCTGGCGCGCGAGACCCTGGCGAAGGTGGCGTCCCAACGGCCCCGGAACACGCGGGTGCTGGTGTACGCCGGGGACGGCGAGCAGACCCAGAGCACCCCTCGCACCTCCTTCGCACCGCTCGCGGAACTCGTCGACGAGGCCTGGGTGCTCGGGTACGGCACCCAGGCGGGCGGTGAGATGCCGGTGGCCCCGGGATCGTCCGAGCGGGTGAAGCTGCGCGGCAGCGTGCAGCGCTCCGTCCTCGACGAGCAGGCGCTGCGGGCCATCGCGGGCGAGGTCGAGGGCACGTACGTCCACCGCAGCGGTGCCGGCGACCTGCCGGACCTGGTCGGACCGAGCGCCACCGGGGGCCGTGAGGTGGTGCCCGGTGCTGAGTACTACTGGATCGTGGCCCTGGGCCTGACCCCGCTGCTGGGGATCCACCTCTGGGTGACCGTGCGGCGCTGGCGTGAGATGGAGGAGGAACGATGAGTCCGGACGTACCCGACAGGACACCGCGTCGGCTCGACGACCCGGTGCGCGCCAGGACACGTCGACGCGTCGTACGCGGTGCGGTCGCGACCGTCGCCGCTGCCACCGTCGTGCTGGGCCACCTCGCCGCCCTCACGGGCAGCGCCTTCGTCGGCGAACGCCACTGGCGCGAGGGCGACCACGCCGCGGCCGAGTCGTGGTTCCGGGTGAGCGACCGCATCGACGTGCTGGAGCGCTGGAAGGCCCCCTACGACGTGGGCGTCGCGGTGATGGCGCAGGGTCGCTGGCTCGAGGCCGCGGATCTCTTCGCCCGGGCGCGCCGCACGGTGCCCGCGTACGCGTTGTGCCGGGTGGCCCTCAACGAGTCGTTGGCCCTGGAGACCCTGGGGGACGAGCTCGCGGAGGCCGACGACCAGGCCGGCGCCCGGAGCCGCTGGTCGCAGGCCCAGCAGGTGCTGGCCGAGGCCGAGGGCTGCTCCGCCGAACAGGGGGAGTCCGGAAACGGCGAGGCGGAGGAGTCCGACTCCGCCTCCGACTCCGACTCGGACTCCGAGTCCGGCTCCGACGCTGACTCGGACGCCGATGCGGAGGACGGCGAGGACGGCGACGGCTCTGAGGATGGCGAACCGGGGGAGGGGGAGGGCAGCGACAGCGAAGGCAGTGAGGGCGACGGCGAGGGCGAGGGCCAGGGAGACGCCGCCGAGGGGCCTGGCTCCCAGGCCGACCAGCTCGAGGAGGCCGCCCGACGGTTGGAGCAGAAGCTGGACGGGACCCCGACACGCGACGGTCAGCCGCAGGAGGCGGACTCTCCCGAGGACAAGGCCTCCGAGCTGGCCGAGAGGACGTCCGGGGCAGCACGACGGCGGTCGTCCGAGCAGGACAGCTCGGCGCCCACCCAGGGGAAGACCTCCGACCGGCCCACGTGGTGAGGACCCCCGCCGGCGGTACGAGGTCGGAGGGCGGCCTTCACTCTCCGGGCTGGTCCCAGCCGGCTCTCCACAGGACGTGTGCCACATTTCCCGACTGTCGGGAACTCCCCGTATTCTTGGCGCGTTGCGTCACCAGACGCCCCTCTGACAGAGATGAGAGATGGAACCTCCCCATAGTCCCGGGCCCGAGCCCGCGGCAGCACATGTACATGTCCTGACGACGGGCACGGGCGTGCTCGCAGCGGGTGAGGGCCAATGACAGTCCTCTCCCTGCTCCTCGGAATTCTGGTGATCGTCGCGATCACCGCCCTCACGGCGTACTTCGTCGCGCAGGAGTTCGCCTACATGGCGGTCGACCGCTCGCGCCTCGGCGCGGCAGCGGCCGCCGGTGACCCTGCCGCCAAGCGCGCGCTCGCGGTCACGCAGCGTACGTCCTTCATGTTGTCGGGCGCCCAGCTCGGCATCACCGTGACCGGCCTTCTCGTCGGCTACGTCGCCGAGCCGCTCGTCGGCCAGGCGCTCGGCACGATGCTCGGCGGGGTGGGCGTACCCACCACGGTCGGCGTCGGTGTCGGCACCGTCCTGGCGCTGGCGCTCTCCACCGGCGTGCAGATGGTCTTCGGGGAGCTCTTCCCGAAGAACCTCGCGATCGCCCGCCCCGAACCGGTGGCCCGCTGGCTCGCGACGTCGACGACGCTCTACCTCAAGCTCTTCGGCTGGCTGATCTGGATCTTCGACCAGTCCTCCAACCTGCTGCTCAAGGCGTTGGGCATCGAGCCCGTCCACGACGTCGAGCACTCGGCGACGCCGCGTGACCTCGAGGCGATCGTCGAGCGCTCGCGCGACTCCGGTGACCTGAGCCCGGCGCTGTCGCTGCTGCTCGACCGGATCCTCGACTTCCCCGACGAGGCCGTGGAGCACGCGATGATCCCGCGCGTCCACGTCGACCACCTTCCGCCCGACGCGACCCTGGCCGAGATCCGGATCGAGATGAGCGGTGGACACTCGCGCTACCCGGTCATCGACGACGAGGACCAGGTGATGGGCGTCGTCGACCTCATCGACGTGATGACGGCGCGCGACGAACGGCTCACCGCTGCCGACCTCGTACGCCCGGCGCTCCTGATGCCGACCCTGATGATGCTGCCGGAGGCCGTGCAGGAGTTCGCCCTCACCAAGCAGCAGATGGCCTGCGTGCTCGACGAGTACGGCGGCTTCGCGGGCGTCATCACCATCGAGGACCTGGCCGAGGAGCTCGTGGGTGAGATCACCGACGAGCACGACAGCGACGCCGCCGAGCTGCAGGCGATCGCTGCCGCCGACGGCACCTGGATCGTCTCCGGCTCGACGCCCGTCGACGAGGTCGAGCGCGCGATGGACCGTGACCTCCCCGAGGGCGACTACGAGACCCTCGCCGGGCTCTTCATCGCCACCCACGGGCGCCTGCCCGAGGTCGGCACCACCGTCGCCCTGGACCTGGGTGAGGACCTGGGACGCCTCCCCGGTGAGGACCCGAGCGTGCGCCAGGTCGAGATGGAGGTCGTCGAGCTCGACGGCCACGTCCCCGGACGCATCCGCCTCACCCTCCTGGACGAGGACGGCGACCCCTACCAGCGCTCCTCCGCACGGGTGGAGGAGATCGAGCAGTCCATGACTCAGCCGATCGACGGGCAGGTCGAGGCCGCCCTGGTCACGGCCGACGACAAGGAAGGAGGGGCCTGATGGAGAACCCCTGGATGGTGGCAGTCGTCACCGTGCTGATCATCGGGCTGTCCGCCTTCTTCGTGGCCGTCGAGTTCGCCCTCATCTCCGCGCGCCGCAACCGGCTCGAGGAGCAGGCAGCAACCAGCCGATCCGCGCGGGCCGCCCTGCGCAGCTCGGGTGAGCTGACCCTCCTGCTGGCCGGCTCGCAGCTCGGCATCACGATCTGCACCCTGGCGCTGGGTGCGATCACCAAGCCGGCCGTGCACCACTGGCTCACGCCGCTCTTCGAGGCCTGGGGCGTCGTCGCCTGGGCCGCCGACGCGGCGGGCTTCGTCCTGGCGCTCCTCATCGTCACCTTCCTCCACCTGGTGGTCGGCGAGATGGCTCCGAAGTCGTGGGCCATCGCCCACCCGGAGACGTCGGCGACCGTGCTGGCCCTGCCGATGCGTGCCTTCATGTGGCTCACCCGCCCGATCCTGCGGGGGCTCAACGCCATGGCCAACTGGATGCTGGCCAAGGTCGGGGTCGAGGCGACCGACGAGATCGAGGCCGGTCAGAACCCGGCGGCCCTGCGCGTGCTGGTCGAGCACTCGGCCGAGGTCGGGTCGCTCGACGCGACCTACTCCGCCCAGCTCACCGGTGCGCTCGAGCTCGACCGGCTCACCCTGGCCGACATCGTGCGCCGCGGACGGATGACGGCGGTGCCGGTCGGCGCCACCGTGGCCGACGTGCAGGCGCGGTCGTTGGCGACCGGACACCTGCGGATCCTCGTTGGCGACCAGGAGCGCATCGAGGGCATGGTGCACGTGCGTGACACCCTCACCGCGCTGCCGACCGACGAGCTCGCCCGCTGGCTGCGCCCGGTGGAGACGCTGCCCGCCACGATGAAGGTCTACGACGCCCTGGCACACATGAGGCGGACCAGCTCCCACCTGGTGCTGGTCGACGACGGTGACGCCCACGTCGGCGTCGTGACGCTCTCCGACCTGCTGAAGGGGCTCTTCCCGCTGTCGGACCAAGAGCCGCAACCGGCCTGACCTGACGCCCATGCAGGAGCCGCCGCCCACGACCACGTGGGCGGCGGTTCCTGCGTTCCGGGGCGCCGGTCCGGGGTGTGACCGACTGATCAGCGGAGTGCTCGACGGAGCGCGACCCAGCGCCGCCCGGGCGTGGCAGAGTGGACGCATGCGCACCCTGGGCAACCTCATCTGGTTCGTGCTGGCCGGGTTCTGGCTCGCCCTCGGCTACCTGGTGGCCGGTGTCCTGGCCTGCGTCCTCATCGTCACCATCCCCTTCGGGATCGCCTCGTTCCGGTTGGCCGGCTACGTGCTGTGGCCCTTCGGGCGCACCGTGGTCTTCAAGCGCACCGCCGGGGTGTGGTCGCTCATCGGCAACGTGGTCTGGGTCGTCGTCCTCGGCTGGGAGCTGGCGCTGGCCCACCTGGTCGCAGGCGCGCTCCTGTGCCTGACCGTCGTCGGCATCCCGCTCGGCATCGCGTGCTGGAAGATGGTGCCTCTCGCGTTGCTTCCGCTGGGGCGCGAGATCGTCCCCGTGGGCAGGGGCGTCGCTGATCCCTTCGCCCCTCCCTCCCGCGGCTAGCATGGGCGCCGTGGTCGCGTCGCGTCGCGCAGACGCCTTGAGGGTCGACCCCACACCGTTCATGGTCTGGGGTCGCGCTGGGGTGCTCGGCGCAATCGCGCTCGGGACCGGCACCGTCTCCCACGTGCTGGGGGAGGGTCGGCTGCCCGGACCGGTGGCCATGACCGCGCTGCTCGGGGTCTGCGTGGGGCTCGCTGCCCTCTTCCTGCGGGCGCGAGCAGGCGTCGTACGCCTCGTGCTGCTGGTGGTGGCCGGGCAGACCTTCGTGCACACCGCCCTCTCCATCCTGGCGGGCCACCACGGTGACGCGGCTCCGCTGCGGGCCGTCGCTCCCGCGGCGGACGGCACGCGCCCCAGCCGCTACTTCGACCAGTACGACGCCCTGGTGGCCGCCAACCCGGCGCCGCAGGGTGGCAACGACTGGCTGGCCCACCAGATCGAGCACGTGACCGAGCAGGGGCCGGCCATGCTGCTGGCGCACGTGGCCGGTGCCGTCGTGCTCGGGATCTTCCTGGCCGTCGGTGAGTCCGCCCTGTGGCGGCTCCTCCTGCTCGGGGCGGCGCGTGCCTGCCTGCGCGCACGCCGCTCGCGCCTCGCGGCGGCGACCTTGGGCGTACGCCTCGCAGGGGCGACGCGTCGTGCCGCGCTCGCCGTGCCCACGGTGCCGTTCCTGCGGCCCGCCCTGCTCGACCGGCGTCCCGAACGCCATCGCGGACCTCCGTTCGTCCTCGCCGCCTGACCGTCTGGTCGGGCTCATCGCGACGCCCGGCCGGATGCCGGGCGCCCAGTCACGCCTACGTACTGCGAGGAAGAACACCCATGTCCCACACCCGCTCCGCCCTGTCCCGTCTGACCCGTTCCCGCGCCCGCCTGGGTGCCGCTGCCCTGACCGTCGCCCTGGTGGCCACCGTCTCCGCCTGCGGCAGCGACTCCTCCACGGACGAGCCGAAGGCTGCCGCGGCCACCTCGGCCGAGTCGTTGGTCGTCGAGGACCCGTGGGTGCGCGGCACCGACGGTGCCAAGGACGCCACGATGTCCGCCGCCTTCATGGTGCTCGACAACGAGGGCGACGAGGAGCTCACCCTCACCGGCGCCAGCACCGACGTGGCCCGCTCGGTGGAGATCCACGAGATGGCCGTGGTCGACGGCAAGTCCGTCATGCGTGAGCTGGACGGCGGCCTCGTCCTGTCGCCCGGCAAGGGGCAGCTGCTCCAGCCCGGTGGCTTCCACCTCATGCTGATGGGACTCACCGGCCCCCTGCGCGCGGGCGACGAGGTCACCCTGACCCTCGAGCTCGCCGACGGCTCCACGACCGAGGTCACCGCCCCCGTGAAGGCGTTCACCGAGGAGGAGGAGCACTACCACGCTCCCGGCACCGGGGACCACGAGCACTGATGACGGCTCCGATGGGTCGTCGCGGCTTCCTCGGCTACGTGGGGACCGCCGCGGCAGGCACCGTCGTGGGGGCAGGAGCCGGTGTTGCCGGCGCTCGCGCCCTCGACGAGCCGGAGCCGACGAGGGCGGGCACACGTCGTACGGGGGAGTCACTCAGCCCCTGGGGTGCGCACCAGCCCGGCATCGCCGCCCACCCGGGCGCGGTGACGGAGCTGGTGGCGCTCGACCTGCACCCCGACCTGCACCGGGCGGGCGACGTCGACGCCGTGGCCCGGCTGATGCGGGTGTGGACGGCCGACGTCGAGGCGCTGGCCGCCGGCCGCGGGACGCCCGGCGACACCGCCCCGTGGCTGGCCAGCGCCAACGCCGACCTCACCGTCACCGTGGGCTTGGGCCCGCGCCTCTTCTCCCCTCCGTGGGGGCTCGAGGCACCCCGCGGCTTCGGGCGCGTGCCGGCGATGAAGCACGACCGGCTCGCGAAGGAGTGGAGCGGTGGTGACCTGGTCGCCGTGGTGTCAGGGCGTGACGGCACCACCGTGGGCCACGCCGTACGCCGTCTCGTCGCCGACGCGGGTCCCTTCGCGTCGCTGCGCTGGCGCCAGACGGGCTCCTGGAACCCGCACGACCCGCTGGGGCGCCCGCACACCGGGCGCAACCTCTTCGGGCAGGTCGACGGGTCGGCCAACCCCAAGCCGGGGACCGACCTCTTCGACCAGACGGTGTGGGTCAAGGAGGGGGCCTGGGCCGGTGGCACGAGTCTGGTGGTGCGCCGGATCAGGATGGACCTGCCCACCTGGGACGAGCTGACCCGCAGCGAGCAGGAGCGCTCCGTCGGGCGCGACCTCGCAGTGGGTGCTCCGCTGACCGGTGGGGGAGAGCTCGACGACGTCGACCTGGGGGCGCGCGAGGAGGGCCGCTTCGTCATCGCGGAGAACTCGCACGTCCGTCGCTCGCACCCCTCCACCAACGGCGGACGCAGGATCTTCCGCAAGGGCGCCAACTACGAGGCCTACGTCGACGGTCGCGCCGAGGCAGGGCTGCTCTTCCAGAGCTACCAGGCCGACCTGGCAGACCAGTTCGTGCCGATCCAGCGCACCCTCGACACGGCCGACGAGCTCAATGAGTGGACGACGGCGATCGGCTCCGCGGAGTTCGCCGTGCTCCCCGGGTTCACCGAAGGGGAGTGGCTGGGCCAGTCCGTCCTCTCCTGAGGACGGACCGGCCGGGCCGGGTCACCTCAGCCGGGCATGCCCGAGGGCGTGCACAGCTTCTTGGGAATCCTCTCGGTGTCGCCGGAGCGCAGGTAGCCGAAGAACTCCTCGGACCGCTGCTCGTCCCAGTGCACGGCGAGGTCGCGGATGGGGACGCCGCAGGTCATGCCTGCGTCACCGTCCACGCGGGTCATCGCCCAGGCGAAGCGAGCCATCGAGAAGGCGCCGGTGCCCTCGCTCACGGTGAAGGAGTTGGCGCCCGCCATCGAGAGGTCGTAGTAGCGCTTGGGGTTGATGACCGTCCAGGGCGACAACGCCTTGGAGGCGATGGCGGAGACGACCTCGCGCTGGGCGCGGGCGCGGTCGACGTCGCCCAGCGCCTTGTAGGTCTTGCGCGAGCGGGCGTAGCCCAGCGCCGTGGCGCCGTCGGCCTCCTGGCACCCGGCCTTGATGTTGAGCTTGGCGTCCTTGTCCTTCATCGGCGCCTTGGGGCAGATCTCGACGCCACCCACGGAGTCGATGATGTCGACGAAGCCGCCGAAGCCGATCTCGACGTAGTGGTCGACGCGGACTCCGGTGGCACTCTCCACGGTCTGCACGAGCAGGGGAGCGCCGCCCCAGGCGTACGCGGCGTTGATCTTGTTGGTGCCCCGTCCGGGGATCTCGACGAGCGAGTCACGGGGGATCGAGGTCAGGACGTTGCGGCCCGATCCGGTGTGCAGCAGCATGATCGTGTCGGTGCGGCGCCCGCCCGCGTCACCGGTGCCGAGCTTGCGGCGCTGGGCCTTCGTCAGCCCTTCGCGCGAGTCGCTGCCGACGAGAAGGTAGGTCGTGCCCGGCTGCGACGCCATGCGGTCGTCGCCCTTGAAGGCGTCGACGGTCGTGACCTGTTGCCACGCGATGAGCGGCACGGCGACGAGGAAGACGAGCCACAGCAGGAGCAGCAGGCGTACGACCTTGAAGACGTTGCGCTTCGGCCTCGCGCCACGCGGACGACGCGGTCCGCGGCCGCGGTCGCCGGGGGGCGGGGGCGGTGGGACGCGTGGTCCGGACGGGGGCGCCTGGCGGGGCCGGGAAGGCGCCGTGCCGGCGCTGGGCCGAGCGCGGATGACGCGGGTCTGGTCAGGGGGTCGCTGGGTCTCGGTCGAGGACGCCGGGTCCTCGCCGTACAACCACCGGTACTCGGGGGAGCCCTCCTCGGGGCCACCGCTGTCGGGCCTTCGTGATGCCATGGGGGCAAACTACCCGGCCCGGGGGAGCGGACCGGGGATCGACGACGCTCCCACGCTGAGCGGTGCAGACCGGTCGGCTCTTCTCGGACACGCCGGAGCGTCATGGGCCGATGTGGCCGGTGTGGCTGGTGATACTGGGGGCACCGGTTTTCACCCCCGGTTCATCGTGGGCCGCACCTGCCCCAGCCCTTGCTCCTCCCGCCCCCTCTTCTCCCGCCCCTCCTTCTCCAGCAGAGAGCCCTGATGTCGTCGTACGCTCCTCCGTCCGCCCCGCTCGCCCCCCTGGGAGTGTCGGACCGTGCTGCTCGCGTGCGTTTCCGTCGTGCCGTCACGCTGCTGCTGATGACCCTCGTCCTGCCCGGGTCGGCGCAGCTGGTCGCCGGCGACCGCCGGCTGGGGCGCATCGCCCTGCGGATCTGGGGGGCGCTGCTCGTCGTCGTCGTCGTCGCGCTGCTGCTCACCTGGACGTGGCCCGCCCTGGGGCTGAAGGCTGGCACCAGCCCGGCGCTGCTCGGTCTCCTGCGTGTCGTGCTGATTGCCGTCGCCCTCGGCTGGGGCGTGCTCTTCGTCGACGCCTGGCGCCTGGGCCAGCCCTTGTCGTTGCTGCGCAACCACCGGTTGTCGCTGGTCGGGATCAACGGCGCGCTGTGCTTCGTGGTCGTCGGGACCCTGCTCTTCAGCGCCCACGTCGTCAACGTGAACCGGGACTTCTGGATCGCGGTGGCCGGCGACAGCGAGGTGCAGGGGGCGGTCGACGGCCGTTTCAACATCCTGCTCGCGGGAGCCGACCAGGGCGCGGGCCGCGTCGGGCTGCGGCCCGACTCACTGACCGTCGCCAGCATCGACGCCAGGACGGGCAAGACCGTCCTCATCGGCCTGCCGCGCAACATGAGCCACTTCCCCTTCAAGGAGGGGTCGGTGATGGACGAGCAGTTCCCCGACGGCTTCGACTGCGACGGCTGCATGCTCAACGGCGTGAGCACGTGGGCGACGGACCATGTCGAGCTCTTCAAGCCGAGGAAGCACGCGGGCATGATCGCGACCATCTCCGCGGTCGAGGGCATCACCGGCCTCGAGATCAGCTACTGGGCCATGGTCAACATGAAGGGGTTCCGCAACGTCGTCGACGCCTTCGGTGGCGTGGAGCTCAACGTCCGTGACCGCATCCCGGTCGGGCTGCCCCACGAGGCGTCCTTCCACTACATCGAGCCGGGCGTCCGTACGCTCGACGGCGAGGACACGCTGTGGTTCGCCCGCGCCCGCCACGGCTCGGACGACTACTCGCGCATGGCGCGACAGAAGTGCGTGATGAGTGCGCTGCTCACCCAGGTCAACCCCGCCCAGGCCGTCCTCAACCTGCGCGACATCATGGAGGCTGGCTCCTCGATGTTGACGACGAGCATCCCGGGCGGCGAGTTCGACACCTTCATCTCCTTGGCGCTCAAGGCCAAGGACCAGAAGATGGCCAGCGTCTCGTTGGTGCCGCCGCTGCTCACCACCGCCAACCCGGACATCGACGTCGCGCACGCGGCCGTGCAGAAGGCCGTCGACCACTCCGAGAACCCGCCCAAGAAGAAGGCCGGCGCCGCGAAGAAGCCGAAGCCGGCGAGCGACGCGGTCACCGGTGGTTCCAAGGGCACCCTGAGCAGCGGCTACGTGGCGAACGACACGGACGACGTCGCAGCTGCCTGCTGACTCCGGGAGCCGTGGACCCCGGCTCTAGGGTGTACCCCGTGACCGACGCCCACCCCGCCGCTCCCGGCCCGCGCCGCATCGTCGCGGCGGTGGTCACCTTCAACCGGCTCACGCTGCTGCAGGGCCTCGTGGCGCGCCTGCGCGAGATCGACGGCGTCGCCGAGATCGTGGTCGTCGACAACGCCTCCTCCGACGGCACCGGTGCCTGGTTGCGTGGTCTGGAGGGCACGCCCGGCACGCCCGTCGTGCCCCGCCTGCTGGACGAGAACCGGGGCGGCGCCGGTGGCTTCCGTGAAGGGCTGGACGTCGCCGTGGAGCGTGGGGCTGACCTGGTCTGGCTGATGGACGACGACGGCATGCCCGACCCCGACTGCCTCGAGGTGCTGCTCGCCCACGACGGGGAGCTCGACTTCTGGGGGCCGGCCGTGGTCGACGAGGAGCGCGGCGACCGGCTCGTCTTCCCGATCCGGCTGCCCGGGACCTCCACCGTCGTCCACGACATGGCCGCGGTCCGGGCGGCTGCGACCGACGGCCTGATCCGCGACGTGGTGATCCCCTTCAACGGCGTCCTGGTCACCCGTGAGCTGGTGCAGAAGATCGGCTCGGTGCGGGCCGAGCTCTTCATCTGGGGCGACGACCACGAGTACAGGCTGCGCGCCGAGCGCGCCGGTGCCCGGATCGCCACCGTGGTCGACGCCGTGGTCCGCCACCCCTCGGTCGGGGCGCTGGGCACCCCGATGCTCGGCGGCCGGATGACCTACAACCACAGCCCCAGCGACCTCAAGCACTACTGCATGGCCCGCAACAACCTGCTCAACCTGCGCGAGTACCGCGGGACGCCCCACGCCCTGGCCTTCGTCGCCAAGACGGTGTGGTTCTACCTCTTCACCCACCGCGACCCGGCGCGGCTGCGGCTGAGCTTCTCCGCCTTCGCCGCTGCGCTGCGCGGCGACTTCACCGGACACCGGAGGTTCCTCGCATGACCGCCCCCGACGGGCCCGGACGCGAGAGCGTCGCCGTGGTGATCGTCACCTACAACCGCGCCGACCTGCTCACCCGCATGCTCGACGGCCTGGCGGCGCAGACGCGCCTTCCCGACGCCGTCGTGGTCGTCGACAACGCCAGCACCGACCACACGGCCGAGGTGCTGGCGGCGCGCGACGACCTGCCGCTGCAGGTGATCTCCTCGCCCGAGAACCTCGGGGGAGCTGGCGGCTTCCACCTCGGGACGAAGACCGCGTACGAGGCCGGGTACGACCGGATCTGGCTCGTCGACGACGACACCGTGCCCGCCCCCGACTGCCTGGCCGTGCTCATGGCCGCCGACGAGGACTGCCTGATGGTGGTGCGCGAGGACCTGGCGGGCCACCTGGTGGAGAAGTCCGCGCTGCGCTTCGACCTCGCCAACCCGCTCGCCATCCGGCCGAAGACGGCGAGCGTCGACTCGACGTACGCCTCGCGGGCCGACATGCCGGAGCGGGTGCCCGTCGAGAACGTCGCGTTCGAGGGGTTCATGACCCGGAGCAGCGTGATCGACGAGATCGGCCTGCCGGACCCCTCGTTCTTCATCTTCTACGACGACGTCGACTTCGCCATCCGGGTCCGTCGGTCGGGGCGCACCATCTGGGCGCAGCGTGACGCGGTGCTGGTGCGCCAGCTCGACTTCAACCAGCAGCACGACCTGTCGGGGTGGAAGGGCTACTACATGTACCGCAATCTTTTCGTGGTGCACCTGCGCTACGGGGAGAACCTCCTGGTCCGGCTCAAGCCGCTCCTGATCACCCTGGCCGTGGTGGTCCTGAGCCCCCTGCGCGGCGGACGGGCCGAGGCCGGCAACGTGACCCGGGCCATGAGGGACGCGTGGGGGATGCGCGCCGTGCCGGGACCCCGCCCCGCACGCCGCTAGACTCGCTTGGCCTGTGCCCCCAGGGGCCAGCACTGTTGTGAAGAATCCCTTCGTGAGGAGCACGTCTTGTCCGAGTCCGTCCCGTCGACCGAGCCCAGCGACCTGCCTGATCTGGTGGTCGTGGGCTCCGGCTTCTTCGGCCTCACGGTCGCTGAGCGTTGCGCCAACGATCTCGGCCTGAAGGTGCTCGTCCTCGAGCGTCGCCCGCACATCGGCGGCAACGCCTACTCCGAGTTCGACGAGGAGACGGGCATCGAGGTGCACAAGTACGGCACGCACCTCTTCCACACCTCCAACAAGCGGGTGTGGGAGTACGTCAACCGCTTCACCGAGTTCACGAACTACCAGCACCGGGTCTTCGCGAAGTACCAGGGGCAGGTCTACTCGTTCCCGATGAACCTGGGCCTGATCAACCAGTTCTTCGGCAAGTCGCACACCCCCGACGAGGCGCGCGCGCTGATCGCCGAGCAGGCCAGTGAGATCGCCACCGAGGACGCCACCAACCTCGAGGAGAAGGCGATCTCCCTGATCGGCCGCCCGCTCTACGAGGCGTTCGTCAAGGGCTACACCTCCAAGCAGTGGCAGACCGACCCCAAGGAGCTGAGCGCGGACATCATCACGCGCCTCCCGGTCCGCTACACGTTCGACAACCGCTACTTCAACGACACCTACGAGGGGCTGCCGGTCGACGGCTACACCGCGTGGCTCGAGCGCATGGCGGAGCACCCGAACATCACCGTCCAGCTCGAGACCGACTTCTTCGCCGTCGCCGACGACTACAAGGGCAAGGTCCCGATCGTCTACACCGGCCCGGTCGACGAGTACTTCGACAACTCCGAGGGTCGCCTCTCGTGGCGCACCATCGACCTGGAGCAGGAGACGCTCGACGTCGACGACTACCAGGGCACCGGCGTGGTCAACGCCAACGACGCCGACGTCCCCTTCACCCGGGTGCTCGAGTTCAAGCACCTGCACCCGGAGCGCAAGCACCTCGCCGGCAAGACCATCGTGGTGCACGAGTACAGCCGCTTCGCCGAGGAGGGCGACGAGCCGTACTACCCGATCAACACCGCCGAGGACCGCGCCAAGCTGCTGAAGTACCGCGAGCTGGCCAAGGACGAGCCGATGGTCCTCTTCGGTGGCCGCCTGGGCACCTACAAGTACCTCGACATGCACATGGCGATCGGTGCAGCCCTCTCCATGTACGACAACAAGATCCGCCCGCACTTCGCCGACGGCGAGCCCTTCAAGAGCGGAGGAGTGGACGCATGAGCCGCACCCCCAAGGCCGCGACCGTGACCCGGTTGCTGCAGCGCCAGATCCTGCCCACCCAGAGCGACTCGGACGTCTTCCGGCTCTACGTCGACCCCGAGCCCGCCGTGCTGGACGCCGACAAGTACGAGGTCGGGGCCAACCGCAACGCCCAGGAGCTCAACGCCGCGCAGATGCGCCAGTCGATCTCGACCGGCGCCTCGATCCACCCCGACCAGATCCTCAACCGCACCGCGCTGCGGGTCGTGGCGGGGGACAAGCTGTCGTTCGGCACCTACTTCAACGCCTTCCCGGCGAGCTACTGGCGCCGGTGGACGGTCGTCACCGACGTCACCCTCACCGTGCGGCTCACGGGCGTCGGCGCCTCGCTGACCGTCTACCGGTCGATGGCCAACGGCCGTTCGCAGCGCGTCGAGACGGTCACCACGGGCGAGAAGTCCGCGGGCGCCTTCACCTTCGAGCTGCCGCTGAAGCCCTTCGTCGACGGCGGCTGGTACTGGTACGACGTCGTTGCCGGTGAGGACGACGTCGTCGTCGAGTCCGCCGAGTGGACCGCCGAGGTCCCCGCCGACCGCGCCGAGCACGGCACCGTCGACATCGGCATCACCACGATGAACCGTCCCGACTTCTGCGCCGACCTGATCGTCCAGATCGGGGAGGACCCCGACCTGCGCCCCTACCTCGACGAGGTGCTCGTCATGGAGCAGGGCACCAAGCTGGTCACCGAGGACGAGGACTTCCCGCGCGCCCAGGCGGCGCTCGGCGACCAGCTCCGGGTCATCGAGCAGGGCAACCTCGGCGGCTCCGGCGGTTACGCCCGCGGCCAGCTCGAGTCGGTGCGCAAGGGCACGGCGACGTACTTCATGTGCCTCGACGACGACGTGATCTGCGAGCCCGAGGGCATCATCCGCGCCATCACCTTCGGTGACCTGGCCCGCCGTCCCACGATCGTGGGCGGCCACATGTTCTCGATCTACTCCCGCGCCCGCCTGCACTCCTTCGGCGAGATCGTCCAGCCCTGGCGCTTCTGGTGGGAGTCGGCTCCGGGCGTCTTCGGCGACTGGGACTTCGGCGCCCGCAACCTGCGCTCCACCCGTTGGCTGCACAAGCGCGTGGACGTGGACTTCAACGGCTGGTTCATGTGCCTGATCCCGCGCCAGGTGCTCGAGGAGATCGGGCTGTCGCTGCCGGTCTTCATCAAGTGGGACGACTCCGAGTACGGCCTGCGCGCCCGCGCGGCCGGCTACCCGACCGTCACGTTCCCCGGTGCCGCCGTCTGGCACGTGCCGTGGACCGACAAGAACGACGGCCTGGACTGGCAGTCGTACTTCCACCAGCGCAACCGCTTCATCGCCGCGCTGCTCCACTCGGCCTACCCCAAGGGCGGCCGCATGGTGCAGGAGAGCTTCAACCACCAGGTCAAGCACATCGTCTCGATGCAGTACTCGACCGTGGAGCTGCGCCACAAGGCCCTCGAGGACGTGCTCGCCGGACCGCGCGCCCTGCACGGCGAGCTCGCGACGAAGCTGCCCGAGATCCGCGAGTTCGTGAAGCCCTTCTCCGACGCGCAGCTGCAGGCCGACCCGGACGCCTTCCCGCCCGTACGCCGCCACAAGCCGCCGCGCAAGGGCAAGGACGACACCGGTGTCCCCACCGGCATGCAGACGAGGCTGGCCGCCCTCAAGGCGCCGATCCGTCAGCTGCTGCCGGTGCGCCCGACCTCGCGCCAGAACCCCGAGGCAGAGCTGCCCGCGATGGACTCGCAGTGGTACCGACTGACCAAGTACGACTCGGTCGTCGTCTCCATGCCCGACGGCTCCTCGGCCGCCCTCTACCAGCGTGACCCGGAGAAGTTCCAGGAGCTGCTGAAGAAGACGGTCGACATCCACCTGCGTCTGCGCAAGGAGTGGCCGCGCCTGGCGAAGGAGTACCGCGACGCGCTGGGCGAGATCACCTCGCCCGAGGAGTGGGAGAAGACCTTCGCCCCGTGGATGTCGCAGGGGACGGAGCAGTCCGGGTCCACCGAGAGCCCTGCGGCGGACGCATGAGCCAGGCTCCCACGATGCGAGGGGAGGAGCTGCCTCCCCTCGCGCCGCCGGCCTCGAACTCGGGCCTGCTCGAGGTCTTCCGCCAGCGCTACCTGCTCGGGATGCTGGTGCGCAACACGATCAAGTCGCGCTACCAGGGCACCGCGCTGGGCTGGACGTGGAGCTACCTCCAGCCGGGCGTGCGGTTCCTGATGTTTTACTTCGTCTTCCAGGTGGCGATCGGCCGCGGGGGAGACGACGTCCCGAACTTCGCGATCCACCTGTTCGCCGGCATGATCCTGGTCCACTTCTTCACCGAGACCTTCAACGGCGGCACGGCCTCGCTGGTGCGCAGCCGTGGGCTGATCTCCAAGCTGGCGATGCCCAAGGAGCTCTTCCCGGTGTCACGGATGCTGGTGGCCCTGTGGCACACCGGTCCGATGCTGGTGATCCTCCTCGTGGCGTGCGTGCTGCTGGGCTGGGTCCCGGACCCGGTCGGAGTCGGCGCGGGACTGCTGGCCTTCGGGATCCTGATCCCGCTCGGGCTCGGGCTGGCGCTCTTCTTCAGCGTGCTCAACGTGTTCATGCGTGACTTCGGCAAGGTGGTGGGCACGCTCACCCAGTTCACGACCTTCTCGGTGCCGATGATCTACCCCTACACGATGGTCCACGAGCGGTTCGGTGACCTGGGGTCGCAGATCTACCTGCTCAACCCGGTCGCCGAGGCGGTGCTGCTGCTGCAGCGTTGCTTCTGGGTCGGCACGGCAGACAATCCTCAGCACCTGATCGACACCCACTTCCCGGACGACCTGTGGGCGCGGGGCGGGATCATGTTCGTGGCCTCCGTGGTCTTCCTCGTGGTGGCGCAGCTGTGGTTCAGCAAGTACGAAAAGCGCGTCCCGGAGAGGCTCTGAGATGACCAACTTCATCGAGGTGCGCGACGCCACGAAGACCTTCCGCATGCAGTACCACCGCTCCCTGAAGCAGATGGCGCTGGCGAAGGCTCGAGGCATGAAGACGCACGACACGTTCAACGCGGTCGACGGTGTCAGCTTCGACGTCAAGGAGGGCGAGGCCATCGGCCTCATGGGCCTCAACGGCTCGGGCAAGTCGACGCTGCTCAAGCTGATCAGTGGCGTGATGAGCCCCGACTCCGGCTCGGTCCTGACGCGCGGCCGGATCGCCGGCCTGATCGCCACCGGTGCGGGGTTCGACCCGCAGCTGTCGGGTCGCGACAACCTGTGGCTCAACGCCGCGATCCTGGGCATGAGCGAGGCGGAGACCCGCCGCAAGTTCGACGAGATCGTGGAGTTCGCCGACCTCGGCAAGTTCCTCGACACCCCGGTGACCTACTACAGCTCGGGCATGAAGGCTCGTCTGGGCTTTGCCGTGGCGATCCACGTGGACTCCGACATCTTCATCGCCGACGAGGCGCTGGCGGTCGGTGACCGCCCGTTCAAGCGCAAGTGCAAGCTGAAGATGGACGAGATCAAGAACTCCGGCACGACGATCTTCTACGTCTCCCATGCGCCGGGCGCAGTCCGCAACCTGTGCACCCGGGTCCTGGTCCTGGAGAAGGGCAAGCTCGCCTTTGACGGGGGAGTGGAGGAAGGTATCCGTTTCCTGAAGTACGACGACCCCGACGCCAACGTCGGTGGCGACCCGAACGATGCCGACGACGGTTTGGGTGCCGACATCTGACATCTGAACGGACTAGACACGGAGAGGCCGACCCCCATCGGGGGTCGGCCTCTTTTCTTTACCTTTTCGCGCCATTCAGCCGTCAGAACGGCCGGAACTACGCCATTCTGGGGATCGAAAAGTTGACAAAGTGCGAGTTGGTCGGCGTGGCGACTGGAAATTACACCGTTGTAGTTACTCAGTTTTACTCGACTGACTGGTGTGACTCATGTGAAAGTTGCTCACTGTGTGACTCTTCCCCCGCACTGGAGTAGGCCCTTATGCGTACCAATCAAGCTCGGTTCATCACTGCGTGCCAGACGACCCTGGCGCTCGGTCTCGTGGTGGCCGTCCTCGCCCCGGCGACCAACGTGGTCTCGCTCGACGTCGTCCCGCAGCCCCCTGCCGGACTCGTCCAGGCGGCGCCGCCGGTCAACACCGCCAGCGTCTCGACCTCCGAGGTCCCGGTCGCTCCGGTGGAGCCCGAGGTGAAGGAGTACGCGGTCGCGACCGGTGCGCCCGCCTCGAAGAAGCCCGCCGCCAAGAAGAAGTCCGAGGCGCCGGCCACCAAGAAGCGGGCCGAGAAGCCCAGCAGTGACCACGGGCACGACAGTGGGCACGACGACGGCCACGACCACGGACTCTCCGCGGACGCTGACGAGGTCGTCGAGGCCACCGTCAAGGCTCCGGTGAAGGGCTACGGCGCCGTCGGCGTCACGTGGGACAACGCCGACCAGGTCTCCGAGGGCGACCTCGCGCTCCAGGTGCGTACGCGGGTGGGCGACGAGTGGAGCGAGTGGGGCGACCTCGTCTACCACGACGAGCACGCCCCCGAGGCCGACAGCCCGGACGCCCGCCGGGCCCGTGGCGGCACCGACGCCCTGATCGTCGGCGACGTCGACGAGGTCGAGCTCCGTGCCGACGCCGCCGGTGAGCTGCCCGAGGGCCTCTCGCTCGCCGTCGTCGACCCCGGCACGACCGCCACGCGCGAGGAGGGCCCGGCCATCGAGTCGCAGACCCCCGCCGCGGACGACGACGACGCCAGCGCCCAGGAGGGCGACATCGAGCTGAGCGCGGCCAAGAAGAAGTCGGCTCCCAAGCCCACCATCTACTCGCGCGCCCAGTGGGGTGCCAACGAGAAGCTGCGCGACAAGTCGTCGCTGCGCTACGGCACGATCAAGGCCGGCTTCGTGCACCACACCGTCAACGCCAACAACTACACCGCCGCCGAGGTGCCCGGGATCATCCGCAGCATCTACGCGTACCACACCAAGTCGCGTGGCTGGAGCGACGTCGGCTACAACTTCCTCGTCGACCGCTTCGGCCGGATCTGGGAAGGTCGCTACGGCGGCGTCGACAAGGCCGTCGTCGGCGCGCACACCCTCGGCTACAACGACTACGCCTTCGCGATGTCGGCCATCGGCAACTTCGAGACCGTCAAGCCGCCCCAGGCCATGGTCGACGCCTACGGCGCCCTCATGGCGTGGAAGCTCAGCCTGGCCGGCGTGGACGCCTCCGCCACCAAGGTGAAGGTCGGCAAGGGCACGTTCCAGGCCATCAGCGGCCACCGCGACGCAGGCAGCACCGCCTGCCCGGGCAAGCACCTCTACGCGCGTCTCGGCGACATCCGCAAGCTGGCCAAGTCCGCCCAGGGTGGCTCGGTCGTCACCCCGGCCCCCGCGCCCGCCCCGACCCCGACCCCGAGCCCGGCACCCAAACCGCCGTACTCCACCCCGGTGAAGGACTCCAACCTCGTGGGCACGCCGCACCCCGACCTGGTGGTGCGCCGCAAGTCCGACAACCGCCTGCTGATCATCCCGACCGGCGGCACCTCGAGCCTGCGTGCGCCCAAGGCCGTCTCGACGGGGTGGAAGGCGCGTGGCAAGTTCTTCGTCTCCGCCGACCTCACCGGCGACGGCAGGGCCGACGTCGTGTCGTTGGACTCGAACGGCGTCGCGAGCATCCACGCAGGTGACGGCAAGGGTGGCTTCGCCGCCCCGAAGCGCCGCGTCCTGGCGACCAAGAAGCACGACCTGCTCGTGCCCTACGGCGACCTCAACGGCGACGGGCGGGCCGACCTCGTGGGTCGCGAGATCAAGACGGGCAAGCTCCGCGGATTCGTGCAGAAGAAGAACGGTGGCTTCAGCCGCGTCGACCTCAAGCGCACGGTCAAGCGCTACACGTCACTCACGGCCGTGGGCGACATCACCGGCGACGGGCGTGCTGACCTCATCGGGCGGGACTCCGCCGGCGTGACCTACACCCTGCGTGGCACCGGCAAGAACGCCCTCAGCACCCAGTCGCGTACGCCCGGCACCTGGGCGGCGAGCACCGCCATCGCCGGGGGAGGCGACTTCACCCGCGACGGCGTCAACGACCTCCTGGTCCGCACGTCGAACGGCACCCTCCAGGTCCTGCCCGGACGGGGCAACGGCAGCTTCGGCCTGCCGCTCGGCCCGCTGGGCGTGCGGAAGAAGATCACCAACCTCTCCGTCGCCCCGCTCGTCACCGGCGGACTGCCGGACGTGGTGGCACGCCGCGGCAACTCGCTCGTGCTGCTGACCAACCCGGGCACGTTCGAGCTCGGTGTGCCCATCGGCACCGGCACCACCGCCGGTGGCATCCGGGCCCTGATCAACGCCGGCGACTTCGACGGCGACGGACACGGTGACGTGATCAGCATCCGCAATGACGGTGCCCTGCAGCTGCGTCGCGGCAACGGCACCGGTCGCCTGGCCGACCCGAAGCGCATCGGCGGTGGCTTCTCCGAGGTGCAGAACCTCGAGGCAGTCGGCGACATCGACGGCGACAAGATGCCTGACCTGATCGGCACCGTCGCCGGCAAGACCGTCTTCTACGCGGGGCGCGGCGCCAAGACGGTGGCGGCGGGGGTGCCGGCCACCGGCTTCTCCGGAGCCCTGGGGCGCCTCAAGACCTCCTCGGTCTACAACCCCACGCTGTACGACTGGAAGGTCGCGATCAGCGACGCCCACCTGGCCAAGGGCACCACGGACCTCCTGGCCCGTGACAAGAAGACCGGCCTGCTCTACCTCTTCACCTCGTCGGCGAACGGGCTCACCGGCCGTCGCCTCCTGGGGGAGGGGTTGGGCGCCTACGACCTGGCCGGGTGAGCCGGTCCGCGCGGGGTCACACTCGCGCGGTCACCCGCTCCTGCTCCGCGGTCGCCTCGAGTCGCTCGGGGTCCGCGTTGGCCACCAGGACCATCGAACCGCCTCGCACGAGGGGTTCGATGAAGGTGGCGACACCTGATGGGGAAGTCGGGTTCGCCACCGTCAGGAGGCGGCCGCCGTCGGTGAGGAGACTCCCGGTGGCGGCCGCTTCCATCATGTCGGCCTGCGACACGGTGGCGCCGTCGTCGCCGACCGTCGCCGCGTCGTCGTCGGTGGGCGGG
Source organism: Nocardioides jishulii (assembly GCF_006007965.1). Taxonomy (NCBI): domain Bacteria; kingdom Bacillati; phylum Actinomycetota; class Actinomycetes; order Propionibacteriales; family Nocardioidaceae; genus Nocardioides; species Nocardioides jishulii. The sequence continues at coordinate 2,593,452 of NZ_CP040748.1, read as the reverse complement.
TCCCACGGGATGAAGGAGTCCGGCTGGCCCCAGACCTCCAGGCCGACGTCGCGCACGCCTTCGGGAACTCCGTCAGGGAAGCGCAGGCCCAGCGGGAGCAGGCTGCAGGCCAGCACCTCCAGGTCGTCGGCCCGTTCGGACCACCGCGCGACGGTGGCGGGACCGCAGACCACGGCGTCGACGTCGTCGGAGTCGCTCACCACCAGGCCGACGGTCCAGGCGGCGCCGAGGAAGACCGGGCCGAGCCAGTGCGGAGGAAGATCGATGCGCAGCCGCTGGCCGCGCTCGAGACCGCACTCCTCGGTCAGCAGGCTCGAGACCTTGGCCACCCAGTTGGCGTAGGTCACCACGGAGAGCTCCACGCGTTCGCCGCTCGCGTGGTCGTAGAAGGTGACCAGAGGGTCACCGGGCGCGCGCCGCAGCTGACGGTCCAGGGCGGTGGTGAAGGTGCGGGGAGACGTCATCGGGCCAGCGTAGACGTCGCTCCTCCTAGGATCGTCGCGTGCTGGAGCTGAAACGGGTGGTCAAGGAGTTCGGCGGGCGCACGGTGCTCGACGGCATGACGGCGGCGGTGCGCGAGGGCGAGGTGGTCGCCCTGGTCGGACCCAACGGCGCGGGCAAGACCACGTTGCTGCGGTGCGTGGTCGGCCTCGACGAGCCGGACTCGGGGGAGGTGCTGCTCGACGGCCGCCCCCTGGACACGCGGGACGCGGCGGTCCGCGGCGACGTGCTCGCGCTGCTGGACGACACGGCCTGGTTCCCCGACCTCACGGTGCTCGAGCACCTCGACCTCCTCGCCCGGGCCGACAGCGTGGTGGATCCCACGACGGTGGCTCGCACGGCGCTCGCCGACCTCGGGCTCACCCGCGTGGCCGACCAGGTTCCCGGCACGCTCAGCTCGGGCCAGCGGCAGCGTCTCTCGCTGGCCGTCGCGCTCGTACGCCCGTGGCGGCTGCTCCTCGTCGACGAACCGGAGCAGCGCCTCGACGCCGACGGGAGGGCTTGGCTCGGCGAGTGGCTCGCCCTGCAGGCCCGCGAGGGCCGCTCGGTGCTGATGGCCTGCCACTCCGACGAGCTGGTGACCGCGTCGGGGGCGAGGGTGCTCGAGGTCGGCGCCGGATGAGGGTGGCGCCGCGGCGCCCCGACCGGGGTGGCGACGACGTGGCGGCCCACGAGGCCGTCTCCGCGCTGGCCCGGGCGAGGGCGCGCAGGCGTGACGGCGCGGAGCGCTTCACCGACCTCTACGTGTGGGTGTTCTCCGGGGTGCTCTTCGCCGTCTGGATCGTCTCCTTCGCCCGGGAGACCTTCACCAGCCAGGTGTGCACCGTGGGCGAGGGTGCCGGCTGCGTCCTGCAGCAGCACCCGGCGTCCTCCGCGGTCGCCGTCGCGATGCTGGGGCTCGGTGCCCTGGTGCTCGCCGGCGGTGCGGTGGGGCCGGTCTCCGCCGAGCGGGCAGCCGCCCGCTGGCTTCTGGGCACGACCGCCGAACGCGCCGTGCTGCTGCGCGGCCCCCTCGCGGCGACGGTGGGGGCCGCGGCGCTGGGCGGGACGCTGGTCGGACTCCTCACCGCCCTCGCCGCGCAGGGCGGTGGGCTCGACCCGGTGGTGCTGGCGCTGGGTGCGGTGGTCGGTGCGCTGGGTGCCGCCGTGGTCCAGGTCGCCCTCGTGGTGGTCCAGCCCCGGCTCTCGGGACGCCAACCGGGTCGAGGGGCGGGGGCCGTGCTGGTGCTCCTCGGCCTCACCCTGCTGAGCGCCGTGGTCACCCGTGTCGCGCACCTGCCAGAGCCGCCGGCCGGCGGGTGGCGTGTCGAGGGCCCGGGGCTGGTCGGAGCGGTCGTCACGACCGGGTTGCTGCTCGCCGCTCTGGTGGTCGCCCTGGTGGTCGCCCTGGTCCTGCTGCGACGGCCCGGGAGCGTGCTGGCGGAGCTCTCGGACGCGCAGCTGGCTCGTGGCCGCGAGGTCGTGGACGCCGTCGCCGACTCCGCCCTGATGATGGACGCCACCGCCCTGACCGGACTGCAGCGCCGCCGGGCCGACCTGCGCGGGGGGAGGCACCCGAGCAGGCCGCTGCGGTGGCGGGGAGCGTACGCGTTCCTCGTCGCGGACCTGCGCCTGGTGCGCCGGCGGTGGCGTGCGGTGGCCGTCACGTTCGCGGCTGTGCCGGCCATCGTGGTCGCCGGTGAGGGGTTCGGCTACGGCGGGGCCGTGCTGCTGGCGGGCGTGGTCGCGGCGTGGTCGGGTCGGCAGGCGGGCCAGGGGTTGCGCACCTGGCTCGGCTCCCCGGGGCTGCGTCGGGCGGTGGTGGCACCGACCCACGGGGTCACCCTGGCGCTGACGCTGCTGCCGGCGCTGGCCTCGGCCTGTGTCGCGATGCCCGCCGTGCTTCTCGTGGACGGTCCGTGGTGGGGTGGTCTCCACCTGGCGGTGGCCGGGCTGGCCGCCACCATACGCTCCTCCGACCCGGTGCCCGCCGAGCTCGGTGCCGTGGTGACCACCCCCGCCGGAGCGTTGCCGATCGGAGTGGTCCGGCAGCTCCTCCACGGGCCCGACGTCGCGGTGGCGCTGGCGCTGGTGCTGGTCCTGGTGGGCGAACCGTGGATCCTCCTGACCTCGCTCGCTGCCCTGGGCTGGCAGGTGTCGAAGGAACGCTGAGTCCGACCGTTACCCTCGCTGCCATGGCTGCCACCGACACCTCCACGCCCCGACCTGCGCTCGCGGACTTCTGGGCCGTCGTCCCGGCCGGTGGGGCTGGCACCCGGCTGTGGCCGCTCTCGCGCTCGGGGGCGCCGAAGTTCCTCCTCGACCTCACCGGGTCGGGCCGCACGCTGCTCCAGGCGACCCTCGACCGACTTGCCCCCCTCGCCGCGGACCGCTGCCTGGTGGTGACCGGAGTTGCGCACGCCGACGCGGTACGACGCCAGCTGCCCGGGCTCCCCGACGACCGCGTGGTCGCCGAGCCGTCGCCGCGCGACTCCATGGCCGCCATCGGCCTGGCGGCCGCCATGCTCGAGCGGCTCGACCCCGACGCGGTGATGGGCTCCTTCGCCGCCGACCACGTCATCGGCGACCAGCAGGCGTACGAGGAGTGCGTCACCGCTGCGGTCGAGGCTGCGCGCGAGGGCTGGCTGGTGACGATCGGCATCGAGCCGACCGGCCCCGCCACCGGTTTCGGCTACGTGCGGGCCGGTCAGGCCCTGCCCGGGCTCGCGGCCAGCCGGGTCGAGGAGTTCGTGGAGAAGCCGTCGCTGGAGGTGGCCCGCAGCTACCTCGCCTCGGGGGCCTACCGCTGGAACGCGGGCATGTTCGTGGTCCGGCCGGGCGTGCTGCTCGACCTGCTCGCGGAGACCGACCCTGACTTCACGGCTGCGCTGCGCACGATCGCGGCCACCCCGGAGCGGCTGGAGGAGATCTGGCCGACCCTGCCTCGGATCGCCATCGACCACGCCGTCGCGGAGCCGGCGGCCGCCGCCGGTCGGGTGGCCTGCGTGCCCGGCCGCTTCACCTGGGACGACGTCGGCGACTTCTCCTCACTGGGCGACCTCCTCGCCGCACTCGCCGGCGACGACGCCCGCCTGCGGGTGATCGGCGACGCCGCACAGGTGCGTACGCACGATGCCACCGGCCTGGTCGTGCCGGCAGGCGGACGGACCGTCGCGGTGGTCGGGATCGAGGACGTCGTCGTCGTCGACACCCCCGACGCCGTGCTGGTCACCACGAAGGCCCGGGCGCAGGAAGTGAAATCGATCGTGGCCGCCCTCAAGGAGGACGGCCACGACGAGCTGGTCTGAGCTGGTCCGGGTCAGCCGGCGCCGGGCTCCGGGGAGTCCATGTAGGGGTACTCGTTCATGAAGTCCTCGAGGGCCTCGCCGCTGGGCTCCGAGCAGTACTGCCAGACGCCGACCTGCTTGGCGGTGTCGGTCTCCCCGGTGCCGCCCGCCGACCAGTGGGTCAGCGCCACGTGCTGGCCCTCGGGAAAGGCGTCGCCGTCCTCGGCGGTCCACGGCGCGGCCTTGAACTTGTTGCGCATGTCGTCGCCGTCGAACTTGGCCGCGAGCCCCTTGACCACGTCCAGCTTGGCGTCGTCCTTGGCGATGGTCTCGTCGTACCAGAGGATCGTGTAGCCGTGCTCGAGGTTGTGCACGAGGTAGCCGAGCTCCGGGCGGTCCTCGCCGTAGAACTTGCGCTGCATCGGCTCCCACGAGTCGTAGTGGGTGCCGAAGGCCGGGGGCGCGTCGGCGTAGGGGATCGGGGTGCCCGGCGTCTCGTGGTCCATCATGCCGTCGGCCGGCTTGGTCGTGATGTCCTGGCAGACATCGGCGGCCTTGGCGCCGATGCTGGAGAGCTCCTTCGCCTTGAACTCACGCTGCGAGAACGCGTCGGAGACGGGCTTCCAGGCGGCGGCCGCGATGATCAGCACGCCCAGGATGACCGAGACACCGACGATCATGCCTCCGCGGCGCCGGTCGGCTGCCTTCTGGGAGTTGCGGATCTCCTCGATGACGGCCTGACGGTTCGTCTTGTCCTGCTTGGCCACGATGGGTCGTACCTTCGCTGTCGGCGCACAGTCGGGGGAGTACTGGTGCGGTGGAGAGGCGTTCCGGGGTGGGACCGCGCCTCAGGTCGGGGTGAGTCTACGGACTGGCGGGTGAGAGGCGGGCGAAGCTCACGGATTCGCTCGGCGCCGCCTCGGCGAGCTCGGCCTTCCAACCGTGGGCCACGCACAGGGCCGTCAGGGCGGCACGGGGGAGGGGTGAGACGGTCCGCAGCTCCCACGCGTCGCCCGACGGCGCGAGCAGCGCACCCGGGCTCACCCGGGCGAACGCCTCGGCCAGCTCCTCGGGCGCGGCGGGGGCCCCGAAGACGGGGTGCAGCCTGCTCTCGCCGGACAGCGCCACCACGACCGCCTCGCGGGCGCCGAAGCCGAAGAGGTCGGCACCCTCGGGGCGCTGCAACGAGGCTGCGCCGGGGCCGTGCTCGCCGACGCCCAGCACCAGGTCGGCGCGACCGCGCAGCCGTGCGAGCGGACGACCGCCGAGCTTGCCCTGGGCGAGCTCGGCGGCGCCGGCGATCTCGTCGGCGACCGCGGGGAGCGTGACCTCCAACGGGTTGCCGTAGGGGTCGACCTGCCCGGCGAACTCCTCGCTGGGGTCCAGGCCGGCGGCCCCGATCGCGATGTCGGTCTGGCCGTCGCGCCAGGCGCGGCCGGCGGTGTCGGTGACCACCACGCCCACGTTGGCCCCGGTCAGCTCCAGCAGGCGCTCGCGCAGTCGGCGCGCGGAGGCGTCGGGATCGTCGGGCAGCAGCACGAAGGTGCCGACCTCCACGTTGGAGCGGTCGATGCCGGCAGCCGCCATGACGAGCCCGAGGCGGTTGCGCACGATGCGGGTCCGACCGCGACGCGCGACGACGCGGCGGGTCTCCTCGACCAGCGCCTTCTCGTACGCCGCCTCCCCGTCGGCGCCGGTCCCGGCGGCGACGGTGCGGCCCTCGGCCTTGCTCACGGCCTTGCTGGTGACCACCACGACGTCGCCGTCGGCCAGGTCGATCGCCTCGCTCACCAGCACCGCGAGGTCGGTGCCGGCCGTGACCTCGCCGATCCCGTCGGGGGCGATGACCTCGATGCCGCGCACCTCAGGCGCCGGCCACGAGCTGCACCGCGGCCGCCGCCATCGCGGCGGTGGCCTCGGGTGAGGTCATCATCAGGGGCACCGCAGCGGCGTCCAGCCCACTGACCTGGAGACCGGCCACGGCGTCGGCGTCGGTCTCGTCGACCAGCCAGCCGTCGAGCAGTCCGCCGCTGCGCCGCGCGCCGTAGTGGCGCCCGACGCCGGCCGCGCTGACCTCGACGCCGATGGCGGTGAGCATCTGGCGCGCCATGCCGTGCACGGGCTCGCCTCCGACGATGGGGGAGAGGCCGACGACCTTGGCCGGGGTCGTACGCACGGCGTCACGCACGCCGGGCACGTCGAGGATCGTGCCCAGGGAGACCACGGGGTTGGAGGGCGGCAGGATGACGAGGTCGGCTCCGCTGATCGCCTCGAGCACGCCGGGGGCAGGGGTGGCCTGGTCCAGCCCGACGAAGGCCAGCGCCTCGACGGGGACCTGGGCGCGCAGCCGCACCCAGTACTCCTGGAAGTGGATGACACGACGTCCGCTGGGGCTGTCGGGGTCGGCGACGGCCACGTGGGTCTCGACCCGGTCGTCGGTCATCGGCAGCAGGGTGACGCCCGGCTGCCAGCGACGGCACAGGGCAGCGGTGACCTTCGACAAGGGGTAGCCGGCGTCGAGCATCTGCGTCCGCACCAGGTGGGTGGCGACGTCACGGTCGCCGAGACCGAACCAGGTGGGCTCGACGCCGTAGGCCTCGAGCTCGGCCTTGACGCTCCACGTCTCGTCGCGGCGGCCCCAGCCCCGATCGGGGTCGATGCCGTCACCGAGGGTGTACATGACGGTGTCGAGGTCGGGGCAGACCTTGAGGCCGTGGAGCCAGATGTCGTCGGCGGTGTTGGCCACCACCGTGACGCGGGCGTCGGGGTGGACGTGGGGGAGGGTCCTCGAAGAGATGCCGTGGAGCAGGCCGCGGAGGAACTTCGCGCCCCCCATACCACCGGAGAGAACCGTGATGTCGCGCATACGACATATCTTTGCCTGAACCCTTCTGCGACACGCAGGAGACCCCAGACTTCTGTGGATCGGGCTTGACTTACGTGCGCGACAAGCATGTAATTCCACTAGTGTTGTTCAAACGGTCCTCACGACGGGGAGAGGTCCGGACACTGGGTTGAAAGGAGAGGGCCGATGCGGGAACTGTTTCTCCTCGATGCCGACACCGAAGAAATGGGTTGGCAGGATCGAGCGCTCTGCGCACAGACCGACCCCGAAGCCTTCTTCCCTGAGAAGGGTGGCTCGACCCGTGAGGCCAAGAAGGTCTGCCTGACGTGTGACGTCCGCACCGACTGCCTGGAGTATGCGCTCATGAACGACGAGCGGTTCGGGATCTGGGGCGGCCTCTCCGAGCGGGAGCGTCGCAAGCTGAAGAAGCGCGCCGTCTGACCTGTTCCGCCTCCGCACACTCTCCGTGCCCGATTCGCACGGTCTTGATGCCCTTCCCTAGGGTTGACGGGTGACCGTCTCCGCCGTACTGATCAGCCACGACGGGGCGAGGTGGCTGCCGAACGTCCTCGAGGGGATGCGCAGCCAGCACCGTCCTGCCGATCGCTGCCTCGCCGTCGACACCGGCAGCAAGGACGAGTCCCGAGGCCTCCTGGTGGAGGCCTTCGGCGAGGACTCCGTCGTCGACCTCCCGGTCTCCACCTCTTTCCCCGCCGCCGTGCGGGCCGCCCTCGACGCTCTCCCACCCGCTGACGAGGACGAGTGGATCTGGCTGCTGCACGACGACTCCGCGCCGGACCACGAGGCGCTGGCGTGGCTGCTCGCCGCCTCGCAGGAGTATCCCGACGTCGAGATCTTCGGCCCCAAGCTGCGCGAGTGGCCCTCCCTGCGCCGGCTCCTCGAGCTCGGGGTGACCATCTCCGGCACGGGCCGTCGGGAGACCGGCCTCGAGCGCGGGGAGTACGACCAGGGGCAGCACGACCAGGAGCGCGAGGTGCTGGCCGTGAACACCGCCGGCATGCTCGTGCGTCGTCGCGTGCTGGAGGAGCTCGGAGGCTTCGACGAGCGGCTGCCGCTCTTCGGCAACGACGTCGACTTCGGGTGGCGGGCCGCGCGCGCGGGGCACCGGACGTACGTCGTCCCCCAGGCCGTGGTCTTCCACGCCGAGGCCGCCAGCCGGGGCACCCGCCGCACCGCGCTCACCGGACGCCACCCGCACTACCAGGAGCGCCGCGCCGCGCTCCTGACGTTGCTGGCCAACGTGAAGTCCCGCCAGCTGCTCTGGCAGACGTTCCGCCTCTTCTTCGGCACCCTGCTCCGCGTCCTGGGGCTGCTGGGCGTGCGGGCGGTGGGCCAGGCGCTCGACGAGCTGGCCGCGCTGCTCTCGATCTACACCCATCCCGGCCAGGTCCGAGCCGCCCGCCGTGAGCGTGCCGCGCTGCGTGAGCACTCCCCGCGCGACGTCTCCGCCCTGCGGCCGCCCTGGTGGCTGCCCTACCGGCACGGACTCGACGTGGCCACCGACCTGGCCTCCGCGCTCGCGAGCAGCGCCCAGGACCTCTCCGACCGGCGCCGTGAGGCGAAGGAGGCGGCGCTGGCCGCCGAGATCGCGTCCTCGCCCGCGCTCGCACCGCTCCAGGCCGCCAAGGAGCCTCGGCGCTCCGACGACCCCGATGACGACGACGCGGAGCTCTACGCCGACTCCGGGCTGGTCTACCGCTTCTTCACCAACCCCGTCGCGCTCGTCCTCACCCTCTTCGTCGTGCTCGCCGTGGTCGCCGCCCGCGCGGCCTTCGGCGAGATCCAGGGGGGCGCACTGTCACCCGTCCCGCAGAGCGCGGCCGACTGGTGGCGCCTCCACGTCGAGTCCCAGCACCCGCTCGGCACCGGCAGCCGGGTCCCGGCGCCGGCCTACGTCGCCCTCTTCGCGGTCGCCGGCCTCTTCACCGGCGGCAACGCGGGTGCGGTGATCAGCGTCCTGATGCTCCTGGCCGTGCCGATCGCGCTGTGGGGAGCGTGGCGCCTCCTGCGCCTGGTCGGCCGTCTGGTCGACCCGCGTGGCCTCTCGACCTGGGTCCTGGTCTGGGGGTCGGTGACCTACGCACTCGTGCCCGCCACCTCCGGCGCCTGGGGCGAGGGCCGCTTCGGGACCGTCGCGCTCGCGGCGCTGCTGCCCTGGCTGGCCCACGCCGCCATCGGCTTCGCCGACCCCGACGCCGAGCGTCGCTGGCGAGCCGCCTGGCGTACCGGGCTGCTCCTCGCGCTCTGCTCGGCCTTCGTGCCCGGTGTCTGGCTCTTCGGCCTGCTGGCCTCTGCGCTCGTCGTCGCGGCCGCCTTCGCGATCAGTCCCCGGCTGCTGCGCGAGCGGTCCGCGTGGGGGCCGCCCGCCCTCGCGCTGGGACTCGTCCCGGTGCTGCTGCTCCCGTGGTTCCTGCCCCTGCTGGGCACCGGAGCCGTGCAGGGACTCCTCCTCGAAGCGGGACGCCTGCCCGTCTCGGCCGTCGACTTCACCGACCTGGCGACCGGACGCCTCTCCGACCTCGGCGCGCCGTGGTGGCTCGGTGTCCCGATCGGGGTGCTCGCCGTCCTGGCCATCGCCCCGATCTCCACCCGGGTGCCGGTGATGATCGGATGGCTCGTCGCGCTCCCCGCCGCCTGCGTGGTCGCGGTGCTGGGGCTCGTCGTGCTCGACCTCCCGGCGACCTCGACCCCGCCCAGCATGGGCTTCTTCGTCGTGGTGCTCCAGGGCATCGCCATCGTCGTGATCGCCCTCGGCACCGGTGCCCTCGTACGGCGCCTCTCCGGTGACCCGCACCCGTGGTGGCAGCGAGCCATTGCGGCCGTGGTCGCCGCGGTGGCCGTGGCCGTGCCGCTGGGCGGCATCGTCTGGTGGCTCGGTGCCGACAACGCCTTCCACGAGGACCGGGCCGAGGTGGTTCCGGCCTACATGGCGCAGAGCTCCCTGACCGGGGACGACCACGGCGTCCTCGTGGTGCGCGGCTCGGTCGACGACGGCGTCACCTACCGGGTCCGACGTGGCGACGGGATCACCGTGGGGGAGGACGAGATCCTCGGCCTGACCCCGGAGGACCGCGAGATGACCGACATCGTCACCCGCCTCGTCTCAGCCCCCAGCCCTCGTGACGTGGAGGCCCTGGCCGAGCACGGCATCGAGTACGTCGTGCTCCCGGCACCCGTCGACGGGCGCGTCTCCGCCGGCCTCGACGCGGTCGACGGACTGGTCCAGGCCAGCGCCGAGGACCGCTCCACCCGCGCCTGGCGCGTCGACCGCGAGACCTCGGTCGCTGGTGTGGCCAGCGAGGTGAGCGCGGGGCGCGTCCTGCTCCTGGTCATCCAGGGGGCCGCCTGGCTGGTGGCCCTGGTGGCCGCCGCCCCTACTCTCGTGCGATCGAGGTCCGCCGCATGACCCCCGAGCCCCGCCCCTCCCGCCGCGCCGAGCGTCCCGACACCCGCGACCGGCGGCGCGCGCTCGTCTCCGGGCAGCGCTCCGTCAACCCGCTGACCGTCCTGGCGTTCGTGATCCCCCTCGCCACGGTCGGGCTCCTCGCGACCGTCGACCCGGCCCCGACCGAGGACTCCGCGAAGCCGCCCTCCGCGACGCCGCTGACCTCGACCGTCGTGGTCTGCCCACCGGCGCTCGCAGGCGCCGACACCTTGCAGGCAGCCCTGGCCGACCCGGACGTCTCGGGAGCACTGCGTACCTCCGGTGCCGACCTGGAGGTCGGTTCCGGGGCCGTCGCGACGTGGCGTACGAAGGGCACCGACCTCCTGCGCGGGCAGGGCCCGACCGCCTCGGGCCTGGTCGCCAGCCGCAGCGGCGGCGGCATCGCCACCGACTGCCTGCGCCCGAGCAGCGACGTGTGGTTCGCCGGCGTCGGCGCGGGGGCCGAGCACTCCTCGGTGCTGCGCCTGGTCAACCCCGACGGTGGCCCCGCCATCGCGGACGTGGTCGTCCACGCCGCCGACGGCATCCGCGAGGTCGCCCGCCTGCGCGGTGTCGCGGTGCCGGCGCGTGACGAGCTCACCCTCGACCTGGCCGCGGTCCTTCCGGAGCGCGACGACGTCTCCCTCCACATCCAGGTCAACCGCGGACGTCTGGCCTCCTCGGTCGTCGACCGGGTCGACCCCTTGGGCAGCGACGACCGGGCCGTCTCCTGGCTCCCGCCCGCCGCCGCGCCGGCCACCGACAGCTACCTCCCCGGGGTCCGGCGCGGGGAGGGCGACCGCACCCTGGTGCTCACCAACCCGGGCACCGACCAGACCCTGGTGCGGCTCAGGGCCGTGACGCCGGAGAGCGAGTTCGCGCCGGCCGACGTGCCCGAGATCGCCGTGCCGGGCGGTGCCACCGTGAGCGTCGACCTGGGTGCCTTCCTGCGTTCGCGGGCCGCCGCTGGCCTGGTGGCCCTGCGCCTGCAGGCCGATGCCCCCGTCGTCGGCCTCCTGCGCACGACGGACGGCAACACACTGAGCCATGCCGTGGCCACGGCGCCCCTGACCGGGTCGGGCGCGACGACCCTCGCCGGAGGGGACCACCGTCTGGTGGTGGCCGGCGCCCAGGAGCCGTCGGACGTCCGGGTCCGGCAGCGTGCCGCCGACGGCACGCCGCTCAAGGAGCGGCGGCTGACCGTACGCCCCGGGCAGGGCGCCCGGCTCGACCTCGCGGGTCGCGCCCGTTGGGTGGAGGTCGTGGTGGACGGGGTGCCGGTCGTGGCGGCGGTCGAGTCCGGCGCGGGGACGGTACGACCTGTGCGTGAGCTGGTCACCGACAACTGGGTGCCGCACGTGGGCCCCGCGCTCTACTGACGCGGCGCTCCACCGACGCGACGCCTGCTGGGACGTCACTCGCGGCCTTCACAGGTTGCGCGGGTCGACGTCCTCGGGGTCCATCCCGAGCAGCTCGGCGACCTGCTCGACGACCACGGTGAGGACCAGCGCGCGCAGCTCCTCGCGCGTGTCGGCGCGGTGCTCCAGGGGGCGGCGGAAGAGGACCAGCCGACTCGGCGTGGCCCCCTGGCCGCGCACCACCGACGCGAGCGGCACCCCGGCGTCGTCCCAGTCGTCGGGCACCAGCGGCGCGTCCTCGACCGCGTACTCGACGAGCCCGAGCCGGTCGTGCCAGTGGGCGTCGATGACCTTCACCACGCTGAGCACGAGGGCGTCGAAGCGCTCCCGCTCGCTGCCCAGGGCCGGGGTGCCGAGCGTTCGCGGCATGACGCCCGGCCCACGCATGCCCCGACCGCGGCGATCCCGGGTCCGGCGCGGCGCGATCTCCATGCCGCGAGCCTAGACGGCACCGCGTGCATCGCGAGGTAACGTCTGCGGTGTGAATTCCGCCCGTCGTTGCTCGCGCACCGCGTGCGGCCGCAACGCGGTCGCGACCCTGACGTACGTGTACGCCGACCAGACGGCGGTCCTGGGCCCCCTCTCCATCCACGCCGAGCCGCACGCCTACGACCTGTGCGAGCAGCACAGCGAGCGGCTCTCAGCCCCTCGGGGCTGGGAGGTGCTGCGCCTGGCCAACGACCTGCGCGACACCGGGCCGTCCAACGACGACCTCCTTGCGCTCGCCGACGCCGTCCGTGAGGCCGCCCGGCCCTCGGAGCCGGCGCCGCGGACTCCGCCGACCGACGACCCCTCCCAGGGCGTGCGGCGCGGGCACCTGCGTGTGCTGACCACGGACTGACCCTCTGTGCGGTGGCCGATAGGCTCCCGGCCATGACATCCGCCAGCCCGACCCTGGATCCCGCGAACCTCGGCGCCATCTTCAAGGCGTACGACGTGCGCGGCACCGTTCCTGACCAGATGGACGAGACCCTGGCCCGTGCCACGGGCAACGCGTTCGTGCAGGTGCTCGGGGCCGACACGGTGGTGGTCGGCCACGACATGCGGCCCTCCTCGCCCGGCATGGCGCAGGCCTTCGCCGAGGGTGCGGCCACCGCCGGCGCCGACGTCGTGATGATCGGCCTGGCCTCCACCGACCAGCTCTACTTCGCCTCCGGCCACCTGGGCCACGCGGGCGTGATGTTCACCGCGAGCCACAACCCGGCGCAGTACAACGGCATGAAGATGTGCCGCCCCGGTGCCGTGCCGGTGGGCCTGGACACCGGTCTGTCGGAGATCCGTGACGTCGTCGCGGCCGGCACCACGCTCGAGGCCGAGACGCCCGGCGAGATCACCTCCACCGACGTGCTGGCCGACTACGCCGACCACCTGCTGAGCCTGGCGCCCGTGCGAGGCCGTGGGCTCAAGGTCGTGGTCGACGCGGGCAACGGCATGGCCGGGCTCACCGCACCGATGGTCTTCGACCGCATCGGTGGCGTCGTCGAGATGGTGCCGCTCTACTTCGAGCTCGACGGCACCTTCCCGAACCACGAGGCCAACCCGATCGAGGCGGAGAACCTCGTCGACCTGCAGAAGGCCGTGCTGGCCGAGAAGGCCGACATCGGGCTCGCCTTCGACGGTGACGCCGACCGCTGCTTCATCGTCGACGAGAAGGGCCGTGCCGTCTCGCCCTCGACGCTCACCGCGCTGATCGCCGCGCGCGAGCTGGCCAGGCAGCCGGGGGCCACGGTCATCCACAACCTCATCACCTCGCGTGCGGTGCCGGAGATCGTCACCGAGCTGGGCGGCAAGCCGGTGCGCACCCGGGTGGGCCACTCCTTCATCAAGGCCACGATGGCCGAGACCGACGCCGTCTTCGGCGGCGAGCACTCGGGCCACTTCTACTTCCGCGACTTCTGGCGCGCCGACTCGGGCATGCTGGCCGCGCTCCACGCGATGGCGGCGCTCGCCGAGACCGACCTGCCCCTGTCGGAGCTGCTGGCCGAGTACGAGCGCTACCCGGCGTCGGGCGAGATCAACTCGACCGTCGCCGATCAGGGCGCCGTGCTGGCCCGGCTCAAGGAGCAGTACGCGGGCCGCGACGGCGTGGAGGTCGACGAGCTCGACGGCCTCACCGTCACCCACGCTGACTGGTGGTTCAATGTCAGGGCCTCGAACACCGAGCCGCTGCTGCGCCTCAACTCCGAGGGCAAGGACGACGCCACGATGGCCGAGGTCCGCGACGCCGTCCTCTCCACGATCAGGAGCCACTGATGAACCTCGACCCCGCCCTGCTCGACATCATCGTCTGCCCCGCCTGCCACGCGGATCTCTCCGTGGAGGGCGAGGAGCTGGTCTGCACCGGTTGCCACTACGCCTACCCCGTGCGTGACGACATCCCGGTCCTGCTGGTCGACGAGGCCCGCAAGCCCGCCTGAGACGACGCTGATGACGACCTGGTTCGATGAGGCCCGCCTCGACGACGAGCGGGTGCTGGCCGCTGCCGACCCGATGCTGAGGACGCTGGCCGAGGCCGGCGCCCGGGTGCGCCGTGACCGGGTGCAGGTCGGTGAGGCACTCGAGCGAGCCGTGGCCCAGGCGCACCAGGCCAACCGTCCCAGGGCCGTCGTCGCCGCGGGGCCCGACTCGCGACTGCTCCGAGCCGTGCTCGAGCCCTCGTGCCCGGTGCCGTTCGTGGCCTGGCCGATGCCGGGCCTGCCGGGGTGGGTGGGGAGCCTCGACCTCGTCGTGGTGCTGGCACCCGACGGCTCCGACCACGGTTCCGCGCTGGCCGTGACCGAGGGACTGCGCCGCGGAGCCCAGGTGGTCGTGGCCGCGCCCGAGAAGTCGTTGGTCGCCGAGCACGCGGAGGGCCGTTGGTGCCACCTGCTGCCGGTGGTCACCGGTGACCAGTCGGCAGCAGCCGTGGTGATGCTGGAGTTCCTCGACCGGATCGACCTCGGGCCGCACACCGACGTGGACGACGTCGCCGGCGCCCTCGACCAGGTCGCCACCGTCTGCTCGCCCCACCAGGACCTGTCGGTCAATCCCGCCAAGCTGCTCGCGATCGCCCTGGCCGACCGCACGCCGCTGGTCTGGGGAGGCACCGTCCTCGCCGCGCGGGCGGCGCGGCGCGTCGCGGAGTCGTTGAGGCGGGCCACCGGCGTCTCCGCCCTCGCCGGCGACGCCGAGCACCTGCTCCCCGTGATGGAGTCGGCGCCGGTGCGCGACCTGTTCGACGACCCGCTCGACTCCGACCCCGCCAGCGCGCCTCCCGTGCTGGTGGTGCTCGACGACGGCAGCGACCACCCGGTCGTCGCCGAGGAGCGCGACCGGCTGGTCCGCACGGCGGGCGAGCGCCGCGTACGCGTGGAGACCCTGACCTGCGACCCGGGCGCCCTGAGCGAGCTGGCACGCTACTCCTCGCTGCTGTTGCAGGGGCGGTATGCAGCCGCATACCTGCAGATCGGACTGACGGGGGAGTGAACTCATGAGTGGCGGTTTCTTCGCACTGCTCGACGACGTGGCCACGCTGGTGAAGGTGGCCTCGGCCTCCATCGACGACGTGGGAGCAGCCGCCGGCCGGGCCAGCGCCAAGGCAGCGGGCGTGGTGATCGACGACACCGCCGTCACGCCGCAGTACGTCCAGGGGTTGGCTGCGAAGCGGGAGCTGCCGATCGTCAAGCAGATCGCCAAGGGCTCACTGGTCAACAAGCTCTGCTTCATCCTGCCCGCGGCGCTGCTGCTCAGCCAGTTCCTCCCGTGGCTGCTCACCCCGATCCTCATGCTCGGCGGCACCTTCCTCGCCTTCGAGGGCGCCGAGAAGCTGTACGAGAAGCTCTCCGGCCACACCGAGCCCGAGGTGCTCGCCACCGAGATCGGCCCGGAGCAGGAGAAGAAGATGGTCTCCGGAGCGGTCCGGACCGACCTGATCCTCTCGGCCGAGATCATGGTGATCGCCCTCAACGAGGTCACCGACGAGCCGTTCCTCTCGCGGGCGATCATCCTCGTCGTCGTCGCGATCGGCATCACGCTGCTCGTCTACGGCGTCGTCGGCCTCATCGTGAAGGCCGACGACTTCGGCCTGATGCTCGCCACCAAGGCGCGCTCGACATTCGGCCGGCGCTTCGGCCGCGGCCTGGTGAAGTCGATGCCGGGCGTGCTGGCCACCATCGGTGCCGTGGGCACCGTGGCCATGCTCTGGGTCGGTGGCCACATCCTGCTGGTGGGTCTGGACGACCTCGGCTGGCACGCGCCCTACGACCTCGTCCACCACGTCGAGGTCGCGGCCCACGACGCCGTCCCGGTGGCGGCCGGAGCGGTGGGATGGCTGGTCAACACGGCCGGCTCGGCGGTCTTCGGCCTGGTCGTCGGAGCGGTCGTCGTCCTGGTGCTGCACCTGCTGCCCTTCGGGCACGGCAAGGACGAGAAGCACGCCGAGGCCGAGGCGCGCGGCAAGGCCCACCGTGCGCAGGACGTAGCCAACCAGGCCGGTGGACGTGCCGAGGGCGGCGGTACGCCCGGTGCCGGTGATCCCGGCCAGGCCTCCTGACGCCAGCGCGCCACGCCCGGAGGGACGGGGCCCTCACGCCGTGCCAGGAGGAGGGCCAGGGGCAGGGTCGTGAGCAGGGCAGGCACCCTCGGCGGGGCAGGTGCGAATTGCGCGATTGTCGGGAGCCGGTCCTACGCTCGTCGTCGGAGGGGACGGTGGTCCGCTTCTCCGGACCAGCACCAGAGGAACCACTGACGAGGGGTAGTGATGGACTACAAGGTCGCAGACTTGAGCCTGGCCGACTTCGGCCGGACCGAGATCAAGCTTGCCGAGCACGAGATGCCCGGCCTCATGGCGATGCGCGAGCGCTACGGCGACTCGAAGCCGCTGGCAGGCGCGAGGATCGCCGGCTCCATCCACATGACCATCCAGACCGCGGTCCTGATCGAGACCCTGGTCGCCCTCGGCGCGGAGGTCCGCTGGGCCTCGTGCAACATCTTCTCGACCCAGGACCACGCCGCCGCGGCGATGGTCGTGGGCCCCGAGGGCACCGTGGACAACCCGAGCGGTGTCCCGGTCTTCGCCTGGAAGGGCGAGACCTTGGAGGAGTACTGGGAGTGCACGCAGCAGATCCTGCTGTGGCCCAACGGGCAGTACGCCAACATGATCCTGGACGACGGCGGCGACGCCACCATGCTCGTCCACCTCGGTGTCGAGGCTGAGAAGACCGGCGTCGCGCCCGACCCGGCCACCGCCGGATCCGTCGAGGAGCGCATCGTCTTCGAGACCGTCGCCCGCTCGCTCGCCGAGTCGAAGGACCGCTGGACCAAGGTCGCCAACGAGATCAAGGGCGTCACCGAGGAGACCACCACCGGCGTCCACCGTCTCTACGACATGATGAAGGAAGACAAGCTGCTCTTCCCGGCCATCAACGTCAACGACTCGGTCACCAAGTCGAAGTTCGACAACAAGTACGGCTGCCGCCACTCGCTCATCGACGGCATCAACCGCGCCACCGACGTCCTCATCGGCGGCAAGGTCGCCGTGGTCTGCGGCTACGGAGACGTCGGCAAGGGCTGCGCCGAGTCGCTGCGCGGCCAGGGCGCGCGCGTCATCGTGACCGAGATCGACCCGATCTGCGCCCTTCAGGCCGCCATGGACGGCTACCAGGTCGACACGTTGGAGAACGCCCTTCCGATCGCCGACATCATCATCACGGCGACCGGCAACAAGGACGTGGTCTCCGCCGACCAGATGTCGCGCATGAAGCACAACGCGATCGTCGGCAACATCGGCCACTTCGACAACGAGATCGACATGGCCGGCCTCGAGTCGTGGGAGGGCATCGTCCGCAAGAACGTGAAGCCGCAGGTCGACCTGTTCACGTTCCCGGCCGGCAACTCCGTCATCATCCTCTCCGAGGGTCGCCTCATGAACCTGGGCAACGCCACCGGCCACCCGTCGTTCGTGATGTCGAACTCCTTCACCAACCAGGTCCTCGCGCAGATCGAGCTCTACACCAAGCTCGAGGAGTACCCGGTCGGCGTCTACGTGCTGCCCAAGCACCTCGACGAGGAGGTCGCCCGTCTCCACCTCGCGAGCCTGGGCGTCAACCTGACGACGCTCACGTCGAACCAGGCCGACTACCTGGGCATCGACGCCGAGGGTCCGTTCAAGCCCGACCACTACCGCTACTGAGCGTCCTCCTCGGGGACCGTGTTGCTGGCACAATGGCCGACATGACGCAGGCACACCAGGACGCCCGCACGCGCGGGCGCGTCCTGGTCGTCGACGACGACGCCTCCTTGGCGGAGATGTTGACCATCGTCCTGCGTCAGGAGGGTTTCGACTCTCGCATGGTCACCCGAGGGGACCAGGCGGTCCCGGCGTTCCGGGACTACCGCCCCGACGTCGTCCTGCTGGACCTGATGCTGCCCGGCAAGGACGGCATCGACGTGTGCAAGGAGATCCGCGCCGAGTCCGGCGTGCCGATCGTCATGCTCACCGCGAAGGGCGACACCGTCGACGTGGTGCTGGGGCTGGAGAGCGGCGCCGACGACTACGTCGTCAAGCCGTTCAAGCCCAAGGAGCTCGTCGCGCGCATCCGCGCCCGCGTACGCCGCTTCGACTCCCCGGAGTCGGAGACGCTCACCGTCGGAGACCTGAGCATCGACGTCCCGGGGCACCAGGTCACGCGCGACGGCACGGAGATCAACCTCACGCCCCTCGAGTTCGACCTCCTCGTCTGCCTGGCCCGCAAGCCGTGGCAGGTCTTCACCCGCGAGGTCCTCCTGGAGGAGGTCTGGGGCTACCGGCACGCCGCCGACACCCGGCTGGTCAACGTCCACGTCCAGCGCCTGCGCTCCAAGGTCGAGCACGATCCCGAGAACCCCGAGGTCGTGCTCACCGTCCGTGGCGTCGGCTACAGGGCCGGCAAGTCGTAGCGAGCGCCCATGCCACTGCGCAGAGCGTTCGCCCGGTTCTCGGGCGGTGTGCGGCGGTTCCTCACCGCCTGGCGACGGTCCATCCAGGCCCGCGTCGTGGCCAGCACCGTGCTGCTCTGCCTCATCGTGGGCAGCGCCGTGGGGTGGTTCCTGCTGCGCACCACCCGCGACGGCCTGCTCGACCAACGGGTCGACCGCGTCCTCGCGGAGGCGGCCGCCGAGACCGCCGAGGCGCGCAGCCGCCTCACCTTCGCGACCGGCACCGACGTCGACGCCTCGGGCCAGCGCGAGGACCTCATCGAGCCGATCATCGCCCGCGGAGCCGCCAGCGGCTTCGCCGTCGTCCTCTCCCCGCCGGTGGGCTCGGGAGGTGACCTCTCCGGGGGAGGGGTCCAGTTCTCGCGCAACCTCGACAGGGCGAGCGTCCCCGCCTCGATGGTGCGGGAGTTCTCCGATCCGCGCCCCAGCGCGTGGAGCTACACCGACATCCGCACCACCGGGGCGGTGGCACGGGTGGAGCCCGGTCCGGGGATCGTGGTGGCCTCCCAGGTGACGCTGCCGGCGGACGGGCAGACGTACACCCTCTACTACCTCTACCCGCTCACCGACCAGGAGGCCACGCTCGGCCTGGTCAGTCGGGCGTTGCTGGGCGCCGCGGTCTTCCTGGTGCTCCTGGTCGCGGGCGTGACGTGGTTGATCACCCGCCAGGTGGTCAACCCGATCCGCCGAGCCCGCCGCGTCGCCGAGCGGCTCGCCGCGGGCCAGCTCCAGGAGCGCCTGCGCGTCACCGGCGAGGACGACCTCGCCCGCCTGGCCGTCTCCTTCAACCAGATGGCCTCCAACCTGCAACGCCAGATCCGGCAGCTCGAGGAGCTCAGCCGGCTCCAGCGTCGTTTCGTCTCCGACGTCTCCCACGAGCTGCGTACGCCCCTGACCACCGTCCGGATGGCCAGCGACGTCCTGCACGACGCCCGCAGCGACTTCGACCCGGTCACCGCGCGTGCGGCAGAGCTCCTGCAGACCGAGCTCGACCGCTTCGAGGTGCTCCTCGGCGACCTGCTGGAGATCAGCCGCTTCGACGCCGGGGCAGCCGTGCTCGAGGTGGACGACGTCAACCTCCTCGACGTCGTCAACCGCGTCGTCGACGCGACCCGGGTGATGGCCGAGCGGCGGAACACGCGCGTCGTGGTGCGCGAGGCCGACCGCCCCTGCATCGCCGAGGCCGACGTACGACGCGTGGAGCGCATCGTGCGCAACCTCGTCACCAACGCCATCGACCACGCGGAGTCCAGTGACGTGGTGGTGACCCTGGGGGCCGACGACACCGCCGCCGCGCTGACGGTGCGCGACTACGGCGTGGGCCTCGGCCCGGGCGAGTCCGCGATGGTCTTCAACCGCTTCTGGCGCGCCGACCCCGCGCGCGCCCGCACCAGTGGCGGCACCGGACTGGGCCTGTCGATCTCCTTGGAGGACACCCACCTGCACGGTGGCTGGCTCCAGGCGTGGGGACGTCAGGGTGCGGGAGCCCAGTTCCGCCTCACGCTGCCGCGTACGCTCGGACAGCCGCTGCGGCACAGCCCCCTGCCGCTGGTCCCCGAGGATGCGGAGGTGGGCTCATGACCCGTCCGTACGCCCGTTCCCGCCGCAGGTTCGCGGCTCTCCTGACGGTCCTCGCCCTGGGTGTCCTCACGGCCTGCGTACAGATGCCGACGGAGGGGCCGTTGGTGCGCGTCGACCCCCAGGCCGCCGACGAGGACGAGGGCGGCGGCTTCTACGACCCGCGTCCGCCGGCTGACGGGGCGGACCCCGAGGAGATCGTGCTGGGCTTCCTCGAGGCGATGAAGGCGACCCCGGTCACGACCAGCGTGGCCTCGGAGTTCCTCACCGAACGCGCCCAGCGCACGTGGTCGCCCGAGAAGGGCACCATCACCTACTCCGACTTCGGGCCGGCCGTCGGGTTCGCCCGGGTCCGGGTGCCGCTCGTCGAGGCGCACCGCTACGACCGTCGCGGTGCCTGGGAGCACAGGTTGCCGGACGAGGACGCGACCCTGACCTTCCCGATGGCGATCGAGGGGGAGGAGTGGCGCATCGACGCCGCCCCCGACGCCCTCGTCGTCCCGGAGTCGTGGTTCGACGACGGCTTCCAGTCCGCCTCCCTCCACTTCTTCGACCCCACCGGCACGATCCTGGTGCCTGAGCCGGTGCGGGTGCCGTCCGGCGACCAGATGGCGACCGCCCTGGTCCGTGGGCTGCTCGAGGGCGCGCCCGACCGGGCCGTCTCGCGCAGCGCCTTCCCCGCGGGCCGTCTGGCGATGAACTCGGTGCCGATCGACGACGACGGCGTGGCCGACGTCGTGATCGAGGACGTGGACGGCACCGTCGACACGACCTCGGCGGAGGAGATGCTGGCCCAGCTCACCTGGACCCTGCGCCAGGTGCCGGACGTCGACAAGGTCCGGCTGACCATCGACGACCGTCCGGTCACCATGGCCGACGGTGCTCGTGAGGTCTCCGTGCAGTCCAGCCTCGCCTTCAGCCCACTGGGGCGGGACACCAACCGTGACCTCTTCGCCCTGGTCGACGGTCGCCTGGTGCGTGGCGACTTCGAGAACTTCTCCACGACGGCCGGGCCGCTCGGCTCCGGGCTCGGTGTCCGGTCGGTCGGGGTGAGCCTCGACGGCACCCGGGCGGTCGGCGTCACCAGGGACGGACGTTCCGCCGTGGCGGCCGCGCTCGAGAAGGGCGCCCCGGACGAGACCTTCGTGGAGGGGGCGAGTGACCTGCTCCGCCCGGTCTTCGACTTCGCGGGCCGTGTCTGGCTCGTCGACCGGACGCCTTCCGGGGCCCGGGTGTGGGTGAAGTCGGGGGACGGCGACCCGGTCGAGGTCGAGGTCCCCGGCGTCACGGGCGAGGACGTCACCCTCTTCCTGGTCTCGCGGGACTCCTCACGGTTGGTCGCGGTGATCCGCGGGCCGGACCGGGACCGGGTGGTGGTGAGCCGTGTGTCGCACTCACCCGACGGCGGCCGGCCACGCCTCACCCGCGCGCGCACGGTCACCCGCAGCGCAGAGGCTGCGCGACGGGTGACCGACATCGCGTGGCGATCGCCGGTGACCCTGGCCCTGCTCGGCAGCGTCACCCCCGACCTGGCCCAGGTGCGGCTCCTCCCCGTCGACGGTTCGCCCGGGGAGCGCGGCGCGAGCGCGGCCACACGGGTGCGCGGAGAGGCCAGGCGGCTGGTCTGCTCGCCGGTCGAGGGGGACGGGACCTACGTCGTCACCGGCGACCAGATCCTCGACCTCGCCAAGCCGTCGCGCGACCTC